>DATBLN010000146.1:0-29005 GCA_036555345.1 Steroidobacteraceae bacterium
GATCAACGCGAAGCTCAGGACGATCGAGGGGCTGGAGAGCGATCCGCCGGTCATCAACTGCACGACCTGCCACCGAGGGCAGAAGAAGCCGGCGCTCAACCTCGATCCGCCACCGCCCGCTCCGGGCGGCTAGACCACGACCACCGCGCGCACCTCGCCGCCGAAAGCCGCCAGGCCGTCGAGCACGCGATTGATCGCGTCCGCCTCGAGCGGCACGGTGTTCGTCACGACCGGCGCGAGGTCGAGCTCGCCGCGCGACGCGTGCTCCAGCAGCTGCCGCAATTCCGGCAGCAGGTGATCCGACACGCCGATCACCTCGGCCTCGCGGCTGAGCAGGTCCTGGTACGGCGAAACGGAAAGCTGGCCGTCCGTGAGGCCCGCGAGTGCCGCGCGGCCCTGTACCGCGAGCGACTGCACGCACTGGCGCATCGTCAGCGGCAAGCCGATCAGTTCGAGGGCGGCATCCACGCCGCGCCCGCCGGTCAGGCGGCGGATCCCGGCGACCGGATCGGAAGTCGCCGCGTCCACGGGCGTTGCGCCCAGCCGCTTCGCGAGCGCGAGCTTGCCCGGGTGAATGTCCACGGCGAACACCTCGCGGGCGCCGCGCAGCCTGGCGAGCTGGATCGCCGAGGCGCCCAGCCCGCCCACGCCGAACACGGCGACCGTGTCGCCCGCGGCGACCCGCGCCTTGTTCAGGGCGTGGAGCGCGGTTGCGGAGGAGCACATGAGCACCGCGCCATGCTCGAAGGAGACCGTCGCGGGCAGCGGCAGGACGCCGCGCGCCGGCACGCAGATGAACTCGGCGAAACCGCCGTCGCGGTGCTTGCCGATCATCTCGCCCGTGGCGCAGAACTGTTCGCGGCCGCCGCGGCAGTGCCCGCACTCGCCGCAGGTGACGAGATAGTCGAGGCAGACGCGGTCGCCGGGCCTGAATGCCGTGACGCCGGGACCGCAGCGTTCGACGATGCCCGCGACCTCGTGGCCGAGCGTGCAAGGCAACCTGGCGGGCGCGACCCCGGCGCGGTAATGCGCATCCGAGTGACAGATGCCGGCGGCGCGCACGCGCACCCGCACTTCGCCCGGGCCGGGCTCGGGCGCCGCGATGGACTCCTCGGCGAGCGGCGCGCCGGTCCGTTGCAGGCGGATCGCCTTCATCCGGCGAGCTTACGCCGCGAGGAAGCCCAGGTCGCGCTCCGTGAAATTGCCGATGTGGGGCGCCACGGTCGCGAGCTCTGCGTCCGGCACGCCGAACCAGGCCGCGAGCGTCGCGGCGTACTGGTCGCAGGAGATGCCCGGGATCATGCGACCACCGCCGACGTCGTCCGGCCCGTCGATGCGCAGCAGCGGGTAGCTTCCATAGATGCGCCGGCCCGCCACCGCGCCGCCGATGACGAGCTGATTGCCGCCCCAGGCGTGGTCGGTGCCGTCGCCATTCGAGGTCAGCGTGCGCCCGAAGTCGGATTGAGTGAACGTGGTGACCCTGGAAGCGACGCCCATCTCCGCGGTCGCCCGGTAGAACGCGGCGAGGCCACGGCTCACGTTGCCGAGCAGCCCCGGCTGGTCGGCGGCCTGTGCATCGTGCGTGTCGAAACCGCCGGTCGCGACGAAGAAGATCTGCCGGTTCACCTGCAGCGCATCGCGCGCCGCGATCATCTCCGCGACCGTGCGCAGCTGCGTCCCGAGCGGCGAGGCGGGGAAGGCCGTCGTGAAGGGCGCGGCATTCGGGCTGCGCACCGCGGCGAGCGCCGCGCCGATCGTGCCGGCGGAGCGCCGCGCGCTCTGCTGGACCCGGGCATAGGCGCGCTCGTACACCGTCCCGTAGCTGGCGCCGAGGACGGCGTCGAACGCGGCCCGGCGCGCGAGCGACAACGGGTCGTTGCCTTCGAGCCCGAACAGCTCCACCGGCCCGGTGGCGCCCATCGTGTACGGCGGGGCGGTGAGGCCGGTCTGGAACAGCGACTGCCCCGACAGCGAGAGGTTCACGGCGAGCGGCTGCACGAGCGGCGCAGGGACTTGCGGTCCCGTGATCACGTCCGCCACGCGCCCGCCCCAGCCGGAACGCGCGGTGGCCTCGCCCTTGAGCGCATGCCACTGGTCCTGCTGGTCGTTGTGCGAGAAAAGCTGCGGCGGCAGCCGCACGGACCGGGCCTGGAACTGCGCCTTGGTCACGGGCTCGATCAGCGGTCCCACGTTCGCGACGACGGCGCAGGCCTCGTCCTGCTCGAAGAGCTGCGCGATCTCCGGCAGTGAGGGATGCAGTCCATACCGCGCGCCATCCGGGTCGGGGACCAGCGGGTTGAGCGGCAGCAGGCTCGCTTGCGCGATGGCAAGGTTCTGGCGCGCAGCGGCGTACTCGGCGTACTCGACGGGGCTCCGCGGCACGACCATGTTGAAGGAATCGTTGCCGCCAAAGAGGAACACGCAGACGAGCGCCTTGTAGTCGTCGAACGCCGCCTGGGTTCCCGAGGCCGCCGCGAACGCGGCTTGCGGCGTCCGGCCGAATGCGCAGGCAAGGCCGCCCGCGGAGAGGGCCTTGAGGAAGCGCCGGCGATTGATGCGGTCCATGGCTTCGCTTCCTTCAGCGCTGCAGCGCGAGTTCGGGAGACGTGGAGACCAGGTAGAGCGCCTCGGCCGCGCGCAGCGAGGATTCGCTCGCCGGCACGCGGTCCACCATCGCGCGCGCCTCGGCGCGCAGCGCCGGCGAAATCGCCCCGCCCGCGAGACGGTCCGCGATCCGCTGCACCAGCGCCGCGGAGTCGGCGGCGACCGCGCGCTCGGGACCGGTGTCGATGAGCACGAGGTCCGGCGCGAGCGCCGGCGGCACGGCCGGGCAGCCCTGCACGGGCGCGGTGTTGTAGCAGAACGAGAGGATGAAGAAGTAGTTCGTCAGCAGGCTCGTCAGGTACTCGGTCGAAAGCTGCGCTTCCGGCGCCACCAGGCCCTGATCGAGGATCTCCCCGGGCGGCGCGTAGAACGGGCTGAAGAAATTGAACACCGAGGGCGCCTGCAGCGGGCCCTGGCCGATGAAGCCCGGGATGTTCTGCACGTTCAGCCTGCCGCTCTGCGATCGCGCGCCGTACGCGCGCCAGATCCGCGTCAGGCGCAGGAGTGGCTCGTCGAGCCGGCCCGCCGTCGCAGCGGCGGGAGCCGTACGCGCCTCGGTGTCGAGCAGGATCGCCTTGACGACGGCGGAGAGCTCGCCGCGCCGGCGCGTGCCGTCGTTTTCGAACACGCGCGCGACGCGCTCCACGTACTGCGGCGACGGGTTGCTCGCGACGAGCCGCTGGATCAGCTGCCTGGAGATGAAGGGCGCGACATTCGGGTGGCGGAAGATGTTGTCGAGCGCGTCGTCGAGGTCCTGCTGCGGCGTCTGGCCGGCCGGGATCTGCGTGAAGGTGGCGCCCGGGTAGCCGAGCACGCGCTTCGTGCCGGTGTCGTGTTGCTCCGCGTAGGCCTGCATCGGCATCATCTGGTTCTGGATGGTCGGCCGCGCCAGGTCGAAGGAGGGCGCCCCCGCGAAATTCCAGCCCGTGTAGACGTGCGCGAAGCCCTCGATGACCTGCTGGTCGTAGGTGGCGATGGGGTTGCCCTGGCCGTCGCGGCGGATGCTGCCGTCGGGATCCAGTTCGACCAGGCCGATCGTGAAGAGCTGCATCAGCTCGCGCGCGTAGTTCTCGTCCGGGCGGATGTTGCGCGCCGCGTCCGCCTTCTGGTTGCCGAGCATCGAGAGATAGACGCCCATCGCGGGATGCAGCGTCACGTCCTCCATCAGCACGCGGAAGTTGCCGAAGGCATTGCGGGCGAGCATGTCGTAGTAGCTCGCGCTGCCCCACGGGTAACCCACGAGCGGGCTCAGCTGCGAGATCACCATGATCTCGGAGAGCGCGAAGGCGACGCGCTGGCGCAGCTGGTCGGGCGCGTAGAGGGCGTTTCGCAGCCAGATGTCGATGCGGTCCTCGTGCAGGCGCGTGAAATCGGCGCCGGGCGGGTAAGCTGCGAAGGCCGCCTGCACGTGCGGCAATTCGAGCGAGGCGGGCCGCTGCAATTGCTGGTCGATCCAGGCCTCGTAGCCCATCGAGACGACCGCCTGCGCATCCGCCTCGGTCGCGCCGAAGGTCGCCTGGTTGAGGAGGCGGAACGCGTCCGCGCGGCTGATCGCGGGCGGAGCGGGGGGCTGCACCACCGGCGGCCCGGACCCGCCGCCACCGCCGCCGCCGCAGGCGGCCAGGACCGCGGCGAGCGCCGTCGCCGCGATGACGCGCAGGACGTTCAAGGCGCCCGGTCCACCGACTTGAGGTAGGACACCTGCTCGGGCGTCAGCGCGTTCTTGATGTTGACGAGCATCTCCATGAACAGCTTCTTCTTGCGGTTCTCGGCCTCGAACACGCGCCCGACGCCGGCCATGACGGCCTTGCCGTCCACCGGGTGCTGGTCGATCAGCTCCTGCAGCTGCGAGGCCTCGGTCATGAGCGTCCAGTCGCTCTCCGCGGCCTGGGCCTGCACGCGCTTGAGTTCCGCGCCGATCAGCTCAAGCTGCTTCGGCGTGAGCTTCAGCTCCTTGCGGTTCTGCAGGATCAGCTCGGGGCCGAACAGCCGGCCCTTGATCCATTCGTCCTTGCCTTCGGGGCCGTCCGCGCGCGCGGCGGGCGCGAGCGCCAGCATCGTGCACAGCAGCCCGGCGGCGATGGTCTCGAAACCTTTCATAGCAATGACTCCTCCAGCGAAATGTTGAAGCCTTCAGGGACCGGCAGCTCGGCGCTGAGCGGCGGGGCGGCGAATGCGAGCAGCTCGTCGCTCGGCACGCGCCAGTAGTCGGGCGAGGAAAGTTCCTGCGCCAGTTCCGTCGTGGCGCGCAGGTCGACGGCCCGCGCCGCGTCGCCCTCGCGCCGGCCGAGGTATGTCCAGGCAAGCGCCGCGGCGACGGCGAGCACGGCGGCCGACGCGAATGCCGGGCGCAGCCAGCCGGCGCCCGGCGGCCGCGCGCCTTCTGCCGGCCACAGGCGGTGGAAGGCGGGCGTGCGCGAGGCGCGGTCGCGCGCCTGCAGGGCACCGGTGACCGCGGCCTTGAGCCGCGCATCGTCGCGGTCGTGATCCCCGGAGCTCATGCCGGCGGCCCCAGGTCGGGCAGGCGCTGGCGCATCGCCGCCTTGGCGCGCTCGTAGTGCATGCGCGCCGTGCCGAGTGAGATGCCGAGCACGACGGCCGCCTCCGCGATCGAGAGGTCGCGGTAGAAGACGAGGTCGAGCAGCTGGCCCTGCCGCCGGGGCAGGGCGCGCAGCGCCGCGAGGACACGCGCCTGCTCCGTCGCGCCATCGGCCGGGTCGTCGTGCGCCTCGGCAACGGTCGACAGCACCGCGAGCCGCGCGAGCGCCTGCAGCGAGCTGCGCGCGCGGCGCCAGCGGGAGCGCGCGTGATTCTGGATCACGGAGAAGAGCCAGGTGCGCAGGCTCGACCGGCCGCCGAACCGCGCGTCTCCCTCCAGTATCGCCAGGTAGCTCATCTGCAGGATGTCCTCCGCCTCCGCGCGCCGCCCGCCCGCGCAGGTGAGCGCCCACGAAAAGCACTGTTCGTGCAATCGCTCGAGTTCGCGCTGGTCGATCAGCGGGTTATGTCGCAATCGAGGCCCGTCCGGCATTGCACGCGTCACTTAGTCGCGTGGCCCTGCGGACTATATGACCGGCGCAGACCCGGAGGGTGGGTCCGCGCCGGAGGCGGGTGCGCGGTGTACGCATGGAGGTGGACACGCCACTCCAATAATGTGTGTCCCATGAAGCGCCGCCCGCCCCCCATGCTCGACTCGCCTGCCGGGGAAGTTCTCGGGCGCATCGCCACCCGGCAGCTGCACGCGGCCGCCTCGGCGGCCCGAAAGTTCGAACGGTCGCAGGAGGCGAAGGACCTGCACGCCTTCCGCGTCGCCATCCGGCGCCTGCGTTCGCTGCAGGGCGCCTACCGGCCCTGGATGGGCCCGAGCGCGGGCCGCAAGGTCCGGCGCAGGCTGCGGGACCTCACGCGATCGACCAATGCGGCGCGCGACCTCGACGTGCAGATCGGCTGGCTGCAGGCCGAGCGGGAGCGGCTGCCGCCCGGCGCACGGGCCGGCGCCACGGCAAGGCTGCGACGGCTGCGGTCGCAGCGACGGGCCGCATACGACGCACTGGCGGAGTCCCTGCCCGCGGATTTCCGGCGCGCGTCGCGCACGCTGCGAAAGCGGCGCCAGGCTGGCGGCAAGACGACACGCGCCACCTTCGGCAGCGTGTACTGCGCCGTCTCCGTGACCGAGGCCAAGACGCTGCTGGCGGCCATGCCGGTCCTCGGGATTCCCGGCAACCCCGAGCGGGTGCACGTGGTCCGCAAGCGGATCCGCCGCTTGCGGTACCTCGTGGAGCCGCTGCGCCAGGAGCTGCCGGAGGCGCGGGCCGTGGTGCGGATCCTGAAGGACCTGCAGCGGTCGATCGGCGGGATGCGGGACCTTCGCGCGTTCGGGACGATGCTCGAGCGCGCGATGGAGCGCGCGCCGGAGCGCGATCGCGGCGGCCTGCGTGCCATGGCGATATCCGTCGCACGCCGCCGGGCCGAGCTTCTGGCGGACCTGGGGCCCTTCCGCCGCCCGGATGGCGGCCCGCTGCAACCGGCGCTGACGGCGCTGCGCGCGGCGGCCGGCTGCAAGGTCAGTCGAGGTAGCGCTCGATCTTCCGGAACAGGTCCGCGCTGTCGACCAGGTCGGTCACCCAGTCGAGCCGGTCGGTCTCGAGCCTCAACACCGGCGACAGGTCGTAGCGCCTGAACCACTCCTCGTACAGACGATTGAGCCGGCTCAAGTAGCTTGAGGGGATCTCCTGCTCCATCGCGCGCCCGCGCAGCCGGATGCGCTTGCGCAGCGTCCTTACCGGGCAGTGCAGCTGGATCATGAGGTCGGGCGGCCGCAGCGCGGAGCACATCGACTGGTAGAGCTGGTGGTAGAGCTTCCAGTCGCGCGCGTCGATGTGGCGCTGCCGGTGCAGGTTCCTCGCGAAGATCTCGGCGTCCTCGTAGATGGTCCGGTCCTGGATGACGGTGCCGGGCTCGTCCTGCAGCTCGAGCTGGAGGCTGAACTTGTGCGCCAGGAACCAGAGCTGGGAGCGGAACGCCCAGGCCTTCATGTCGCGGTAGAAATCCGCGAGGTAGGGGTTGTGGTCGTTCGGCTCGAAGAACGGCTTGATGCCGTAGCGCCGGCAGAGGAACTTCGTCAGCTCCGTCTTGCCCGCGCCGATGTTGCCGGCGATCGCGATGAAGCGCTTGCCGGCCACCGGGCGGGATCCTCAGATCCAGTAGACGAAGATGAAGAGCCCGAGCCAGACCACGTCCACGAAGTGCCAGTACCAGGCGACCGCCTCGAAGGCGAAATGCTGCCGCGGCGTGAAGTGGCCGGCGAGGCAGCGCAGCCAGATGACGACCAGCATGATCGCGCCCACCAGCACGTGCAGGCCGTGGAAGCCGGTCAGCATGAAGAAGGTGGAGCCGTAGATGCCGGTGCCGAGCTGCAGGCCGTGATGCTGGTAGGCCTCGCCGTACTCGTAGACCTGCACGCCGAGGAAGGTGAAGCCCAGCAGGAAGGTCAGCGCGAGGAAGAGCTTCAGCACCCCGCGATGGGCGCTCTTGAGCGCGTGGTGCGCGATCGTGAGCGTGAGGCCGGAGGTCAGCAGCAGCGCGGTGTTGATCGCCGGCACGCCGAAGGCCGGGATGATCTCGTAGCTGCCGTCCTCGCGCGGGCCGAGCGCCGCCGGCCCGTTGGTGGGCCAGCCGGCTTCAAAGCTCGGCCACAGCAGACTGGTGACTGCCTTGGCACCCTCGCCGCCGAGCCACGGCACCGCGAGCTGGCGCGTGTAGAACAGCGCCCCGAAGAACGCCGCAAAGAACATGACCTCCGAGAAGATGAACCACATCATTCCCATGCGGAACGAGCGGTCCACCTGCTCGTTGAAGAGCCCGGCCTGGTTCTCGCGGATCACCTCGCCGAACCAGAGGAAGAACAGCGTGAACAGCAGCGCGAACCCGAGGCCGAGCACCCATCCGCCGATGGCGGCGCCATTGAGCGTCGCGGCCGCGCCCGCCATGAGGATGAAGAGCGAAACCGAGCCGAACAGCGGCAGGCGGCTGCCGTGCGGGAAGTAGTACTGGCCGGGGTCGTGGGTCTGCTCGGCGTGTGCCATGTCGTGTCGTTCCTGGGTCAGGTGCCGCCGGCCACGCGCTCGACGTCGTAGAACGCGTAGGACAGCGTGAGGCGGTCGATGCCCGCCGGAAGTTCGCGGGCCACGGAGAACCGCACGATCATCTCGCGCTCCTCCGCGCCCTTGAAGTGTTGCGGCGTGAAGCAGAAGCACTCCGTTTTCAGCAGGTACTGCGAGGCGCGCGCCGGCGACACCGAGGGCACGGCCTGGCCGGTGGTGTCGCGCCCGGAGAGGTTCCTCGCGCGGTACTTCGCCTCGTACAGGCGGCCCGGCTGCACGTCCATCGCCGCTGCGACCGGCGCGAACTCCCACCGCCCGCCGCCCGGAACGGAGGCCGTGAACTCGACGGTGATCGTGCGCTCGTCCGCCGCCCCGGCCGGATCCACGGCGGCCACCCGGCTCAGGTTCTCCCGCGTGCCGATGCCGGTCACCTCGCAGAACACGTCATAGAGCGGCACCAGCGCGAAGCCGAAGGCGAAGCTCCCGGCGACCATCAGCAGGAGCTTCGCGGTGAGCCCGCGGTTCGCCTTCCGCAGCGGCCCGCTCATCCGCCGCGCTCCATGAGCCGCAGCACGACGTAGGTCACGTAGACGGCGACGGCGGCGAGGCCGAGCGCGATGGCGAGCCTTGCATTCCGCGGCCTGGCGGTCACTTGAACTCCGGGGCCTTCTCGAAGGTGTGGTAGGGCGCGGGCGAGGGCACCGTCCACTCGAGGCCGTGCTGGTAGTCCCAGACGCCGGCGGTCGCGCGCTCGCCGCCCCTGACGCACTTGACGATCAGCCACACGAACAGGAGCTGCGACAGGCCGAAGCCGAAAGCGCCGATGGTGGACACCATGTTCCACTCGGTGAACTGCACGGCGTAGTCCGGGATGCGCCGCGGCATGCCGGCAAGGCCCAGGTAGTGCTGCGGGAAGAACAGCACGTTGATGAAGATCGCGGACAGCCAGAAGTGCCACTTCGCGAGCGCCATGTCGTACAGGTGCCCGGTCCACTTGGGCAGCCAGTAGTACACCGCCGCCATGATGCCGAACACCGCGCCCGGCACCAGCACGTAGTGGAAGTGCGCGACCACGAAGTAGGTGTCGTGGTACTGGAAGTCCGCCGGCGCGATGGCGAGCATGAGGCCCGAGAAGCCGCCGATCGTGAACAGGAACAGGAATGCGATCGCGAACAGCATCGGCGGCTCGAAGCTGATCGAGCCGCGCCACATCGTGGCGGTCCAGTTGAAGATCTTCACGCCGGTCGGCACCGCGATCAGCATGGTCGAGAGCGTGAAGAAGAGCTGCCCGGCGAGCGGCATGCCCACCGTGAACATGTGGTGCGCCCAGACGATGAACGACAGGAAGGCGATCGAGGCGATCGCGTACACCATGGCCTCGTAGCCGAAGATCGGCTTGCGCGAGAAGGTCGCGACGACCTCCGACACGATGCCGAAGGCCGGCAGGATCATGATGTAGACCTCGGGGTGCCCGAAGAACCAGAACACGTGCTGGAACAGCACCGGGTCGCCGCCGCCGGCGGCGTTGAAGAAGCTGGTGTGGAAGAAGTAGTCCGTCAGCAGCATCGTGACGCCGCCCGCGAACACCGGCATCACCGCGATCAGCAGGTACGCGGTGATCAGCCACGACCAGGAGAACAGCGGCATCTTGAGGAGCGTCATGCCCGGCGCGCGCATGTTCACGATCGTCACGATCACGTTGATCGCGCCCATGATCGAGGAGGCGCCCATCAGGTGGATGGCGAAGATCGCCATCGGGAAGGACTCGCCGGACTGCAGCACGAGCGGCGGGTAGAGCGTCCAGCCGGCGGCGGGCGCGCCGCCCGGCATGAACATCGTCGACAGCAGCAGCATGAACGCGAAGAACAGCAGCCAGAACGAGAACAGGTTCATGCGCGGCAGCGCCATGTCGGCGGCGCCGATCTGCATCGGGATCATCCAGTTCGCGAGGCCGACGGTCGCGGGCATCACCGCGCCGAACACCATCACGAGCGCATGGACGGTCGTGAGCTGGTTGAAGAAGGACGGATTGACGAGCTGCAGTCCCGGCTGGAACAGCTCGGCGCGGATGACGAGCGCCATGAGCCCGCCGATCAGGAACATCGCGAGCGAGAACACCAGGTACATCGTGCCGATGTCCTTGTGGTTCGTCGTCGTCAGCCAGCGCGCGATCCCTTTCGGCGGCCCGTGTCCGTGTTCGCCCATCTGCGTCACTCCGTCGCGGCGAGCGCGAGACCGGCCGCCCCCGCCATCTGTTGTTCGAGCCAGGCCTTGAACTCGTCCTGCGGCCTGGCGACCACGACGACCGGCATGAAGCCGTGGTCGGCGCCGCAGAGCTCCGCGCACTGCCCGCGGTAGGTGCCCGGCTTGTCCTCGTCCACCGAGATCCACATCTCGTTGATGAAGCCCGGGATCGCGTCGCGCTTCATGCCGAAGTCCGGCACCCACCACGCGTGAATGACGTCATTCGAGGTGAGCAGCAGTCGGATCTTGGCGCCGGTCGGCACGATGAGCGGCTGGTCGACGTTCAGCAGGTAGTGGTCGACGGTGCGCGGGTCGATGCCCGAGCCCTTCTGCCGCGCCAGGTCGCTGTCGCGCGCGAGCCGGCTGAAGAAGGCGACGCCCGTGCCGAGGTACTCGTAGTGCCACTGCCACTGGTAACCCGTGATCTTGATCGTGAGCTGCGAGCCCGAGGTGTCCTCGATCTTGATCAGCTTCTCGACCGAGGGAATGGCCATGCCGATGAGGATCAGCACCGGCACGATCGTCCAGGCGGCCTCCAGGCGGGCGTTGTGCAGCATCCGGTGGTCGGCGACCGCGCCCTTCGACTTGCGGAACCGGACCATCGCCCAGATCATCGCGCCGAAGGTGAGGACCGCGATCACCGCGCAGATCCACAGCATGATCATGTGCATGTCGTAGATGTCGCGGGACAGCTCGCTGACGCCCTGCGGCATGTTCAGCAGGCTCCACTCGGCCCGGGCGGGCAGGGCGGCGAGGGCCGCGAGGACGCCGGCAACGGCCGGCCGCATCAACATCCGCTTCGCGATGGACACCGGGGCTCCCAGGATTCGCCCGCGGAACGCGGGCTCACGGCCCGCGCATCGTAAGGGACGGCATGGCGGGCCGCAACCCGATTTTTCCCTTGCGCGCCAGCGACATGCGCCGCGCGAGCGGCGCGTGCGGATGCGGCGAAACGGGCGCGGGTCACCGGCGGATGCGGACCCGCTGGCCGTCCTCGAGTTCGCGGTCCGGATGCAGCACCACGCGATCGCCTTCGGCGAGCCCGTCCTCGACCTGCGTCCAGCCCTCGCCCTCGATGCCGGCGCGCACCGGCGCGAGCCTCGCGCGCCCGCGCGCGATGCGGAACACCGCGGCGCCGTCGGCGCGGCGGAACGTGGCGCTCGACGGCACGCGCAGGGCGTCCTTCGCCTCGCGCAGGATGAAGCGCGCGTTCACGCGGTAGGCCTCGCCGAGGCTCTGCCATTCCTCGCGCGCGCTCGTGAGGGTGACCATCACCCAGACGCGCTGCTCCTCCACGCCGAGCGCCGAGAACTTCGTGAACCCGCCCGGCTCGACGCGGCGCACGCGCCCGGCGAGCGGCGGCGCGCCGCCCCAGCGCAGCAGCTCCACGGCCATGCCCTCGCGCAGGCGCACGGCGTCCGCGGAGAGCACGTCCACCTCGACCTCCATGCCGGCGGGATCGCCGATCTCGAGCAGCGCCTCGCCGGCCTGGACCGGGCGAGCGCTCTCGAAGTGGCGCCGCAGCACCACCCCGCGGACGGGCGCCGCGAGCTCGAGCGCCGCGTCGCCCGGCTTGTCGCGGCTGCCGCGCGCGAGCACGACCTCGGCCGCCGTCACCTCGTGCCGCGCGGTCGCTTCCTGGAATCTGGCGCTCGCCGCCTCGCGCCCGGCGCGCAGCGCCTCGGCGATCGTGCGCTCGGCGGCCTCGGCCGCGACCAGCTCGCGCGTCAGCAGCTCGCGCTGCCGCGTGGCCTCGGCCTGCAGCTGGTCGCTGACGGCTTCCGCAGCCCGCGTCTGCTCCCGTGCCGCCGCGAGCCGGGCCCGCGCCGCCGCGAGCCGCGCCACCGCCTCGGCGCGCGTGCGCGTGTCGAGCGCGGGCGTCGTGACCGGGTCGAGGATGACGAGCACCTGCCCGGCCTCGATCGCGTCGCCCGGCTCGAACTGCAGCCGCCGCGCCATCGCGGCGATGGGCGCGGCGATCACGTAGCGGTCGCGCAGCCGCGTGCGGCCCTCGGCCTCGACGGTCTCGCGCACCGGCCCGCGCGCGGCCTGCCCGCTGTCCACCAGCCGGGCGGCCGGCCAGGCGGCCACGAGGACGAGCGCGGCGACGATGACGCCGGCAGCGGCATAGCGGACGTGTTTCGGGTCGGGTCGCATCGTCATTCCTTCAGCTTGAGCGCCGCGACCAGGTCCAGCCGGTCCAGCCGCCGGCGGACCAGCCAGCCGGACAGCGCGGTGGCGGCGAGCACGGTGAGCGCGGCGATGGCGAACGCCGGCGGGGACGTCACGAGCGGCACGCGGTACAGCTCGGACGAGAATCCCTGGACCAGCAGCCAGATCATGCCGGTGCCGAGCAGGAAACCCGGCACGAGCGCGAGGAACGCCAGCGTGAACAGCTCGCCGAGCAGCAGGGCGCGCACCTCGCGACGCGTGTAGCCGAGGACGCGCAGGCTCGCGAGCTCGCGGCCGCGCTCCTCGAGGGTGATCCGTGACGCATTGTAGACGACGCCGACCGCGATGCTGCCCGCCAGGAGCGTCGTCACGAGCGTGAACGTGAGGATCGTCTCGGCCATGGTGTCGCGGAAGCCCTGCACCATCGCGGAGCGGTCGGTGACGGCCGCGACGCGCGGGCGTGCGCGGAGCGCGGACACCACGCCGGGGCGGGTCCCGCGCTCGACTGCGAGCCAGGCGCCCGAGACCGCGCCGCCCTCGCCGAGCAGCCGGTTGACGGTCTCGCGGCGCGCGTAGGCGCCGACGCCGAGGAACTCGTGCACGGTGCCCGCCACCGGCACCGCGAGCGTCCGGCGATGGCCCTCGAGGAACTCGACGTCGATCGCGTCCCCGGCGCGCACGCCGAGCAGGTCCGCGAGGTAGTCGGTCAGCAGCAGGCCGTCCGCCGGCAACGGCGCCGGCCGCAGCCCGTCGTCGAGCACGCGCTTGAGGTCGCCGCCCTCCGGCAGGCCGGAGAGCGCGGTGCGGTACTCGCGGTGGCCGTGCCGCAGCCGCACCGCGGCGCTGCGGAACGGTTCCACCGCGCGCACGCCCGGCAGCGAGCGGAGCTCGAATGCCGCGCGCGGGGAGGCGGGCTCCGCGAAGGTGACGGCGAAGTCGTCGCGTTGCGCGAATCCGAACTGCACGTCGATCATCTCCTCGATCGCGGCGCGCTGGAATCGCGACATCACCAGGATGCCGACGGCGAGGCCGATGCCGAGCACCGACAACGCCGACCGCAGGGGCCGGCGGCCGAGGTTGCGCAGGATCATGCGGGCGGCCGGGTCGAGCAGCGCGGCGAGCCCCGCGCGCTCGGCGAGCGAGGGCCGGAACACCGGCGGCGACTCCGGGCGCATCGCCTCGGCGGGCGCGAGGCGGAACACGCGCGCGAGCGCGCCCGCCGTGCCGATGCCGGCCGCCGCGAGCGCGAAGCCGCAGGCGAGCGCGATGACGGGCGGCTGCAGCGACCACTCCAGGTAGGGGAAGCGGAAGAAGTCCATGTAGATGTCGGCCAGGCCGCGGCCCAGCCAGGCGCCGAGCGCGAGGCCCGGCAGCACGCCGGCGCCGACCATCAGCAGCGCGAGCTGGCCGTAGTGCAGGCTCAGTTCGAGGCGCCCGTAGCCGTAGGCCTTCAGCACCGCGATCTGCTCGCGCTGCGCGCCGACGAGGCGGCCGACGACCACGTTCAGCAGGAAGGCCGAGACGCCCAGGAAGATCGCGGTGAAGAGCGTGGTCATGACCTCGAGCTGGTCGAGCTCGGTGTCGAGGAAGCGGTGCGAGAGCTGCAACTCGCGGCCGTGGGCCCCGGTCGCGCCGTAGGGCGCGAGCAGCCGGTCGAGCCCGTCGATGACGTCCTCCTCGCGCGCGTCGCGCGTGAGCGTCAGCGCCAGGTCGTTGAAGGCGCCGTCCATGTCGAAGGCGGTCGAGAGCGGCTCGTGCGCCATCCACAGCACGCCGTAGCGCTCGAAGTCCGGGAAGGCGTCGCCGGGCCGGATCTGGTAGATGAACTCGGGCGACAGGCCGATGCCGCAGATTGTCAGTCGCTGCCGGCGGCCGTTCAGGACCGCGACCAGCGAATCGCCGGGCCGCAATCCGTGGGCCTCGGCAAAGACCTCGCCGAGCACCACCTCGCCGTCGGCCCGCGGCAGGCGGCCCGAGCGCAGGAACAGGCGGTTGAGGCCGGGATCGCCCGGGCGCGGCAGGGAGACGACCTGGCCCGTGATCGGCTCGTCGTAGCCCTCCACCTCCAGCGTGACGAAGCCGTTCACGCGCGGCTCGGCCTCGCGCACGCCGGGGATCGCGCGCGCGGCGTCGAGGACCGTGAGCGGCGCGCGCTTCACGCGCGCGAACACCTCGGCGAAGCGGTACTCGCCGTAGTAGAGCGCCCGCGTCGCGGCGAGCGCGGCGTAGTTCGTCTGCGCCATCACCATCGTGCCGATGCCGCCGACCATGACGAGCGCGATCGCGATCACCTGGCCGCGCAGCTGCCGCAGCTCGCGCCACAGCTTGCGGTGCAGGACCCTCACCAGGAGAGCTCCCGCGGGTCGGCGCGCGCGGCATTGCGCAGGACGCCGGCGATGCGCCCGTCCTTCAGGCGGATCACGCGGTCGGCCATGCGGGCGATCACCTCATTGTGCGTGATCACGACCGTGAGCGCCCCGGTCTCGCGGTTGATGCGCTCGAGCGCCTGCAGCACGAGGATGCCGGTCGGGGAATCGAGGGCACCGGTCGGCTCGTCGCAGAGCAGCACGTCGGGGCGCTTCGCGATCGCGCGCGCGATCGCGACGCGCTGCTGCTCGCCGCCCGAGAGCTGCGCCGGGAAATGGTCCATGCGGTCGCGCAGTCCGACCAGCTCGAGCGCGTCCTCGGGCGCCATCGGCTGTCGTGCGATCTCGGTGACGAGCGCGACGTTCTCGCGCGCGGTGAGGCTCGGGATCAGGTTGTAGAACTGGAACACGAAGCCGACGTGCTCGCGGCGGAACCGCGTCAGCGCCTCGTCGCCGGCGCCGGTGAGCGGGTGGCCGCGGCACTCGACGGTGCCGGCGGTCGGCGCATCCAGGCCGCCGAGGATGTTGAGCAGCGTGGACTTGCCGCTGCCGGAGGGCCCGAGCAGCACGACGAACTCGCCCGCGAAGAGCTCGAGGTCCACGCCGCGCAGCGCCTGCACCTCGACCTCGCCCATGCGGTAGACCTTGGTGAGGCCGGCGGCGCGGAAGACCGGCGCCTCGCGCGCCGGCGCGGGTGCGGTGGACATCGAGGCAGTCTAGCGCGGCGTCCCCTGCCGGGCGCCTGCGGGATGTACCTGTCCCGGGGGCGGCATCAGCGCCGCCGGATCCTCGCGAGCGGCACGGCGAACTCGCCGCCGGCGCGCGCGCGGCGATCCGTGACCGCGCCCCAGGCCTGGCCGAAGATCACCTCGCAGGTCGCGGGCAGGCTGCCGTCACGGCGATGCCGCTCATAGGCGCGCCGGACGGCGGCGAAGCGGGCGCGGCCGGTGAGCCCGCGCGGCCGGCCGGCGAGGGCGTTGCCGGCGCCGGTCGCCCTCAGATCGCGCGCGAGCGCGCCGAGGTCCGGATAGGTCAGCGTATAGCGCAGGACGTCGAGCACCGGCTCCGCGAGCCCGGCGCGCACGAGCCCGTCGCCGATGTCGTGCATGTCGGTAAACGGGATCACGTGCTCGCCCGGACCGGCGGCGCGCCACGCGTCGCGCAGCTCGACGAGCGTGTCGGGGCCGAGCGTCGTGAACGTGAAGAGCCCGCGCGGGCGCAGGACGCGCGCGACCTCGGCGAACGCGGCATCGAGGTCGTCGCACCATTGCAGCATCAGGTTGCTGAACACGAGGTCGATGCCCGCCTCCGCGAGCGGCAGCGAACGCGCGTCGGCGCACAACCGCTCGCAGCGGCCGGCGGCGTCGTGGCGCGCGAGCTGCCCGAGCATGCCGGGCGAGGCATCCATGGCGATGACGCGCGCCCCGGGCCAGCGCGCGGCGAGCGCGAGCGCGCCCTGGCCCGTGCCGCAGCCGAGGTCGAGCACCGTCTGCGGCGTGAACGCGATCCAGTCGAGACGCCGGATGAGCTCTGCGCGCACGCGCGCCTGCAGCACCGCGTGCTCGTCGTAGGTCGCGCTCGCGCGGTCGGCGTTGCGCCGGGCCGCGACGGTGTCCAGCCAGCCGCCGCCGTTCATGCGCCGATGATATCGGTGGGCGGCCGCCGGCTGGCCCGCCGCATTGCTGCCCGAACCGGACGGATTAGCCGCGAACCGCGGTCGTGGCGCGCGCCCAGAATGGCGCGGTGACGCAGCACTCGAAGGCCCTTGCCGGCTGGCAACCGGGCATGGCGCGCCGGATGGTCGACGCATCCATGTCGTTGTTCCACGGGCTTTTTCCGCCGACCTGCTACCTGTGCCTGGATCCCGGCCAGCCGCCCGCGCTCGAGCTCTGCCGCGGCTGCGAGGAGGACCTGCCGTGCAACCTGCCGGCCTGCCCCGCCTGCGCCAACCCGTTGCCGGAAGCCGGCCGTCCCTGTGCGGAGTGCAGCGCGCGCCCGCGCGCGTTCGACGCGGCGTTCGCGCCCTACCGCTACGAGTTTCCGCTGCCCGAGCTGGTGCACCGCTTCAAGTACCGCGGCCAGCTCTTCATCGGCCGCCTGCTCGGCACGCTGCTCGCGCGGCGTCTCGCGGAGCGCGGCCGCCCGCGCGTGGATGCGCTCGTGCCGGTGCCGCTGCATCCGGCGCGCGAGGCGCGCCGCGGCTACAACCAGGCGCGCGAGATCGCGCAGTTCGCGGGCGCGGCGCTGCGGCTGCCCGTGCGCGCGGACCTCGCGCGGCGCGTCCGCGACACGGAAGAACAGGCGGCGCTGCCTGCCATCGTGCGCGCGACCAACGTCAGCGGCGCGTTCGAGGTGACGACGCGCGTGCCGCCGCTGTCCGTTGCGATCGTGGACGACGTCCTGACCACCGGCGCGACGGCGGAAGCTCTGGCGCGCGCCCTGAAGGACGCCGGTTGCCGTCATGTCGAGGTCTGGGCGGCGGCGCGCGCCGCGGGCGGTCAACCGGCCGCGCGATAGAGGTAGTCGAGCGCCAGCCCGACGAACACCACCAGGCCGACGAAGTGGTTGTGGTTGAAGGCGCGGAAGCATGCCTCCGGCTCGCGCGCGCGGATCAGCCACTGCTCGTACGCGAACAACAGGGCCGCGGCCGCGAGCCCGGCCCGGTACCAGGAACCGCAGCCCGCCTCGTCGCCCGCGAGCCAGAGCGCGGCGAGCGTCATCGCCTGCATGACGCCGATGATCACGCGGTCGGCGTCCCCGAACAGGATCGCGGTCGACTTCACGCCGATGCGCAGGTCGTCCTGGCGGTCCACCATCGCGTACATCGTGTCGTACACCGCCGCCCACAGCACGACCGCGACCACGAGCAGCCAGGCGATGCGCGGCACCTCGCCGGTCTGCGCCGCGAAGGCCATCGGGATGGACCAGCCGAAGGCGACGCCGAGGTAGAACTGCGGTACGTGGACGAAGCGCTTGAGCCAGGGGTAGGTGACCATGAGCACGGCGCCCGCGACGGCATAGAGCCGCGCGAGCGGGTCGAGCTGCATCGCGAGCGCGACGGCCACGAGCCCGAGCACGGCGAACAGGAGCAGCGCCTCATTGGGCGCCACGCGCTTTGCCGCCAGCGGCCGGTCGCGCGTGCGCAGGACGGCCGGGTCGAAGTCGCGGTCGGCGTAGTCGTTGATGACGCAGCCCGCAGAGCGCGTGACGACGACGCCCGCGACGAAGATCAGGAGCAGCTTCGCGTCCGGCCGGCCCTCGCCCGCGATCCACAGCGCCCAGAGCGCCGGCCACAGCAGGAGCCAGATGCCGATCGGCCGGTGCAGCCGCATGAGGAGCGCGTACTCGAGCAGCGTCCGGCCGAGGGCGACCGCGGCGTCGCGCATCGTCGCCGGCCGCCAGACGGGCTTGTAGCCGGGGTCGCGCCGCCGCTTGCGCCGCATCGCCTGGCCGTCGGTGTTCAAGGATGCGCGTCCGGCAGGAACACTTCCTGCACCAGCAGCCGGTCGCCGCCGATCGCAAACCAGGAGCGCCGCGCCCAGAGCGCCTCGGGCGCTTCGCGCCGGTCGCGCAGGGCGCGGTGATAGAGCCGGTCGCCGGCGACGAGGCGCGCGAACTCGAGTGGCCCGCGCTCGATGCCGGGAATGGCAGCGAGGCGCTCGCCGAGCGCCGCGCGGCCGAGGCCGGCGAGCCAGCCGTGGCGCGCGAGCGTCGCCTGCGGGACGAGGGTCTGCGCGAACACCCAGGGGCGGCCGTCGCAGGTGAGCTCGATCTCGCGCACGAATGCCGCGTTTCCGGATGCGGCGAGCAGCGCGGCGTCCGCGATCGGGAGCGGCGCCTCGGTTTCCGCGACCACCACGAGGCCGGGCTGGCCGCCGCAGCGGGCGCGCAACCGCTCGGTCAGCAGGCCCGGCTCCCGCAGCCATGCCGCGGCCGCGGGTCCGGCGGGCGGCACGAAGTCATCGAGGCGCTCGCTCCACGCGGGCGCCGTGCGCGCTTCCGACAGCAGGGCCGTGGACAAGCTCACACCTTCCCATAGCGGGTCGCGCCGCCGATCCAGCGGCGCTTCAGCGGCGCAATGTTAGCTGCATGCGAGCGCATCATCACCTCCGCCGCCGCCTGCACCTTCGGGAGCAGGTCGGCGTCGCGCATGAGGTCCGCGACCCGCATCTGCGGCAGGCCCGTCTGGCGCGTGCCGAGCAGTTCCCCCGGCCCGCGCAGCTCCAGGTCCCGCCGGGCGACCTCGAAGCCGTCGTTGGTCTTGCGCAGCACCGCCAGGCGCTCCTTCGCGAGCGGCGAGAGCGGCGGGTGCCAGAGCAGCACGCAGGAGGACGCCTCGCTGCCGCGCCCGACCCGGCCGCGCAGCTGGTGCAGCTGCGCGAGCCCCATGCGCTCCGCGTTCTCGATCACCATCAGGCTTGCGTTCGGCACGTCCACGCCGACCTCGATCACGGTCGTCGCGACCAGCAGCGCAATCTGCCCGGCCTTGAACCGCGCCATGGCGCGTTCGCGCGCGGGTGCCGGCATGCGCCCGTGCACGAGCCCGATCGAGACCTCCGGCAGCGCCGCGGCGAGCGCCGCGGCGGTGTCCTCCGCGGCCTGCGCCTCGAGCAGCTCCGACTCCTCGATGAGCGGGCAGACCCAGTACGCCTGCCGGCCCTCGACGCAGGCCTTGCGGATGCGCCCGACGACCTCGTCGCGGCGCGCGTCCGGCAGCACCACGGTCTGCACCGGCGTGCGCCCCGGCGGCAGCTGGTCGATCACCGAGACGTCGAGGTCGGCGTAGGCGGTCATCGCGAGCGTGCGCGGGATCGGGGTCGCCGTCATGATGAGCTGGTGCGGGTAGCGCCCGGTCGCGCCCTTCTCGCGCAGCTTCATGCGCTGGTGCACGCCGAAGCGCTGCTGCTCGTCCACGACCACGAGCGCGAGGCGCGCGAACTGCACGCCCTCCTGGAACAGCGCGTGCGTGCCGATGACGACCGGGCGGCCGCCGTCGGCGACCCCCGCGAGCGCCGCCTGCTTCGCCCGCCCGCTGAGCCGGCCGGTCAGCAGCAGCGGCTCGATGGCGAGCGGCGCGAGCCAGCGCGCGAAGTTCTGCGCGTGCTGCTCGGCGAGGAGCTCCGTGGGCGCCATCAGCGCCGCCTGGAATCCGGCCTCCACGCAGTCGAGCGCGGCGATGGCCGCGACGATCGTCTTGCCGGAGCCGACGTCGCCCTGCACGAGGCGCAGCATCGGGTGCGCGACGGCGAGGTCGGCGCGGATCTCGCGCAGCACGCGATGCTGCGCGCCGGTCAGCGGAAAGCCGATGGTGGCCTGCAGTCGCGCCGCGAGCGTGCCGGCGGGCGCGACCGGCCAGGCGCGGTCGCGGCGAAGCTCGTTGCGCAGCTCGCGCAGGCTGATCTGGTGCGCGAGCAGCTCCTCGAAGGCGAGGCGGCGCTGCGCCGGATGGCGGCCGGAGTCGAGCAGCGCGAGGCTCGCATCGGGCGGCGGCCGGTGCATGAAGGCGAGCGCTTCGAGCAGGCCCGGTAGCCGCAGCTCGCGCTGCAGGGACGCCGGCAGCCAGTCCGGCAGCTCGCCCGGCCCGGTGGCGGCGAGCGCTTGGGCCGTGAGGTTGCGCAGCCGGCCCTGCTGGATGCCGTCGATCGCGGGATAGACCGGCGTGAGCACTCCCTCCAGTGCCTGCGTGTCCGGCGCGTCCGCGCGGCGGTACTCCGGGTGCACGATCTCGAGGCCGAGCGGCCCGCGCCGGACCTCGCCAAAGCAGCGCAGGCGGGTACCGCGCACGAGCTGTTCCTGCTGCCTGCCGCTGAAGTGGAAGAAGCGCAGCGTGAGGAACCCGGTGCCGTCGGCGAGGCGCACGAGCAGCGACCGGCGCCGGCGGAACACGACCTCGGCGAGCTCGATCTCGCCCTCGACCGCGGCGCGCATGCCGGGCCGCAGCGCGCCGATCTTCACGATGCGCGTGCGGTCCTCGTAACGGTTCGGCAGCAGGAACAGCAGGTCGGAGACGGTCGTGACGCCCCTTTTCGCGAGCCGCGTCGCGAGCGCCGGCCCGACGCCCTTGAGCGTGCCGACCGCGCGGTCGCCTTCGCTCACGACACGAGGATGCAGTCGACCTCGATCGCGGCGCCGCGCGGCAATGAGGCGACGCCGATGGTCACGCGCGCCGGGTAAGGCTCGCGGAAATACTCCTGCATGATCCGGTTGACCGTCGCGAAGTGGCCGAAGTCGGTCAGGTAGACGGTGACCCGCACGGCCGCGGCCAGCCCGGGTCCCGCGGCATCAGCCACCGCGCGCAGGTTCTCGAACACGCGCCGCGCCTCGGCCTCGATGCCGCCCGGCACCAGCTGGCCGCTCGCGGGATCGAGCCCGACCTGCCCCGACAGGAACACCATGCCGCCGGCGGCGACCGCCTGGGAATAGGGGCCGATGGCCTTCGGCGCGGAGGCCGTGCGGATGATGCTGCGTGTCATGGGGAGCCCCTGGTCCTGCCGACGCGACATCATAGCCCGGCGCGCCCTGCGCGTTTTCTCGCGCCTTGTGTCGGGTTCCTGACAGAGAAGGGGCGCGGACCGGCGGAACATCGCTCCCGGGTTCAATCCCGGACCCGAGGAGGATGACGATGAACACCTACCGTTCCATGAGTGGCCGCAACTTCGTTTCGGGCCTGGCGGCAGCCGCCATCACGACCGTGCTGGCGTCCGCGCTGGTGGAGTCCTTCGATCCGGTGCAGCTGCAGCGCATCGAGGACCAGGCGGCGACGGCG
The DNA here is from genome assembly GCA_036555345.1 of Steroidobacteraceae bacterium. GTDB lineage: Bacteria > Pseudomonadota > Gammaproteobacteria > Steroidobacterales > Steroidobacteraceae > SCUD01. The sequence goes on from DATBLN010000146.1 coordinate 21,756, forward strand.
CCGATCGCCACGGCCGAAGTCCGCCGCAGCGATGCGCTGGCGGACGAGGCCTGAGCGATGCCCGCAGACGGCGCCCGGCCGCCGGCGGCCGGGCGCTCCCTTCACCAGACCGGGAATTCCCACGTGCACCACCCGATTCGACCGAACGCCTTCGAGCGCTTCCTCTGCCTGTTCACGCGCGTGCAGCCCGGCGAGGGGCGCTGCATCGCCGTCCTGGCGCTGCAGGCCTTCACGCTGATGGTGGCGTACTACCTGATCCGGCCGGTACGCGAGGCGCTGATCCTTGCGGAGGGCGGCGCCGAGTCCAGGAGCTACGCGGTCGCCGTGCAGGCGATGCTCCTGATGCTGCTGATCCCGGCCTACGGCGCGCTGATGCGGCGCGTCGCGTCGGGGCGCGTCTACCAGTTCGTCAACGCCTTCTTCGCCCTGAACCTGCTGGCCTTCTTCCTGGCCGGGCGGGCGGGCTGGCAGTTCGGATTCGCCTTCTTCGTCTGGGGCAGCCTGTTCAGCGTGATGGCCGTGACGCAGTTCTGGGCTTTCGCCACCGACCTCTTCAACGTGCCGGCGGGCCAGCGCCTCTTCGGCCTGATCGCAGTCGGCATCTCGGGCGGCGCCGTCGCGGGCGCCGGCCTGTCGGCGGCGCTGTTCGGCGTGCTCGGCCCGTACGGCCTGATGCTCGCGTCCGCGGCGGCGCTCGTGGGCGTGATCCTGCTGAGTGGCAGGGCGCGCGCGCGCGTGCCGGCGGCGGCGCAGAGCGCTGCCGCGGATTCGCCGGCGACGGACGGCGCAAGCCGCTGGCTCGGCGGGTTCGTCGTGATCGCGCGCAGCCGCTACCTGGTCGGCGTCGCGGCGCTCGTCGTGCTGCTCAACTGGATCACGTCCACCGGCGACTTCGTCCTGTCGCACTGGCTGACCGACATCGCGCGGCAGGCGTCGCCACGGGACCCCGGCGCGTACATCGGCGCCTTCATGGGCCGCTACTGCTCGGCGGTCACGCTGGTGGCCCTCGCGCTGCAGCTGCTGCTCGTGTCCCGCCTCATCCAGCTGGCGGGGATCGCGCGCGCATTGCTCGTGACGCCGGTCGCCTTCGTCGCCGGCTACCTGCTGGTCGGCATCGTGCCGGCGTTCCTGCTGCTGCAGTCGGTGCTGGTCGTGCAGCGCAGCTTCGACTATTCGCTGCTGAACACCACGCGCAACGCGCTGCTGCTGCCCGCCGGGCGCGACGCCAAGTACCAGGCGAAGACGGCGATCGACACCTTCTTCTTCCGCATCGGCGACCTGCTGTCGACGGCCTCCGTGTTCGCGGGCATGCGCCTGTTCGGGGATCCGCGCGCGCAGTTCCTGTGGCTCATCGTGGCGCTCAGCGCGACGATGACGCTGGTCGCCTGGCTGATCGGGCGCGAGTATGCGCGCCGCGCGGCGGCGGCGGACGGTCTACGGGCCGGCGTCCCCGGTCCGCGCGCGGTACTCGCCCAGTAGGCGGTCGCGCCGCTTCAGGATCGCGTCGATCTGGCGGCGGTGCAGCCACGGGCCGAGCGCCTCGTGCAGCGTGGCCGCGTCGAGCGCCTGCAGGCGCGCGGCGAGCGCGGCCGGCACCCGCGGCTTCTCCAGGTAGAGCAGCCGCGGGTCCTTCGTGTAGGTGGCGAACGCGCGCGAGTGGTCGATCAGCACGAGCGTCCAGTCGCGCGTGAACAGCGCATTCTCCTGGGTGCGGTCGGTGTTGTGGATCAGCACGTCGAAGACGTTCATCAGGTTGTACTGCGCGTCGGCGTCGCACCAGCCCTCCGGCTGCAGCTGGCGCTCGGTCATCTGGCGCAGGTTGATGGCGCCGTCGATCCAGAACTGCAGCACGCCCCGGCGGCCATTGACGGTGCGCGGCACCGTGACCGGCACCATGTCGAGGCCGAGCAGCCGGTCGAGCCGGTAGGCGGCGACCTCGAATTCGAAGCGGTCCGAGAAATTCAGCGCCTTCTGCCGGTCGCCCACGCCGAAATCCGTGGACAGCTGCTTGAACACCGCGCGCAGCTCCACGCCGTCCTTCGAGAGCGTCACGCGCTGCGGGTTGGTGATGCCGGCCGCGAGCTCCTCCACGCCCACGATTTCCGCGTGGGCGAGCCAGGATTCGAGCGCGTCGTCGTCCATGCCGGCCGGGCGCGCGCCGATCGCGCGTGGCAGCGGCGCCGGCTGCGAGCGCTCCCCGGGGCGGTCCGCATACGCGACGCTCCAGCGGCCCTGCTCGAACACGTAGGCGGCGGGCGACCCGCGGTAGGCGGAGCGCAGCATGCCTGCGTCGAGCATCACGACCCGCCCGTCGAGCCGCGTTGCCACGCGGAGCGTCGGGGAAGTCGTGTGCCCGACGACGACGCGCGCGACCCCCAGGCGTTCGAGCGCGGAGGCCAGGTTGTCGGCTTCGTCGTAGGCGTTGCACAGCGCCTGGCCGCGATACCAGGTCGGGCCGCGCGTCGTGAAGACCTCGGCGTCCTGCAACGCGCGGATGGAGTCCGCGAGCTGGGGATCGCCGAGGGCGGCGGCGGCGTCCGGCCGCTGGCGGAACTCGACGTGGTCGTCGGGCAGCCTCGCCTCCAGGGATTCCCAGGCGCGCAGGTAGCCGGCGAGCTGCGCGTGCAGCGCCTTGTTGGTCGCCTCGAGGCCGAGGCGGGCGACCATCGCGGGCAGGCCGCCGTGGACGAACGCGGTGTCGTTGACCGTGATCAGGAACGGCTTGCCGAGCAGCCACGCGCCGTACCTGCCCGGGGGAGAGTAGGCCTGGCGATGCGCAAAATAGCCCGACGGGAAACGGGCGTCGAACGCGGCGCGCGACGCGGCCGGGTCCGCTGCCTGCTGCCGCCGCCACTCGGCGTCGCGCAGCGCGGCGTCTTCTCCTCCGGCGAATGCCGCGTACTCCTCCGCGCTGACGTAACGCAGGTCGCCGACGATGTTCATGACCTCGTGGTTGCCGAGCACCATGTGGAACGCGCCGCCGGCCTCGCGGGCCTCGGTCTCCAGTCGCATCAGCAGGTCGAGGACCTGGCGCGATCCGGGGCCGCGGTCCAGCAGGTCGCCGAGACTCACGAGGTGGGTCGTTCCGGCACGCCAGTGCAGCGACTCGTCGACGACCGCCGTTTCGCGCAGCACCGACACCAGTTCTTCGTAGGCGCCGTGGGTGTCGGGAAAGACGACGACGCGCGGCACCCCGGTGAACCGGTATGCCGGATCGGCCCGGGCCGCGGGCGCGGCCAGCAGCAGGGTGAGGATGAAAACGGGCCAGCGCCGCATGGGGCGTATCATGCACCCGGCGCGATGCGGCGCAACTCCGGAAGCCCTGCGTGACGACACTCGCCGGACGAATCATGCTGCAACGGAGCCCGTTGTTCCGCGGGCTGGCGCCGGCCACGCTCGAGCGCGTCGCCGCGCTCGCGACCCGGCGCCATTACCGCGAGGGAGAGACCGTCTGCAGCCAGGGCGAGCCGGGCGATGCGCTGTTCGCCGTCGTCACCGGCCGCATCCGCATCAGCACGGGCGCCGCCGACGGCCGCGAGATCTTCCTCAACATCATGGAGCCGGGCGACACCTTCGGGGAGATCGCGCTGCTCGACGGCGGCACGCGCACCGCGACCGCGATCGCGATGACGGCGTGCGAGCTCGTGTCGCTGCGCCGCGAGCACCTCTTCGGCCTGCTGGAGAAGGAGCCGCGGGTCGCGCTCGAGCTGCTGCGGCTGTGCGGCGAACGGCTGCGCTGGACCAGCGGGCTGCTCGAGGACGCGGCGCTGCTCGACGCGCCCGCGCGCCTCGCGAAGCGCGTGCTGAGCCTGGCACAGCTGCACGGCGAGAGCGGCGGAAAGGGCATGACCCTGCGCATCTCGCAGGAGGACCTCGCGGGCTTTCTCGGCGTCACGCGCCAGGCCGTCAACCAGCAGCTGCAGGCCTGGAAGGCGAAGGGCTGGATCGCGCTCGGGCGCGGATCGGTGACCGTGCTGGACGAGAGCGGGCTGCGCGCGGCGGCGCGTGGCGGGTGACGCGCGGCGGCATGCGCCGCCGCTTTCCACACGCGACGGCGCAGGTCCTGTTGCCAGTCCCGGCGGTTACTCGTCCTTCTTCTTCTTCCGGCTCCGGTTGTAGAGCTGGACCGCGACGACACCGACCACCACGCCCACGACGAACGCCCCGACGACCTCCGGGTAGAAGATCGGGTCGGGTTCCTCCGGTCCTATCACCTCGTTATCCTGAGCGACCGCCGTGAAGGCCAGCACCTGGCTTCCCGCGGCCGCTGCGACGGCCAGAGCCAGGCTTCGCGCGGTGTCCCCGCATGCCTTGTCGTTCCGGATCGTCAACTGATTGGCCATGATGCGTCCCCCTGGTTATAGCGCTTTTCTGATGTCGCCGAGTTCTGGCGCAGCCTTCAACAGCACTTCCGGATACCCCAGCTCCCGCGCGCGCCGCACGTGGGCAAGGGCCTTTGCCTCGTCGCCGAGCCCGAGCTCGGTCAACGCGACGTAGTAGTGAACGTAGGTGATTTCATCCCCATTGTGCAGCGCCGACTCGATGCCGCGCCGGGCGCGGCCGGCATCGCCGAGCTGGATCGCATAATACGCCGCCTGCGCCTGGTTGACAGCGTGGCTCGGATTGACGGCCAGTTCGTCTTCCACGAGATCGAGCGCCTTGCGGTAGGCCTGACGGGCCTCATCCGGCTGCGCATCGAAGCGCAGCGCATCGGCCAGGTTGCCCCACGCCCGATGATCGGTGGGCACGATCTCGATCGATTTCCGGAACATGTCCTGGGCCGGCCCGTAGCGGCCGAGGTAATACTCGACGCTTCCCGAGTTTCCGTAGCCGCTGCGGCGCGGCTCGATGGCGAGCGACCGCGCCAGGGCGCGGCTGGCCTGTTCGAAGTCGCCGGTCAGCATGTGGGCGATGCCGAGGTTGTTGAATGCGTCGGGGTTGTCCGGCGTCAGCTCGGTGGTGCGCTCGTAAGAAGCGACGGCATCCTTCGCGCGGCCAAGCGAGAACAGGAAATTGCCGTAGGCGTTGTGCGCAGACGCGTAGCTGGGTTGCGACGCGATCGCTTCCTGGAACGCCTCTTCGGCCTCGCGGGTCCTGCCACCGGCCGCCAGGGCCTGTGCGAGGCCCATCAGCGCGTCCGGCGACCGCGGCACGAGCGCGAGCGCCTGCCGGTAGGCCGCTTCCGCCTCCGCCGCATCGCCGGTGGCGAGGCGCAGCCGGCCGACCGCCTCGTGTACTTCCTGCGCCCCGCTGTCGAGCGCGCGCGCACTGGCACAGGCGTCCTCCGCGGCGGCGACCCGCGCCGGCACGCGTTCGAGGGCATAGCGTTCGACGTATGTCTGACACAGCCCGGCCTGGGCGCGGGCAAAGCCCGGCTGCTCGGCGAGCGCGCGCCGGAACAGCTCTTCGGCGGCGTGGAGCGACTTCTCGCTGCGCGGCTGACGCAGGTACGCGAGGCCCTGCAGGAAGTAGTCGTAGGCCACGACGCTGCCATGGCGCGCCGGCGCCGGGGTCGCGCGCGACTCCAGCACGAGCTCGAGCGCCGTCAGGATCTGGGTGCCGATCTGGTCCTCGATGGCGAACATGTCGCCCGAACTGTCCTCGTAAGAGTTGGACCAGCGGTTCGCGCCCGTGGCGCGCTCGGCGAGCGCGGCGCGGACGCGCACGCGGTCACCCTGGCGCGCGATGCTGCCCTCGACGACGTAGGCGACGCCGAGCGCATCGGCGATCTCCTGCACCGTCGTCTCCCTGCCCTTGAACGCGAATGCGGAAGTCCGCGCCGCGACCCTCAGGCCCGGGATCCGCGCCAGCCGGTGCATCAGCTCCTCGGCGAGCCCGTCGCCGAGGTAGTCGTTGGCGGGCTCGCCGCTCAGGTTCACGAATGGAAGCACGGCGATGGAGTTGGCGGACGCCTCGGGCTGACGCGGGTCCAGCAGCGCGCCGAGCGTGCGCCCGGTTCCCGGCACCGGGATCTCGCGCCAGAACAGCCCGAGCGCGGCGGCGCCCGCCAGCGTCACGACCGCGACGGCGGCGCGCAGCACGCGCCGTGACCTGGCGTGCGCGAGGGCGCCCTCGAGCCGCCCGGCCATGCCGGGCGCCGCGGCGGGCAGCACCTCGAAGGTCCGCACCGGCTCCTCGATGTTCCTGACCTGGCGCGTGCCCGCCGAGACGTAGCGGGCGGCGACCTTGAGGTGCACCTGGTCGTACACGGGGCCCGAGATCAGCACGCCGCCCGGTTTCGCGAGCGCCTGCAGGCGTGCCGCGACATTGACGGCGTCGCCGAACACGGAGCCCTTCTCCTCGATGACGTCGCCGAGGTTGACGCCGATGCGAAGCGACATGCGCCGCGCGGGCGGCAGCGGGGCATTCCCGGCGGCCACGCGCTCCTGGATCGCGAGTGCGCAGGAGACGGCGTTGACCGCGCTCGCGAACTCGGCCATCAGGCTGTCGCCGACGCTGCCGAACTCGCGGCCGTCGAACTCGCCGACCAGCTCCTCGAAGACCGCACGGCGGGACTTGAGCGCGGCGAGCGTGCCGGCCTCGTCGGCGCCCATCAGCCGGCTGTAGTCGACCACGTCGGCCGCCAGGATGGCGGCGATCTTGCGGCTGTCCCGTTGCATGGCGCCCCCGGCGGGATCCCGCGGAGTATAGCCGCGCCGGGCGGGCCGGGCCCCGGCGCGGCTCAGGCGAGGCTGCGCTCGACCTTGAGGACGTCCTTCATGCCGCGGATGGCGCGGATCAGGCGCGCCAGGTGCGCGCGGTCCTTCACCTGCACCTCGAACAGGATGACCGACTGGTCGCCCTGCGAGGAATCCACGTTGACGTGGCTGATGTTGCTCTGCTCCGCGGCGATCCGGGTCGCGACCTGCGCGAGGATGCCCATGCGGTTCGTCACCTCGACCGCGAGGCCGGCGGTGAACAGCCGCTGCTGGTCCTTCTGCCACACCGCGGGGATCCACTTGTCCGGCTGCTTGCCGAAGGCGGCCACGTTCGAGCAGCTTTCGCGGTGGATGACGATGCCGCGGCCGCTCGAGAGGTAGGCGACGATCGCGTCGTAGGGGATCGGGAAGCAGCAGCGCGCGTAGCTGACGACCAGGCCCTCGGTGCCCGCGATCGCGAGCGGCGCGGGCGGCCCGGCGTCCGGTCGCTCGTCGTCCACCGGCAGCAGCCGGCGCGCGATCAGGCGCGCGAGCCGCTCGCCGAGGCCGATCTTCTCGAGGAGCTCGGTGCCGTCCTTGAGCGCGAGCGCG
>DATBLN010000170.1:0-33757 GCA_036555345.1 Steroidobacteraceae bacterium
GCGCTGGCTGCTGCGCAGCCTCGAGATCCGCAACGACACCATGCTGCGCGTCGCGCGCTCGATCGTCGAGCGGCAGCACGATTTCCTCGAGCACGGCGAGGAAGCGATGCACCCGATGATCCTGAAGGACGTCGCCGAGGCGGTCGCGATGCACGAGTCCACGATCTCGCGCGTGACCACCGGCAAGTACATGCACACGCCGCGCGGCGTGTACGAATTCCGCTACTTCTTCTCGAGCCACGTGCCCGCGGAGGACGGGACCGGCGTCTCGTCCACGGCGATCCGCGCCAAGATCCGCAAGCTCATCGCCCAGGAGCCGCCCGGCCAGCCGCTCTCCGACCAGCAGATCGCCGAGTCGCTCTCGGGCGACGGCATCCCGGTCGCGCGGCGCACGGTCGCCAAGTACCGCGAGGCCCTCGGGATCCCGCCATCGAGCGAACGCAGGAGGAACAGATCATGCAGCTCAAGCTGACCGGCCACCACGTCGACGTCACCCCGGCGCTGCGCGGCTACGTCGAGAAGAAGATCGACCGCGTCGTGCGCCACTTCGACCAGGTCATCGACGTGCACTGCGTGCTGACGGTCGAGAAGCTCGAGCACAGGGCGGAGGCGACGCTCGGTGTCAGCGGCGCGGTGATCCACGCGGACGCGATCGACGGCGACATGTACGCGGCGATCGACGCGCTCGTGGACAAGCTCGACCGGCGGCTGCGCAAGCACAAGGAGAAGCAGAGCGACCACCACGCGTCGGACGCGGCGCGCCACCGCCCGTCCTGAGCCGCGCCCCGGGGGAGCGCCATGACCCGTCTCGTCGTCGTCAGCGGCCTGTCCGGCTCGGGCAAGAGCGTCGCGCTCAACATGCTCGAGGACCTCGGCTGGTACTGCATCGACAACATCCCGGCCGGGCTCGTGCGCGCGGTCGTCGAGCATTCGGTCCGGACCGGGGAGGCGCTGTACCGGCGGCTCGCGGTGGGCCTCGATGCGCGCAACCGCACCGACGACCTGGCCGCGGTCCCCGGCCTGCTGGAGGACCTGTCCCGCACCGGGCTGCGCTGCGAGGTCGTCTACCTGCACGCGGACGACGAGGTGCTGCTGCGCCGCTACGCGGAGACGCACCGGCGCCACCCGCTCGCGGGCGCGGACCGGTCGCTCGCGGACGCGATCGCCGAGGAGCGCCGGCTGCTGCACCCGCTGGCCGACCGCTCCGACCTCGTGATCGATACCTCGCGCATGAGCGTGCACGAGCTGCGGGACCTGATCGGGCGGCGCATCGAATCGCAGGAGCCCGCGCGCCTCTCGATCCTGCTCGAGTCGTTCGGCTTCAAGCACGGCGTGCCGGGCGACGCGGACTTCGTGTTCGACACGCGCGCGCTGCCGAACCCCTACTGGGAGCCTGCGCTCAAGCCGCTGACCGGCCGCGACGGCCCGGTGATCGCCTTCCTCGAGGCGAGCCCGCGCGTGCACCGCATGGCGGAGGACCTGGTGGTCTTCCTCGAGAACCGCCTGCCCGAGTACGAGGCCGCGAACCGCGGCTATCTCACGGTCGCGATCGGCTGCACCGGCGGCCAGCACCGCTCCGTGTACCTGGTCGAGCGCCTCGCCGCGCATTTCCGCCCGCGCTACCCGAACCTGCTCGTGCGCCACAACGCGCTGCCGAAGTGACCGGCACCGCACCGGCGCGCCCCGACCGCAGTTCCCGTCTCGCGGCCATCCGGGTTCGGCACCTGGGACGTCGCCGCCGTCATGTTCGTCGCGATCGTGATCAACCTGGTCGCGGCCGCGATCGCGGGCGTCGCGATCCCGCTCGCGCTCAAACGCATGCGCATCGATCCCGCGCTCGCGGGCGGCGTGATCCTGACGACCGTCACCGACGTCGTGGGCTTCGCGGCGCTGCCCGGCCTCGGCGCGCTGTTCCTCGCCTGAGGCCCCTCAGCCGGGCAGGCCCAGGAACGACGTGATCTCCGCGCGCCGCGCGGTGGCGTCGCGCTCGCCGAGGTGAATCAGCTCGCGCGTGTAGCGCGCCTCGAACAGCAGGTAGGACAGGAGCCGGCCGCCGCGCGCGCCGGTCGCGCCGAGGATGCGCAGGAATGCCCGCAGCGTCCCGGGCATCGCCATGCGATGCGCGAGCGCGATCTGCGCCGGGTCGCGCTGCGGCGCCATCAGGAGCGTCTCGACGCGCCGCAGGCCGAAGGGCGCGGCGTCCGCCGGGAGCTGCGCGAGCAGCGCATTCACGCGCGCGAGCCGCTCGAGGTCCGACTGCAGCCCTTCCATGAACAGCGAGTCGAGCATGAAGCCGAACTGGTCGGCGAGGTTCGGCTCGGGCGCGCCGGGCGGCGCGGCGGGCCCCGGCTGGCGCGCGCCGATCACGAGGATGCGGCCGGCGCCGAGGTGCAGCGCCGGCGCGAGCGGCGTCGCCTGGCGCATGGCGCCGTCGCCGAAATGCTCGCCATCCATCGCGACGGTCGGAAACAGCAGCGGGATCGCCGAGCTTGCCATCAGGTGCTCGAGCGAGAGCGTCGCGGCGACGCCGCGGCGTCCCGCGCGGTCCCAGGCCTGGAAGGGCCGCGAGGACTGCACGAAGGTCACCGAGTCGCCGGTCGTGACCGAGGTCGCCGTGACCGCGATGGCGTCGGGCCCGCCCGCCTCGATCGCCGCCGCGAGCGCCGTGAAGTCCACGCTCCTCGCGAGCAGCCGGCGCAGCGGCACGTTGTCGAAGAGCGCCCGCGGCATCGGCAGCAGGAAGCCGCCCGAGACGAGCGCGAACAGCAGGTGCAGGCCGGAGCGCACCATGTCCACCGTGCCGGTGCGGAACACCTGCTCGACATGGAACTGGCCCCAGACGTCCGCGAGGTCCGCCGCGGCCCGCTGCGCGTCGCCGGCGCGGGCGGCGAGCACGGCCGCGTTGATCGCGCCCGCCGACGTGCCGCACAGGACGTGGAAGGGCAGCGGCACGCCGGGCTCGCACCAGTCCGCGATCGCCTTCAGCACGCCGACCTGGTACGCCGAGCGCGCGCCGCCGCCCGGCAGCACCAGCGCGATCCGGGGCCTCTCTCCGCCCGCGGCCGGCGGGCTCATGCCCCGGAACCCTGGATGCGCCTCATGGTCATAGATCCGTCGCCCGCGATACTATGCCACCCGCAACCCTGGGAGTTCCGGCCATGACGCGTCTCCTCGCCAGCGCCCTCGCGACCTTCCTCTTCACGACGGCCGCATTCGCCGCCGACCCGCCCGCGGCCGGCGCCGCCGCGCCGGAGTTCCGGCTGCAGGACCAGTCCGGCAAGTGGCACCAGCTCAAGGACTACCGCGGCAAATGGGTCGTGCTCTACTTCTATCCGAAGGACGACACGCCCGGCTGCACCACGCAGGCCTGCGAATTCCGCGACAACATCTTCGCCTACCGCGAGATCGGCGCCGTGATCCTGGGAGTGAGCGTGGACGACGTCACCTCGCACAAGGCCTTCTCCGAGAAGCACGGGCTGCCTTTCCCGATCCTCGCGGATTCCGACAAGGCCACCGCGTCCGCCTACGGCACGCTCACCAAGTACCTCGGCATCACCGAGCTGGCGCGCCGCGACACTTTCATCATCGACCCGAAGGGCAACGTCGCGAAGCATTGGATGAAGGTGGACCCGAAGGGCCATTCCGAGCTCGTGCTCGCGGAACTCAGGCAGCTCGCGGCGCCCGCCGCCACGGCGAAGGGCACTTGAGCGGCCGCACGACCGCGCGCTTCACCGGCTCCGATCGCTACGTCGCGACCGGCGAGCTCATGCTCGCCGTGAACGCCGCGGTCACGCTCGGCCGGCCGCTGCTGGTCAAGGGCGAGCCCGGCACCGGCAAGACGCAGCTCGCGCAGGAAGTCGCCCGCGCGCTCGGCGCGCCGCTCTACGAGTGGCACATCAAGTCCACCGGCAAAGCGCAGCAGGGGCTCTACGAGTACGACGCGGTATCGCGACTGCGGGACTCGCAGCTGGGCGACGCGCGCGTCGCCGACATCGCGAACTACATCGTCCCGGGCATGCTGTGGCGCGCGTTCGAGAGCGAGCGGCAGGCGGTGCTCCTGATCGACGAGATCGACAAGGCCGACATCGAGTTCCCGAATGACCTGCTGCGCGAGCTCGACCGCATGGAGTTCTGGGTCTATGAGACGCGCCAGCTGATCAAGGCCAGGCACCGGCCGATCGTCTTCATCACCAGCAACAACGAGAAGGAGCTGCCGGACGCCTTCCTGCGCCGCTGCTTCTTCCATTACATCCGCTTCCCGGACGCGGAGACGATGGAGCGCATCGTCGAAGTGCACTACCCCGGGCTCAAGAAGGCGCTGCTGTCGGAGGCGCTTGCCGCCTTCTACCGCGTGCGCGAGGTGCCGGGGCTCAGGAAGAAGCCCTCGACCTCGGAGCTGCTCGACTGGATCAAGCTGCTGCTGGCCGAGGACGTGCCGCCGGAGGCGCTGCGCGCGGACGACCCGAAGGCGGCGATCCCGCCGCTCTACGGCGCGCTGCTCAAGAACGAGCAGGACGTGCACCTGTTCGAGCAGCTCGTATTCCTGGACCGGCGCGCAGGGCGGCCCGGCTGACGGGGGCCGCGGGCCCGTGCTGATCCGCTTCTTCCAGATGCTGCGCGCCGCGGGCGTGCCGGTGTCCATCACCGAGTTCCTGACCCTGCTCGAAGCACTGAAAACAGGGACAGGTACACATGCTGCTCCAGAATGCGTACCTGTCCCTGTTTCCCCTGTCGAGAAGTTCTACTACCTGGCGCGCGCGACGCTCGTCAAGGACGAGCGCCACTACGACCGCTTCGACCGCGTTTTCGCCGCGCATTTCAAGGGAGCGGAACTCGCCTTCGAGGCGCTGCTCGCCGCGGAAGTGCCGGCCGACTGGCTGCGGGACGCATTGCGGCTGCAACTCTCCGATGAGGAGAAGGCGAAGATCGAGGCGCTCGGCGGCTGGGACGCCCTCATGGAAACGCTGCGCAGGCGCCTCGCGGAGCAGAAGGCCCGTCACCAGGGCGGGAGCAAATGGATCGGCACCGGCGGCACGTCGCCCTTCGGCGCCCACGGCTACCACCCGGAGGGCGTGCGCATGGGCCAGGACGGCGGCGGCAGCCGGCGCGCCGTCAAGGTCTGGGACCGCCGCGAGTTCGCGAACCTGGACGACTCGGTGGAGCTCGGCACGCGCAACGTCAAGCTCGCGCTGCGCCGGCTGCGGCGCTTCGCCCGGCAGGGCGCGGCGGAGCAGCTCGACCTCGACGCCACCATCGACGGCACGGCGCGCAAGGCGGGGCTGCTCGACATCCGCATGGTCCCCGAGCGGCACAACGCCGTGAAGGTGCTGCTGTTCCTCGACATCGGCGGCTCGATGGAAGACCACGTGCGCATCTGCGAGGAGCTCTTCTCCGCCGCGCGCAGCGAGTTCAAGCACCTCGAGTACTTCTACTTCCACAACTTCGTGTACGAGTCGGTGTGGAAGGACAACCGCCGCCGCCACCGCGAGCGCACGCCGCTCACCGAGGTCCTGCGCACCTACGGCCACGACTACAAGCTGATCGTGGTCGGCGACGCCACCATGAGCCCGTACGAGATCGTGCAGCCGGGCGGCAGCATCGAGCACTGGAACGAGGAGCCCGGCGCGGTGTGGATGAAGCGGCTGCTCGCGAGCTACCCGCGCCACGCCTGGCTCAACCCGGAGCCGCGCGAGCGCTGGGACTACACGCCCTCAATCCGCATCACCCGCGAGCTGTTCGAGGAGCGGATGTTCCCGCTGACGCTGGAGGGGCTCGACCGCGCGATGCGGTCGCTGCAGTAGTCAGTCCGGCTGGCGGTAGACCGCGCCGTCCTTCATCACGAAGCGTACGTCCTCCAGCAGGCGGACATTCTCCAGCGGGTCGCCCGCGACCGCGATGAGGTCGGCGAGCAGCCCGGCCTCGATGCGGCCGCGGTCGGGCGTGCCGAAGAGCTCGGCCGTGACGAGCGTGGCCGAGCGGATCGCGTGGAGCGGCGTGTCACCGTGGCGCACGCGCGCGGTGAACTCCTTCCCGTTGCGCCCATGCGGGAACACGCCGGCGTCGGTGCCGAAGGCGATCTTCAACCCGTGCTGCAGCGAGCGGCGGAAGCTCTCGGCGACGCGCGGCACCAGGTACTCCTGCTTGGCCGCGAGCGCGGGCGGGAGCGTCGAGACGTCGATCGCCTCGATCAGGTAGAGGTTCGGCACGACGAAGGTGCCGTTCTGCTTCAGCACCTGCGCCGCCTCCTCGGTCATGATGGAGTTGTGCTCGATGCTGTCGATGCCGGCCCGGCTCGCGGCGATGATGCCCTCGGTGCCGTGCGCGTGCGCGGCGATCCGCAGCGCGTGCCGGTGCGCCTCCTGCGCGGCGGCACGCAGCTCGTCCGCGGAGTACTGCTGCGCGCCGACAGGCCCCTCGAACGACAGCACGCCCGCGGTCGCGCAGATCTTGATGACCTTCGCGCCATGCTTGACCTGGTAGCGGATCGCCTTGACGACCTCATCCGCGCCGTCGGCGACGCCCGACGTGTAGTCCGGCGGCGCGATGCCGGGCGCGAGGCCCGTCGCCGGGTCGCAGTGGCCGCCGGTGGTCGAGATCGCATGGCCGGCCGGGATGATGCGCGGGCCGGGGACCCAGCCCTTGTCGATCGCGTGCATCAGCGCGACGTCGGAGAAGCCGAGGCCGGTGCCCACGTCACGCACGGTCGTGAAGCCCGCCATCAGCGTCGCTCTCGCGTTCGGCACGGCCCGCAACGCGAAGTCGCCGGTCGTCAGGCGCACCGGCTCCGTCTCCCAGCCCTCGATCAGCTCGTAGTTCAGGTGCACGTGCGCGTCCATCAGGCCCGGCAGCAGCGTGTGCCCCGGCAGGTTCACGACGCGCGCGCCCGCCGGCGCCGACGCCGGGTTGACCGCGGCGATGCGGTTGCCTTCGACGACGATCACGGCGGGCGACACGAGCCTGCCCGCGACCACGTCGAGGTAGCGGTCGGCCGTGACCACGAGTGTTTCCGCCTGCAACGCGGGCGCGACGAGCAGCGCCAGGGCGGCGACCAGGACCGGCTTGAGCAGCGGCATGCGTTTCCTCCGTGGAACCGGGACCGGCGCGGAGGTCAGGTCCGCGTCCTGCCGAGGACAGCATACAGGCTGTCGCTCAGCGGATGGCGGTCGCGCATGCGCATGCGGAGGACCGCGAAGCCGGCGCGCTCCGCCATCGAGCGCAGCGTGGCCGGCGTGAAGTAGTTGACGTGGTCCGGCCAGCGGAAGCCGCACCAGCGCGCGCCGCGCAGCCTGCGGTTCCAGCAGGCGAAGTTCGGCACCTTGACGACGACCTGGCCATCGTCCCGCAGGAGCTCGCGGCAGCGGCGCAGGACGGGTAACGGCTCGATCTCGTGCTCCAGGAAGGACGCCAGCAGGATCAGGCGGTAACGGACTGCGGACAGGCCGGCCATTCCCACGAGCGCGTTCGCGTGCTCGCAGCTGCCCCCGAGGCGCGAGAGGCGCGCCGCCGCGCGCGCAGCGAGCGCGGGCGACAGCTCGATGCCGTGCGGCACCGAGCGTCGGGCCACGGCAGGCGGCAGGCCGTCGATGATGCGCTCCAGCAGCTGTCCCTCGCCGCAGCCGAGGTCGAGGATGTGGATCGGCCGCTCGGCGGCCGCCGCCAGCAGTTCCCGGCAGAGGCCGGCCACCTTGTTCCGCCGGAGCACCTCGCGCCGGAATCTCCCGTACGCGGCGCTTGCCGCCTGCAGTCGCGGCTCCGCTTCGCGGCGCGTCTGCGACTCGCGCGCGAAGCTCGCTTCCCAGGCATGCTCGCCTTCAAGCGCGGCGTACCCGGGCGGGTTCTCGAGGTACACGAAGCCCGACTCCAGGCATTGACGAAGCCGCCAGGGTTCCGGCGCGTACGGCAGCCTGCGCGTCGCCGTGCGCCGTTCCAGCAGCGGACAGACCCGCTCGGGAGGCGGCGCTGCGGCCGGCACCGTCAGTGGCCTGGCGCCAGGACCAGCCGGTGCACCGCATCGCCCGGCAGGAAGGGCATCGCCTCGCCCTTCACCCAGGCCTCGTGCCCCGCGCGATAGAACGGCGAGAGCGGATGCCCGCTCTGCCCGCCCGGCATGTGGAAATAGCCCTCGGCCTCGTGGCCCGGCGACACGGCGAAGCGCTCGGATGCCCCGAAGCGCGCAGACTGCACGCGCGGCGTGGACCAGTCTCCCGGCAGGGAATCCGCGGGCATGTCGAGGAAGCCGCCCAGCCATGGCACCGCCTCGCTGAGCCGGTGCCGGATGCGCGCGCGATTGACGACACCCCAGGCGCAGCTCGCGAGCGCGGCGCATTCCTCCGGCAGCTCGCGCACGACCTCGGCCGCGACGTCCGCGAGCCACGCGTCCCAGTCCGCGAAGCGGGGATCCAGCAGGTGCTGCGGTTTCAGCGACACGAGCCGCCAGGCGACCTCCGTGAACCGCTGCGGCGTGCGCCAGCGGAAATCGGGCCAGCGCGCTCGGGCCTCCACCGTCAGCATCGTGAACGCCCGGTCGGCGACCCGCCGCTCGAAGTCGCGCACCAGGCGGTATCCCGCATCCTCCACGGCGGCGCGGCCGCTCCAGCCGGACACGAGCGCCGCGGCCTCCTGCAGGCCGGCGCGCCCGAGCGCCGCGGCGACGAGCGGCTGCCAGTGTGCGAGGTATTCGGCGCGATCGTCGGTCTGGATCGCCAGCAGGTCCGCGGGCGTCGCCTGGCCGAGCGCCGCGAGCCGGTCGCGGATCTGCCGCGCCCGCGCGGCGGGCGCGTAGTCGCCGTCGCCGATCTTCGCGTAATGCTCGCCGCCGGCGACGCGCGCGTTCGCGCTCCAGGCGAACCCTTGCGGCGGGTCGAGCAGGCGCGGCCCCTCGGCGGCGGGAATCCAGCCATCCCAGGCTGCGCCGGTCTCGTGCCAGGCCGTCGGCCGCGTCGCCTCGAAACCGCTGCGCCGCGGCAGCCGCCCGGAAAGCACCCAGCCGATGCGGCCGCCGCTGTCGGCGATCAGCACGTTCTGCGCCGGCATGCCCGCGCCGCCGATGATCACGGCGGCTTCGTCGAGGTCGCGCGCCGTCTCGAGCTTCATCAGGTTCAGGTCGTTCGCGCCCTCGCGATGCGCGGTCCAGGCGAGCGCGAGCTCGCGCCCCTCGCCGTCGTCGCCGATCACGGGGCCCCAGATCGTGCGGCGCACCACGAGCTGCTCGGGCTCGCCGCCCGCGATCTCGATCGTCTCGGTCTCGCTCTCGAACGCGCGGGGGCCGTCCGCGGTCAGGTAGCTGTCCTTGCCTTCCGGCGCGGGTGCCACGATGACCAGGTCCTGGAAATCGCCGTAGCTGTTCGTGAATCCCCACGCGACCTTCCGGTTGCTGCCGGCGACGATGGCGGGACCGCCGGGCAGGCTCACGCCGGTGACGTCGAGGCCGTCCGCTTCGACCACGAGCCGCGCCCGGTACCAGATGTTCGGCACGTTGAGGCCGAGGTGCATGTCGTTCGCGAGGAGCGCGGCGCCGCCCACTGCGCGCGCGCCCGCCACCGCCCAGTTGTTGCTGCCGAGCATGATCTCGGGCTCGTCGTGCACGAGCCGCGCGGCGCGGCGGCTCGCCACCGCCCGTTCATCCGCCTGCTCGAACAGCGCGGGGTCGAGCCGGCGCAGGTCGTACTCCGCGGCCGTCGGCAGCGGCATCTCCGGCAGGCGCGTGCCGTCGAGCGGCGCCTCCCACGAGGGATCGGGCTCGGTGAGGAACCGGTACAGCGACGCGGGCAGCACCGCCGCGAGACGGCCGCGGCGCTGCTCGTGGCGCGCCTCGAGTCCCTGCAGGTCAATCCACATCGCATCCACCGCGAGCAGGGAGTCCTCGACGCGCCAGGGCCGCGGCGGCTGGCGCAGCAGGAAGTACTCGAACGGGCGCGCGCCGAGGCGCTCGAGGCCCGCATTGACGCCGGCCGCATAGGCTTCGAACAGCGCGCGGTCCGCGGCGTCCAGCGCGGAGAGCGCCGCCGCCGAGCGCCTGCGGAACTGGTGCAGGCGGAGGCGCCGGTCGGTGTCCAGGAGCGCCGGGCCGAGGAGCGCCGCCAGCTCGCCCGCGCCCGTGCGCCGCAGCAGGTCCATCTGGAAGAACCGCTCCTGCGCGTGCACGAAGCCCGTCGCGCGCGCGACGTCCGCGCGCGTGGCGCCCCGGATCACGGGGACGCCCAGCGCGTCGCGCTCGACCGCGACCGGCGCGGTCAGCCCCGCCAGCGCGATCTCGCCCTCGAGCTGCGGCAGGCTGGCGCGCAGCGCGAGCCAGGCCGCGAGCGCCGTCACGAGCAGCAGGACCAGCAGCAGGGCGACAGAGCGGCGCAGCCAGCGGAAGAAGGCGGCCACGGCCCTCCTCATCCGCCGCGGCGGACCTGGACGATCTTCATCGTATTGGTGCCGCCCGAGACGCCGGAGAAGTCGCCCTTGGTCAGGACGATGAGGTCGCCCTCTTCGGCCAGCCCGTCCTGCAGCATGCGGTCGAAGATGGCGCCGTACATCTGCTCCGCCCGCACCTGGGTGACGTCGATGTCCACCGGATACACGCCGCGGTAGAGCGTGACGCGACGCTGCGTCGCCGGGTGGCGCGTGAAGGCGTAGATCGGGATGTCCGAGCGCATGCGGGACATCCACAGCGCGGTCGAGCCGGACTCGGTCAATGCGACGATCGCGGCGACGTTGAGGTGGTTCGCCGTGTACATCACGGCCGCGGCGATCGCCTCGTCGCTACGGTTGAAGTGCCCGTCTGGCTGGATCGCGGGCCGGTTGGACGTCTGCCACTTCTCCGCGCCCTCGATCACCTGCGCCATCGCGCGCACCACGCGCCCGGGGTGCCTGCCCACGGCCGTCTCCGCCGAGAGCATCACCGCGTCGGTGTCGTCCATGACCGCGTTCGCGACGTCGGAGACTTCCGCGCGCGTCGGCGCAGGCGCCTGGATCATCGACTCCATCATCTGCGTCGCGGTGATCACCAGCCGGTTCTTCGAGCGGGCGAGCGCGATGATGCGCTTCTGCAGGCCGGTCAGCTCGGCGTAGCCGACCTCGACGCCCAGGTCGCCTCGCGCGACCATCACCGCGGCGGACGTCTCGATGATGGACTCGAGGTTGTCGATCGCCTCGCGCCGCTCGATCTTGGCGACGATCCGGCCCTCGCCGCCGGCGTCGCGCATCAGGTCCCAGGCCTCGACGACGTCGTTGCGGTCGCGCACGAACGACACGGCAAGGTAATCCACGCCGAGTTTCGCCGCCATTGCGATGTCCTCGCGGTCCTTGGCGGTGAGCGCGCCGGCCGACAGCCCGCCGCCCAGCTTGTTCAGTCCCTTCAGGTCGGAGAGCTCGCCGCCTGCGATGACGCGCGTGTGCACGCGCGTCCCCTCGACGCCCGTGACCTCGAGCGAGATCAGGCCGTCATTCAGCAGCAGCGTGTCGCCCTTCTTCACGTCCTTCGGCAGCCGCTCGTAGGCGACGCCGACGACCCTGGCGGTGCCGGAGTACGGGTCGAGCCTCGGGTCGAGCGAGAATTTCTCGCCCTCGACGAGCGTCACGCTGCCGGCGGCGAAGCGCTCGATGCGCACCTTCGGGCCGCGCAGGTCGCCGAGGATGCCGACCACGCGGCCGGCCTGCGTCGCCGCCCGGCGGGCGCCCGCGATGCGCCGCGCATGGTCGTCAAAGCTCCCATGCGAGAAATTGACGCGCACCAGGTCGACGCCCGCCGCCATCAGGTCGGCCAGCGCGGCCTCGTTGTCGGTGGCCGGCCCGAGCGTTGCGACGATCTTGGTCCTTCTCGGCATGAAGCCTCGCTCGCGGCGCTCAGGCCGCCGCGCGGCGCTCGAGCGCCGCCACGGCCGGCAGGGTCCTGCCCTCGACGAATTCGAGGAAGGCGCCGCCGCCCGTCGAAATGTAGGAGATGCGGTCTTCCACGCCGTACTTCGCGATCGCGGCCAGTGTATCCCCGCCGCCGGCAATGGAGAATGCCGGGCTGTCCGCGATCGCGAGCGCGAGCGCCCTTGTGCCCTCGCCGAACTGGTCGTGCTCGAACACGCCGACCGGCCCATTCCAGATGACGGTGCCGGCACTCGCCACGATCGCGGCGACGGCCGCGGCCGAGGCCGGGCCGATGTCGAGGATCATCTCGGCGGCTTCCACCGCCGCCGCCGGCTTGACGACCGCCCGTGCCGCCGCCGACCGCTCGGTCGCGACCACGACGTCCGTCGGCAGCGGCAGCGAGACGCCGCGGGCCTTCGCGCGCGCGAGCAGGCGCCGCGCGGTGTCCAGCATGTCCGGCTCGTGCAGCGAGCGGCCGACCGGCAGGCCGGCGGCGGCGAGGAAGGTATTGGCGATGCCGCCTCCCACGACGAGCGCGTCCACCATTTCCAGCAGATTCTCGAGCACCGCGAGCTTGGTCGAGACCTTGGAGCCGCCGACGACCGCGACCAGCGGGCGCGCAGGCTCATGCAGCGCGCGGCCGAGCGCCTCGAGCTCGGCGACCAGCAGCGGTCCCGCGCAGGCCACGGGCGCCGCGAGCGCCACGCCGTGCGTGCTCGCCTCCGCGCGGTGCGCGGTGCCGAAGGCGTCCATGACGAAGACGTCGCACAGCGCCGCCATCTTGCGCGCGAGCGCGGGATCGTCCTGCTTCTCGCCCGCGTGGAAGCGCACGTTTTCGAGCAGCACGACCTCGCCGGGCGCGGCCGTCACCCCGTCGAGCCACTGCTCGACGAACCTCACCGGCTCTCCCAGCAGGGCCGACAGCGCCCTGCCCACCGGCGCGAGCGACTGCGACGGGTCGCGCGCCCCCTCCTTCGGCCGGCCGAGGTGCGACGCCACGAGCACGCGGGCGCCCTGCTCCCGTGCGAGGCGGATCGTCGGCAGCGCCGCGCGGATGCGCGCGTCGCTGGTCACGCGGCCGTCCTCGAGCGGGACATTCAGGTCCTCGCGGATCAGCACGCGCTTGCCCGCGAGGTCGAGGTCGGCCATCCGTTTCACGCGCGGGCCCAGGCGAGCGTGGTGTCGATCATGCGGTTCGAGAAGCCCCACTCGTTGTCGTACCAGGCGCAGACCTTGACCAGCGTGCCTTCCAGCACCTTGGTGAGCTGCGCATCCACGGTGCCCGAGGCCGGGTTGTGGTTGAAGTCCACGGACACCAGCGGCTCCTCGGTGTAATCGAGGATGCCCTTCAGCGCGCCGGTCGAGGCGGCGCGCAGGATGTCGTTGACCTCCTGCGCCGTGGTCGCGCGCTTCGCGGTGAACGTGAGGTCCACGAACGACACGTTGATGGTCGGCACGCGCACCGAGAAGCCGTCGAGCCTGCCCTTCAGCTCGGGCAACACGAGGCCCACCGATGCTGCCGCGCCGGTCTTGGTGGGGATCATGGACATGGTCGCCGAGCGCGCCCGGCGCAGGTCCGAGTGATAGACGTCGGTCAGCACCTGGTCATTCGTGTAGGCGTGAATCGTCGTCATGATTCCGGCGACGACGCCCAGCGAGTCATGCAGCGGCTTGACGAGCGGCGCGAGGCAGTTCGTCGTGCAGGAGGCGTTCGAAATCACGGTCATGTCGCGGCGCAGCGTCTGGTGGTTCACGCCGTAGACGATCGTCGCATCCACGCCCTCGCCCGGGGCCGAGATCACGACCTTCTTCGCGCCGCCCGCGAGGTGCTTCGAGGCCTTCTCCTTGCTGGCGAAGAGCCCGGTGCTCTCGATCACGAAGTCCACGCCGAGCGGGCCCCAGGGCAGCTTCGCGGGGTCGCGCTCGGCCAGCACGCGGATGCGGTCGCCATTCACGACCATGGAGTCGCCGTCCACCGCCACGGTGCCGCGGAACGGCCCGTGCGCGGTGTCGCGCCGCGTCAGGTGCGCATTGGTCTTCGCGTCGCCGAGGTCGTTGACCGCGACGATGCGCATCTCGCCGGTGCGCCCGCCCTCGTAGAGCGCGCGCAGGATGTTGCGGCCGATGCGGCCGTAGCCGTTGATTCCCACATTGATCGTCATGTCGTCATTCTCCGTTTGCCAGCAACGACTGCGCCGCCTCGACGACGGCGGCAGCCGTGAATCCGAAATGCCGGAACAGGTCGGGTCCCTTGCCCGACGCGCCGAACGTGCTCATGCCGATGACGCACCCGCGCGGCCCGACGTAGCGCCACCAGCCGTCCGGCGTGCCCGCCTCGACCGCGACGCGCCGCGTCACCGACGGCGGCAACACCGACTCGCGCCAGGCCGCATCCTGGGCGTCGAACACGCTGGTCGCCGGCATCGAGACCACGCGCAAGCGCCGGCCGCGGCCGGCGAGCTCGCGCGCGGCCTCGATGGCGATGCCGACCTCGCTGCCGGTCGCGATCAGGATGCATTCCGGCGTGCCCTCGCAGTCCGCGAGGACGTAGCCGCCGCGGCGGATCGCCTGCTGCTGCGATCCGTCCCGCGCCTGCGGCGGCAGCGACTGCCGCGTGAGCGCGAGGACCGTGGGCGCGTGGCGGCGGCGGATCGCGGCGCCCCAGGCGACCCAGGTCTCGGCCGTGTCGCAGGGGCGCCAGAGCTCGAGGCGCGGGATCATGCGCAGCGAGCCCAGGTGCTCGACCGGCTGGTGCGTCGGGCCATCCTCGCCGAGGCCGATTGAGTCGTGCGTGAGCACGAAGACGCTGCCGGCCTCGACGATCGCCGCCATGCGCAACGAGCTTCGCATGTAGTCCGAGAACACGAGGAACGTGCCGCCAAAGGGGATGAAGCCGCCGTGCAGCGCGATGCCGTTCATGATGGCGCCCATGCCGAACTCGCGCACGCCGTAGTGGAGGTAGCGGCCGTCCGGCCGCTCGCGCGAGAAGACGGACGCCGACTTGATCCTGGTGTTGTTCGAGCCGGTGAGGTCGGCGGATCCGCCAAGCAGCTCCGGCATGCGCGGGCCGATCGCGTTCAGCACGGCCTGCGAGCTCTGGCGCGTCGCGACCGGGGCCGCGGCGGCCTGCGCGGCGGCCGCGCCCCCGGCGATCATCTCCTCGAATCCCGCCGGCAGCTCGCCCGCCATGCGCCGCAGGTACTCCGACGCGAGTTCCGGGTGCGCCTGCTGGTACGCCTTGAAGCGCCGGCGCCAGCGCGCCTCGGCGCGCCTGCCCGCGGCGCGCGCATCCCAGGCGGCGCGGATGTCCTCGGGCACGACGAAGGGTTCATGCGGCCAGTTCAGCGTCCGGCGCGCGAGCGCGACCTCGTCGGCGCCGAGCGCGGCGCCGTGGCATTCCTCCTTGCCCTGCTTGTTCGGCGCGCCGTAGCCGATGATCGTCTTGCAGCAGATGAGCGTCGGTTTCGACCTCTCGCGCCTTGCCTTGCGGATCGCGCGCGCAACCGCCTCCGGGTCGTGGCCGTCGACGTTGCGGATGACCTGCCAGCCGTAGGACTCGAAGCGCCTCGGCGTGTCGTCGGTGAACCAGCCCGCGACCTCGCCGTCGATGGAAATGCCGTTGTCATCGTAGAACACGACCAGCTTGCCGAGGCCCCAGGTGCCGGCGAGCGAGCAGGCCTCGTGCGAGATGCCCTCCATCAGGCAGCCGTCGCCCGCGAACACCCAGGTCCGGTGGTCCACGATCTCGTGGCCCGGCCGGTTGAACTCGGAGGCCAGCAGCTTCTCGGCGAGCGCCATGCCAACGGCATTCGCGAGCCCCTGGCCGAGCGGCCCGGTGGTCGTCTCGACGCCGATGGCGAGCTCGTGCTCCGGGTGCCCGGCGGTGCGCGCGCCCAGCTGGCGGAAGTTCCTGAGCTCGTCGAGCGTGAGCGGGTAGCCGGTCAGGTGCAGGACCGAGTACAGCAGCATCGAGCCGTGGCCGTTCGACAGCACGAACCGGTCGCGTTCGGCCCAGCGGGGGTTGCCGGGATTGTGTTTCAGGAAGCCGCGCCAGAGGACTTCCGCGATGTCCGCCATGCCCATCGGCATGCCCGGGTGCCCGGAATTGGCGCGCTGGACCGCATCCATGCTGAGGGCCCGGATGGCATTGGCGAGCTCGCGGCGGCTGGGCATCCGGTTCCTCCGGCAACAAACGCGTATTGTATAATTTCGCGATGTCCGGCTCCTACCTGTTCACTTCCGAATCGGTCTCCGAAGGCCATCCGGACAAGGTCGCGGACCAGATCTCGGACGCGGTGCTCGACGCGCTCATCGCGCGCGACCCGCATTCGCGCGTCGCCTGCGAGACCATGGTGAAGACCGGCATCGCCATCGTCTCCGGCGAGATCACGACCAGCGCCTGGGTGGACCTGGTGGAACTCGTGCGCCGGGTCATCTGCGGCATCGGCTATACCTCGTCCACGGTCGGCTTCGACGGCCACACCTGCGGCGTCATCAACGTCATCGGCAAGCAGTCCTCGGACATCGCGCAGGGCGTGGACCGCGCGGACCCGGAAGACCAGGGCGCGGGCGACCAAGGCCTCATGTTCGGCTACGCGACCGACGAGACGCGCGCGCTGATGCCTGCGCCGATCCATTACGCGCACAAGCTGGTCGAACGGCAGGCGAAGGTGCGCAAGGGCCGCGACCCGAAGCTGCCGTGGCTGCGCCCCGACGCCAAGAGCCAGCTGACCTTCGCCTACGAGAACGACCGCCCGGTCGGCATCGAGGCGGTGGTGCTCTCGACGCAGCATGCGCCCGAGGTGAAGCAGAAGGACCTGCGCGAAGGCGTCATGGACGAGATCATCAAGCCGGTGCTGCCCGCCAAGTGGCTGTCGAAGCGCACCCGGTACCACATCAATCCGACCGGGCGCTTCGTGATCGGCGGGCCGGTCGGCGACTGCGGCCTGACCGGCCGCAAGATCATCGTGGACAGCTACGGCGGCTTCGCGCGCCACGGCGGCGGCGCCTTCTCGGGCAAGGACCCGTCGAAAGTCGACCGCTCGGCTGCCTACGCGGCGCGCTACGTCGCCAAGAATCTGGTCGCGGCCGGGCTCGCGCGCCGCTGCGAGGTGCAGGTGTCCTACGCGATCGGCGTCGCCCGCCCCACCTCGATCTCGGTGCAGACCTTCGGCACGGGCCGCGTGAGCGACGCACGTCTCGAAAAGCTGGTCCGGGCGCACTTCGACCTGCGCCCCTGGGGCATCATGCGAATGCTCGACCTGATCCACCCCATGTACCAGGCGACCGCGGCCTACGGGCACTTCGGGCGCGAGCCGGTCGAAATGCACTACGATTGGACGGCAGAGACGAACGGCGGGGCAGTCCGGCGCCGTTCGACGTTCACGGCCTTCAGCTGGGAACGGACCGACCGGGCGGAGGATCTGAGGAAGGCTGCAGGCTTGTAGGAGGGGACGACCAAGAGGGGACAGTCCGCCTTTTCCTTCGGAAGAGGGGACAGTCCCCGGGACAGTCCCCGCGGTTGCCGAGGAGCGTTGCAACAGGCGTCCGCCTGCCAGGCTCGGGAACCGCGAATGTCAACGGCGCTCTCGCTCGCAAAGGAGAGAACTGACCATGAATGCCGTGATCAACCCCAAGTTCAAGGATTACCAGGTCGCCGACGTCTCGCAGGCCGACTGGGGCCGCCGCGAGATCGCGATCGCCGAGACCGAGATGCCGGGCCTCATGGCCGTGCGCCGTGAATTCGCGGCCGCGAAACCGCTGGCCGGCGCGCGCATCGCGGGCTCGCTGCACATGACGATCCAGACGGCGGTGCTGATCGAGACACTCGCCGAGCTCGGCGCCGAGCTGCGCTGGGCTTCCTGCAACATCTTCTCGACCCAGGACCACGCGGCGGCCGCCATCGCGGCGCGCGGCATCCCGGTGTTCGCGCACAAGGGCGAGACGCTCGAGCAGTATTGGGAGTTCGCGCACCGAATCTTCGAGTGGGCCGGCGGCCGGCACGCGAACATGATCCTGGACGACGGCGGCGACGCCACGCTGCTCCTGATGCTGGGCTCGCTCGCCGAGCATGACGCATCGGTCATCGCCAAGCCGCAGAACGAGGAAGAGCAGTCGCTGTATGCCTCGATCCGCAGGCGCCTCGAGTCGCAGCCGGGCTGGTACTCGGCGCGCCTCGCCGGGATCCGCGGCGTCACCGAGGAGACCACGACGGGCGTCAAGCGCCTCTACCGCATGGCCGGCGAGGGCCGCCTGCCCTTCCCGGCGATCAACGTCAACGACTCGGTGACCAAGTCGAAGTTCGACAACCTCTACGGCTGCCGCGAGTCGCTGGTGGACGGCATCAAGCGCGCAACCGACGTCATGATCGCGGGCAAGATCGCCCTCGTCGCCGGCTACGGCGACGTCGGCAAGGGCTGCGCGCAGTCGCTCTCCGGCCTCGGCGCCACGGTGTGGGTCACCGAGATCGACCCGATCTGCGCGCTGCAGGCGGCGATGGAGGGCTACCGGGTGGTCACGATGGACGACGCCTGCGACAAGGCCGACATCTTCGTGACGGCGACCGGCAACGTGAACGTGATCGCCCACGAGCACATGCGCCGCATGAAGCACCAGGCCATCGTCTGCAACATCGGCCACTTCGACAGCGAGATCGACATCGCGTCGCTCAGGCAGTACCGCTGGGAGAACATCAAGCCGCAGGTGGACCACGTGATCTTCCCGGACGGCCGGCGCATCATCGTGCTGGCCGAGGGCCGGCTGGTGAACCTCGGCTGCGGCACGGGCCACCCGTCATTCGTGATGTCGAACTCGTTCACGAACCAGGTGCTCGCGCAGATCGAGCTGTTCGCGCACGGCGACCGCTACGAGAACAGGGTCTACGTGCTGCCGAAGCAGCTCGACGAGAAGGTCGCGCGCCTGCACCTGGACCGCATCGGCGCGAAGCTGACGGTCATGACGCCCGAGCAGGAGCGCTACCTGGCGACCCCGGCGACCGGGCCGTTCAAGCCCGACCACTACCGCTACTGACCCGGGCCGGTGCGCCTGCTGCAGTTCACGGACACGCATATCCCCGGCGCGCCGGGCATGCAGATCCGTGGGGTGGCGACGGCCGCCACGCTCGAGCGCACGCTCGCGCATGCCGGCCGCCGGCACGCGCAACCGGACGCGGTGCTGCTGACCGGCGACCTGGTGCACGACGACGCCGGGGGCTACGCGGTGCTGCGCCGGATGTTCGGCCCGTGCACGGTGCCCGTGCACTGCCTGCCCGGCAACCACGACGAAAAGGCGGCCCTGCGTCGCGAGCTCGCGGGGCCGCCCTTCGTCCACGAGTTCGCGATGCGCAGGGGCCGCTGGCTCCTGGTGATGCTCGACAGCACGGTTCCCGGCCACGACCACGGCCACCTCGCCGCGCCGGAGCTCGCGCGGCTCGACGCGGCGCTCGCGCAGCACCGCGACGCGCACACGCTCGTGTGCCTGCACCACCACCCGGTCCCGCACGGCAGCGCCTGGCTCGACGAGCTGATGGTCCGGAACGCCGACGACCTGTTCGCGGTGCTGGAGCGGCACGCCAACGTGCGCGGGCTCGCCTGGGGCCACACGCACCAGCCGCTCGACCGCGTGCGGGGGCGCGTACGGCTGATGGGCACGCCCTCGACCTGCATGCAGTTCGCGCAGGATTCGCCCGAGTTCGCGGTCGACACCCGGCCGCCGGCCTACCGCTGGCTGCAGCTCGGGGACGATGGCGCGCTGGAGACGGGAATCGAATGGGTGGACTCCGGTGGCTGACGCAGTGCGCAGGGTCGCGCTCGCGCTCACGCTCGCCGCGCTCTCGCTCGCGGGCACGGAGGCCGCGGCACGCCCGGCGCTCTGGGCGGTCGAGGGCCGCGGCAACACGGTCTGGCTGTTCGGGTCGGTGCACGTGCTGCCACCGGGCGGCTTCGGGATCGAGGGCCCGCTCGCGGACGCCTTCGCCGGGGCCGAGCAGGTCTGCTTCGAGGTCGACACCAGCGGCCTCCCGGAGGACGAGATGACCGCGCTCACGCTCGCGCGCGCGGTCGATCCGGCGGGTCGCACGCTGTTCGAGCTCCTGGGGCCGGAGGCCGACCGCGCCCGCGCGCTGGCGGCGGCGGCGGGCGTCGAGCTCGCGCCATTCGCGCAGTTCGAGCCGTGGTTCGTGGGCCTGACCGTCGCCCTGCTCGCGCTGCAGCAGCACGGCTTCGACGTCGAGCATGGCGTCGAAAAGGTGATGGAGGGCGCCGCGGACCGCGAAGCCAAGCGGCGCTGCGGCCTGGAGACGTTCGACGAGCAGCTGGGGTTCCTCGACGGCCTGCCGCCCGGGCTGCAGCACGAGATCCTGCTGCAGACGCTCGAGGAAGCGGGCGACATCGAGGCGGAGGTGCGGGCGATGCTCGCGGCGTGGCAGAACGGGGACACACGCGCGCTCGCGCGCCTGCTGGACGAGGACTTCAGGGACTACCCGGGTCTCGACGACAAGCTCATCTACGAGCGCAACGAGCGCTGGGCGGACAAGGTCAGCGCGATGCTCGGGGTCGGCGACGACGTGCTGCTGGTCGTCGGGGCGCTGCACCTGGTCGGGCCGCGCGGCCTGCCGCGGCTGCTCGAGCGGCGCGGATACCGGGTCCGGCGGCATTGACGGCGGCCGCGCGCATGTCGCACTTCGAGGAAGCCTCGCGCTACATCGCCGGCGGCGTCAATTCGCCGGTGCGCGCGTTCAAGGGAGTCGGCGGCGAGCCGCTCTTCATCCGCCGCGCGCAGGGCGCCTTCGTCGAGACCGAGGACGGCCGGCGGCTGATCGACTACGTCGGCTCGTGGGGCCCGATGGTGCTCGGACACGCGCACCCGGAGGTCATCGCCGCGGTGACGCGCCGCGCCGCCGACGGACTCTCCTTCGGCGCGCCGACCGTGATCGAGACCGAACTCGCGCGCAGGATCCACGAGCTGGTGCCGTCGATCGAGCTCGTGCGCATGGTCAGCTCCGGCACCGAGGCGACCATGAGCGCGATACGCCTCGCGCGCGGATTCACGGGACGCGACCGCATCGTCAAGTTCGAGGGCTGCTACCACGGCCACTCCGATGCGCTGCTGGTCAAGGCGGGCTCGGGGGCGCTGACCCTCGGCGTGCCGACCTCCCCCGGCGTGCCGGCCTCCGTCGCCGCGCACACGATCACGCTCGCCTACAACGACGCGGAACAGGCGCGCGCATGCTTCGCCGCCATGGGCGGCGAGATCGCCTGCGTCATCGTCGAGCCGGTGGCCGGCAACATGAACTGCGTGCCGCCCGCGCCCGGCTTCCTCGAGACGCTCTCCGGGCTCTGCGCGCGCCACGGGGCGCTGCTCATCTTCGACGAGGTGATGACGGGCTTCCGCGTCGCCGCCGGCGGCGCGCAGGCGCTCTATGGCGTGCGGCCGGACCTGACCACGCTCGGCAAGATCGTGGGCGGCGGCATGCCGGTCGGCGCCTTCGGCGGCCGGCGCGACGTCATGGAGCGGCTCGCGCCGCAGGGGCCCGTGTACCAGGCCGGCACCCTGTCCGGCAACCCGGTCGCGATGGCGGCCGGCCTCGCGACGCTCGAGCTCGTGTCGCGACCCGGGTTCCACGCGGCGCTCGCCGGCGCGACCACGCGGCTCGTCGAGGGGCTCGAAGCCGCCGCGCGGCGCGCGGGCGTGCCCTTCACGACGAACCACGTCTGCGGCATGTTCGGGCTCTTCTTCACCGCCGACGCCCCGGTCGGCAGCTACCGGCAGGTCATGGCCTGCGACGCGGCGCGCTTCCGCCGCTTCTTCCACGCGATGCTGGAGGCCGGCGTGTACCTCGCGCCCTCCGCGTACGAGGCCGGCTTTATCTCCGCCGCGCACGGGGAAGCGGAGATCGCCGCGACCGTCGGGGCCGCGGAGCGCGCCTTCGCCCGGCTCTGATGCGCGCCCTGCTGTGGTTCCTCGGCGCGGTGGTCGGCACGCTGGTGCTTGCGGCGCTCGTCGCGTACCCGGTCTGGCTGCTCGCGCACGCGCTGCAGCCGGACTGGCCCTTCCACAAGGTCGTGAGCCGCCTGTGGCAGCTGCTGCTGCTGTGCGGCATCGCATTCGCCGTGCGCGGGCTGCGGCTCTCCGCCCGCGAGGACTGGGGTTACGGCCTGCCGCGGGCGCGGTTCCTGCGCCAGGCCGGCGCCGGATTCGCGATCGGGCTCGCGACCATGCTGCCCATGAGCCTGGCGATGGTCGCGCTCGGCATCTACGCGCCGGAAGGCGGGCTCGACCTCGCGACGCTGCTGCGGTTCGCCGCGGCGGGCGCGGCGGTCGGGCTCGCCGTGGCGCTCGTCGAGGAGACGTTCTTCCGGGGCCTCGTGTTCCGCGCCGTCCTGCGGGAGTCCGGCCTCGCGGCCGCCGTCGCGGGCAGCGCCCTCTTCTACTCCGCCATCCACTTCTTCGCGCGCGCGCGGCTCGGCCACGCGGACCTCGGCTGGGGCAGCGGCTTCGAACTGCTCGGGGTGGCGCTGGCGCGCTTCGCCGACCCGGCGTCGATCGCGGACGCTTTCGTCACGCTCGCGCTGGTCGGGCTGCTGCTCGCGCTCGTGCGGCATCGCACCGGCGGCATCGCGGCGGGCCTCGGCCTGCACGCGGGCTGGGTCTGCGTGATGAAGGCGACGCGCTGGAGCACGGCGCCCGTGGAGGACGCGCGCTGGTCCTTCCTGGTCAGCGGCTTCGACGGCTACACGGGCTGGCTGGTCGCGGCCTGGGCAGCGCTCTTGCTGCTCGCCGGTGTCGCGCTCGGATGGCTGCGCCCGCGGACGGCCGTCAGCGGCCTTCGCGGCTGACCGCGGGCTCGAGCGCGGCGAGGCGCTCGACCGGGTCCGTCATCTCGAGCAGCATCTGCTTGTCCGCGAGCGACAGCGGCAGCATTTCCGCGAGGCGGTTGCCCACCCAGGCGGCGTCCTGCTCCTGTGGCTCGCCGCAGGGCTCGCCGGCCTCGGACAGCGCCTGGCGCACGACGTCGCTGAGCCAGGCGTGCTCCGGCGGCACGGGCACCACGGGGTCGGCGGCGATGTCCAGCACGCGCCCGCGATTGAGCCCGTCCGCCTCGCGCCAGGCCTCGACCACCCGCACGCGCCCGCGGCCGACGCAGCGGATGCCGAGCAGGCCATCCTCGAGCCGGTCGAAGTCCACGATGCGCGCCTCGGTCCCGGTGGCGGCGAACGTCACGGCGCCGCCGGCCTCCTCGCCCTCGCCGATCAGCAGCACCGCGAAGCCCGACTGCTCGCGCAGGCAGCGGCTGACCATGTCGAGGTAGCGGGGCTCGAAGATGCGAAGCGGCAATGGCCCACCGGGAAACAGCACCGCCCGCAGCGGGAACAGCGGCAGCTCGCGGACCTCCGCGTTCACGCGGCCCGTGCGCGCAGCGCGTCGAGCAGCTTGTCGTGCAGGCCGCCGAAGCCGCCATTGCTCATGATCACGACCTCGTCGCCCGCTCGGAGCTCGGCGGCGAGCGACTCGACCAGGCGCGGAATCTCGCGCGCGACCGCGCCCTTGCCGCCGAGCGCCGCCGCTACCTCGTCGAGGTTCCATTCGAGCCCGGCGGGCTGGTACAGCCACACGCGGTCGGCGCCGGCGAGCGAGCCCGCGAGCGCGGCGCGGTGCACGCCGAGGCGCATCGTGGCCGAGCGCGGCTCGAGCACCGCGACCAGGCGGCGGTTGCCGGCGTGGCGGCGCAGGCCGTCGAGCGTCGAGGCCACCGCCGTCGGGTGATGCGCAAAATCGTCGTAGACGCGGATGCCCGCGACCTCGCCGCGCAGCTCCAGGCGGCGGCGCACGCCGTGGAAGGCGCCGAGCGCCGCGGCCGACAGCTCCGGCGCGACGCCCATGCCGGTGGCGGCGACGACCGCGGCGAGCCCGTTCTCCACGTTGTGCATGCCGATCAGCGGCCAGCGCACCGCGCAGGCGGGCGCCCCGCCATTCAGCACCTCGAACGCGGAGCCGTCGTCCGCGAGCAGCCGCGCCGTCCACTCCGCCTCCGGGGCACCATCGCGCGCGAATGCGGTGCGCGCCGTCCAGCAGCCCATCGCGAGCGCCTCCCGGAGCGCCGCATCGGCGGCATTCCAGGTGATGCGGCCGGAGGCCGGCACGGTCCGCACCAGGTGGTGGAACTGGCGCTGGATCGAGGCGAGGTCCGGGTAGATGTCGGCGTGGTCGTACTCGAGGTTGGTCATCAGCAGGTGCCGCGGCCGGTAGTGCACGAACTTGGCGCGCTTGTCGAAGAACGCCGTGTCGTACTCGTCGGCCTCGATCACGAAGGCGGCGCCTGAGCCCGCCCGCGCGGAGGCGCCGAAGTCCGCCGGGATGCCGCCGATCAGGAAGCCCGGCGCGCGCCCGGCCCGCTCGAGGATCCAGGCGAGCATGGAGGACGTGGTCGTCTTGCCGTGCGTGCCCGCGACGGCCGCGACCTCGCGCCCGCGCAGGACATTCTCCGCCAGCCACTGCGGCCCCGACGTGAACGGCAGTGCGCTCTCGAGCAGGCGCTCGATCAGCGGGTTGCCGCGGCTCATCACGTTGCCCACGACCACGACGTCCGGTTTCAGGTCGAGCTGGGCCGGGTCGTAGCCCTCGATCAGCGCGATGCCCATCGCCTCAAGCTGGGTGCTCATCGGCGGGTAGACGTTGGCGTCGCAGCCGGTGACCCGGTGGCCCGCGGCGCGCGCGAGCGCGGCGATGCCGCCCATGAACGTGCCGCAGATGCCGATGATGTGCAGGTGCACCGCGTGCCTCAGGCGCCGGCCGCGAACAGGCGCCGCAGCAGCGCGTCGCCCGCGACGAGCCAGGTGAGCGCGATCGCGATGCTCGTGACGAAGCCGACCTCGAGCGCGCTCCGGAGGATGTGCCCGACCACCAGTGTGTACCAGACGATGACCGCGACCGACCCCGCCCAGGCGACCCACTTGACCGCGTAGCTCGAGAGCGCCGGCTGCTGCAGCAGCAGCAGGCCGACCACGAATGGCGTCATGATCACGGAGGTTCCAAGCACCGCGATGACCGTCTGGCGGTAGCGGTGGCCGCGGCGCGTCACGGCCAGCAGCACCCAGAACAGCGCGAGCGCGAGACCGAGGTCGAGCGCCGTGCGGGCGAACAGGCGGTCGCCGCCGTGCAGCATGAAGGACTGCAGCGCGCTGGCGGCGGCATAGCAGACGGCCGTGATCACGAGCAGCACCAGGGACGCCGGCAGCGCGCCGGGATCCCGGCGCAGCAGGGCGATGTCGATCAGCGAGCGGAGGACCTGGGTCATGGAGCCTTGGGCGGTGCCGGCGGCATCCGCATAATAAGGTGGTGACGGCGATCGTATCCACAGCGGAGTCGCTGGCCGCGCTGGTCGAATCCTGGCCGGCGGACGCGACACTTTCGCTCGACACCGAGTTCGTGCGCGAGCGGACCTATTACCCGCGCCTGTGCCTGGTGCAGGTGGCGACGGCGGCCGGCATCTCGCTCATCGACGCGCTGGAACTCGGCGATGAGAGCGCGCTCGTGCCGCCGCTGCTCGACCCCGCGCGGCCGAAAGTCATGCACGCCGCGCGCCAGGACATCGAGTCGCTGCTGCCGCTCACCGGCCGCCCGGCCGGCCCGGTGTTCGACACGCAGCAGGCCGCTGCGCTGCTCGGCTTCCCGGCGCAGGTCGGCTATGGCGAGCTCGTCCGGCAGCTGCTCGGAGTCGAGCTCGCGAAGGGCCATGCGCGCACCGACTGGGCGCGCCGGCCCCTCAGCGCGGAGCAACTTGCCTATGCCGAGGACGACGTGCGCTACCTGCCTCCCCTCGCCGCGGAACTCGAGCGCAGGCTCGATGCGGCCGGCCGGCGCAGCTGGATGGACGACGAGTCCGCGCAGCTCTCCGACCTCTCGCTCTATCGCGTGGAGCCGGCGGAGGCCTGGCGACGCCTGAAGGGCGCCGAGCGCCTGGACCCGCCGGCGCTCTGCGCGGCGGCCGCGCTCGCTCGCTGGCGCGAGGAGCGCGCGATGCAGCGCGACCTGCCGCGCGGCTGGGTCCTGCCGGACGCTGCCGTTTACGACCTTGCCCGCCTCCGCCCGCGTTCGCGCGAGTCACTCGCGCGCATCGAAAGCGTCCCGCGCGGCACCGCCCAGCGGGCGGGGGACGAGATCCTGGCGGTCCTCCGGAATGCGCCGGACGTCGCGGGCGCGGTGGAGGCCGGCCAGGACGCGCGCCCCGGGCCGGAGCAGGTGAGGCAGCTCAAGAGCCTCCAGCAGAAGCTCCAGGCGGTCGCCTCCGGACTCGGGATCCAGCCGGAAGTGCTCGCCACGCGCCGTGAACTCGCGGCGCTCGTGCGCGGCGTGCGCGAGCTGCCGGTGCTGTCGGGATGGCGGCGAGAGGTGATCGGCGAGCCGCTACTGGCGGCGCTGTAGCGCGCGCTCGATGCGCGCATCGACCTCATCGAGCGTGCCGTCGGCGTCCACGCGCCGCAGCAGGCCCTGGCGCTCGTAGTAGTTGATCAGGGGCTGCGTGCGCTCGCCGTACACCGCGAGCCGCTCGCGCACCGTCCGCTCGTTGTCGTCGGGGCGCTGGAACAGGTCGTGCGGCCGGCCGTCCGTGCACCGCTCGCCGGGCTGCGGCGGGTTGGACTCGAGGTGGAACACGCGCCCGCAGCGGCGGCAGCTGCGCCGGCCCGTGACGCGGCGCTGCAGCACCTCGGCATCGACTTCCATCAGCACCACGGAATCCAGCGCGACGCCAAGCTCGCCCAGCAGCCGCCCGAGGCCGTCGGCCTGCGCGATGGTGCGCGGGAAGCCGTCGAGGATGAACCCGCGCGCGGCATCGGGCCGCGCGAGGCGCTCGCGGATGATGCCGAGCATGACGTCGTCGGCGACCAGCTGGCCGGCATCCATGACCGCCTTCGCGGCTTGGCCGAGCGGCGTGCCCTCGGCAACCGCCTCGCGCAGCAGGTCGCCGGTGGACACCTGCGGCACGCCATGGCGGGCCTGCATGCGCTGGGCCTGCGTGCCCTTGCCCGAGCCGGGCGCGCCCAGCAATACCAGCCTCATTCCGTCAAACTCCCCGTTCCCCGCCCTTCCGGGGGGCGCCCATCCTGCCCGCCGTGCCGGGGCGCGTCAAACCGGGGCGAATCGGCTATGCTTCGCGCCCCACGGGGCGGCGCCGCCCGCCAGATGAGCTCCGAAATGGCCAGGAAACGGACCGCGAAGCCCGCCCGACGCAATGCCCTGTACGCGCAGTCCGGCGGCGTGACCGCCGTGATCAATGCCTCCGCCTGCGGCGTCATCGACGCCTGCCGGAAGCACCGGGACCGCATCGGCCGGCTCTACGCCGGGCGCGACGGCATCGTGGGCGCGCTGACCGAGGACCTGATCGACGTCGGCCGCGAGAGCGCGGCGACGCTCAAGGCCCTGCGTCACACGCCGGCCGGCGCCTTCGGCTCGGCGCGCTACAAGCTGAAGGACCTGGAGCGCGATCGCGCGAAGTACGAGCGCCTGATCGAGGTGTTCCGCGCGCACGACATCGGCTACTTCTTCTACAACGGCGGCAATGACTCGATGGACACGGCGCTGAAGCTCAGCGAGCTCGGCGGGCAGCTCGGCTACCCGGTCGCCTGCATCGGCATCCCGAAGACCGTGGACAACGACCTGCCGGTCACCGACTGCTGCCCGGGCTTCGGCTCGGTGGCGAAATACGTCGCGGTCTCGACGCTCGAGGCCTCGCTCGACGTCGCCTCCATGGCACGCACCTCCACGCGCGTGTTCATCCTCGAGGTGATGGGCCGGCACGCCGGCTGGATCGCGGCCGCGGGCGGCCTGGCGGCGCGCAAGGCGGGCGATCCGCCGCACATCATCCTGTTCCCGGAGATCGCCTTCGACCGCGAGCGTTTCCTGGCGTGCGTGAAGGAGACGGTCGCCCAGAAGGGCTACTGCGTCATCGTCGCCTCCGAAGGCACGCAGGACGCCGAGGGCAAGTTCCTCTCGGACATGGGCACGCGGGACGCCTTCGGCCACGTGCAGCTCGGTGGCGTCGCGCCGACGCTCGCCGCGATGATCAAGGAGGCGCACGGCTACAAGTACCACTGGGCGCTCGCCGACTACCTGCAGCGCTCGGCGCGGCATATCGCCTCGAAGGTGGACGCGGAACAGGCCTACGCCGTCGGCCGCGCGGCGGTCGAGCTCGCGCTCGCCGGCAGGAACGCCGTGATGCCGGTGATCCGCCGCAAATCGTCGAAGCCCTACCGATGGGACGTCTCCTCGGTCGCGATCCGCGAGGTCGCCAACCGGGAGAAGAAAGTCCCGCGCGAGTTCATCACGGCGGACGGCTTCGGCATCACTGCCTCCTGCCGCCGCTACCTCGAGCCGCTGATCGTCGGTGAAGCCTATCCCCCGTACGAGCGCGGCATTCCGCGCTACGCGAAGCTCAGGGGCGTCCGCGTGCGCCGGCGGCTGACGACGGACTTCAAGGTATAATTCAGGGTTTCCAAGGGAGTCACTTCATGTCGATGCAAGCAGCACTCTGGCTCGCGATCGCGGCCGGCGTCGTCGCCATCCTCTACGGCGTGTTCTCGGTGCGCTGGATCCTGGCGCAGCCCGCAGGCAGCGCGCGCATGCAGGAGATCGCCTCCGCGATCCAGCAGGGCGCCGGCGCCTACCTCAACCGCCAGTACACGACCATCGCGATCGTCGGCGTCGTGCTGTTCATCGTGCTGGGCATCGCGCTCGACTGGTACACCGCGATCGGGTTCGCGCTCGGCGCGCTGCTCTCCGGCGCGGCCGGTTACATCGGCATGAACGTCTCGGTGCGCGCCAACGTGCGCACCGCGCACGCGGCGAGCGTCGGCCTGAACCCCGCGCTGCAGGTCGCCTTCCGCGGCGGCGCGATCACCGGCATGCTGGTGGTCGGCCTCGGCCTGCTGGGCGTGGCCGCCTACTACGCGGTCATGATGCGGCTCACCGGCAACAGCGACCAGGCGCTGCACGCCCTCGTCGGCCTCGCCTTCGGCGGTTCGCTGATCTCGATCTTCGCGCGCCTCGGCGGCGGCATCTTCACCAAGGGCGCCGACGTCGGGGCCGACCTCGTCGGCAAGGTCGAGGCCGGCATCCCCGAGGACGACCCGCGCAACCCCGCGGTCATCGCCGACAACGTCGGCGACAACGTCGGCGACTGCGCCGGCATGGCGGCGGACCTGTTCGAGACTTACGCGGTCACGGTGGTCGCGACCATGCTGCTCGCGGGCCTCATGATGAAGGAGCTCGGCGAGGCCGCCGTGCTCTATCCGCTCGTGCTCGGCGCGGTCTCCATCGTCGCCTCGATCGTCGGCACGTTTTTCGTCAAGACGTCGCAGGGCGGGAAGATCATGGGCGCGCTGTACCGCGGCGTGATCGTCTCGGGCGTCATCGCGGCGATTGCGTACTACCCGATCACGACGATGATGCTCGGCGAGTCGGCGATGCCGCTCTATTTCTGCGCGCTGATCGGGCTCGGCCTGACGGCCGCGATGATCTGGATCACGGAGTACTACACGGCGACGGAATACAAGCCGGTGCGCTACGTGGCCGAGGCCTCCAGGACGGGCCACGGCACCAACGTCATCGCCGGCCTCGCGGTCTCGATGAAGTCCACGGCGCTGCCGGTGCTCGCGATCTGCGCGGCGATCTGGGGCGCCTATACGCTGGCCGGCCTGTACGGCATCGCGATCGCCGCGACCGCCATGCTGTCGATGACCGGCCTGATCGTGGCACTCGACGCCTACGGCCCGATCACCGACAACGGCGGCGGCATCGCCGAGATGAGCGGCCTGCCCAAGGAGGTCCGCAGGATCACGGACGCGCTCGACGCCGTCGGCAACACGACCAAGGCGGTGACCAAGGGCTACGCGATCGGCTCGGCCGGACTCGCGGCGCTCGTGCTCTTCGCCGACTACACGCACAACCTCGACATCGTCGGCAAGCTGGAGGTGTTCAGCCTGTCCGACCCGGCGGTCATCATCGGCCTGTTCATCGGCGGCCTGGTGCCCTTCCTGTTCGGCGCGATGGCGATGGAAGCCGTCGGCCGCGCGGCGTCCTCGGTCGTCATCGAGGTGCGGCGCCAGTTCAAGGAGATCAGGGGCATCATGGAGGGCACGGCGAAGCCCGACTACTCGAAGGCCGTGGACATGCTGACGCGCGCCGCGATCAGGGAGATGATCGTGCCGTCGCTGTTGCCGATCCTGATCCCGGTGATCGTCGGCTTCGGCATGGAGTTCCTGCTCGGCGACGGCGCGGGCATCCGCGCGCTCGGCGGCGTGCTGATCGGCACGATCGTCACCGGACTGTTCGTCGCGATCTCGATGTGCACCGGCGGCGGCGCCTGGGACAACGCCAAGAAGTACATCGAGGAAGGCCACTTCGGCGGCAAGGGTTCGGACACGCACAAGGCGGCCGTGACCGGCGACACCGTGGGCGACCCCTACAAGGACACCGCGGGCCCGGCCATCAACCCGCTGATCAAGATCATCAACATCGTGGCGCTCCTGCTGGTGCCGCTGCTGTAGCTGCCTGCGTGTCGGGCACGCGCCCCGCTCACATGAGCGGGGCGATGATGCGCAGGGCGCCACCCAGGGCGGTGCGCGCGAAGCCCGCCGGCCGCACGTCCTCGCGGGCCGCAGCCATGTATTCGGCGGCGATGGCGGCCAGCGATTCGACGTCCGCCAGGTCGTAGAGCACGGCGGCCACCTCGTGGTTGATGAAGAGGCTGCGCATGTCGAAATTGGCCGACCCGACCATTGCGACCCGGTCGTCGAGGATGACGACCTTGGCGTGCAGCATCGCGGGCCCGTACAGGAAGATGCGCCCGCCCGCCGCGCCGATTTCCCTCAGGTAGCTGGTGCGCACCCAGTCCGCCTGCCGCTGGTTCGAACGGCGCGGCACGACGATGCGGACATCCAGTCCGCGACGGCAGGCCAGGTGCAGCGCTGACTGCAGCGAGTCGTCCGGCACGAAGAATGGCGAGACGATCCAGACCCGATCCCGCGCTCCCATGATGCCGGCCAGCAGGGTCGCGTGCAGCGTGTCGTCCGCCAGGTCCGGTCCCGAGGCCAGGACCTGGACACAGGACCCGCCGGCATCGGCGCCCGCGGGCGCGGTGAGGTCGTCGGCGACGCTCTCGCCGCTTGCCGTCTGCCAGTCCGACCGGCAGACGGATTCGAACACGGCGGCGGCGGGACCTTCGATCAGCAGGGACAGGTCGACCCAGTGCGATCCGTCCGCGAAGGCGGCGAGATACTTCTGCGCGATGTTCCGCCCGCCAATCCAGGCCGCATGCCCGTCCGCGATCACCATCTTGCGGTGATTGCGGTAGTTGAAGGCGCCGCGCAAGGTCCCGGACGCCACCAGGGGCC
Organism: Steroidobacteraceae bacterium; assembly: GCA_036555345.1. GTDB lineage: Bacteria > Pseudomonadota > Gammaproteobacteria > Steroidobacterales > Steroidobacteraceae > SCUD01. Next base: position 31,236 of record DATBLN010000170.1, read on the forward strand.
GGAATCGCGCGATCCGGCCACCCGCCGCCTGCAGTTCCAGCAGCGGCGGCACCGCCAGGTTGAGTGATCCATAGCCGTCCACCAGCATGCGCACCTGCACGCCGGCCGCGGCGCGTTCCCTCATCGCCTCGATCAGGCGGCGTCCGACCGCATCGGCCTCGAATGAGAATACCGAGAGGAAGATCCGCCTCTGCGCCGAGCGGACCAGCGCAAACAGCTCCCGGCACGCGTCCTCGTTGTCGCTGCAGACGCGCACGCGGTTGCCGACCGTAGCGCCTGGCAGACCCAGCGCGCGCAGCAACCGCTCGGTATCCGGACAGAAGCGCGTGGCGGAACCCGGCGGCTCGTGGACATGCACCCGGAGGTACTCCCTCAGCCCGGAGCCGCGCTTGCGTGGCGCGCCACCCAGGACATAGAGGACGATGCCGACGCCGGGCAGCAGGAGCAGGCACATCATCCAGGCGAGGGTCGCCGCCGGAGTGCGGTGCTGGCGCAGCAGGTCGAAGACGAAGATCCCCGCGATCAGCAGATGCAGGCCGACCAGGATCGGCAGCAGAACATGCTGCAGGGGCACGTGCAGAGTCTAGTACGTTCCCGCCTGCCGCCCACGCAATCAGCGACCGCGCGGCGACCCCGCGCAGTGCCATGGCCGACCATCCGGTGCATGGAAAAAACATGCGCCGTGGTCCGGGCGGAAACCGTTGAATCGCAACGGCTGGTCCCGGCCGCGCGTTGCCGGCGCCTGAAAAGAATGTACGTCGGCAGCCGGATCAGGCGCCGCCCCAACGGCGCGCTTCCGGGGCATGGCTGGCAACTCGTTGAACAGACTCGCCGTTTTCTGCCGGCGACCCAGTTGGCACGAATGTTGCTCTGTTAAGGGCAGGAGAAGCAGGAGACACGCGAGGAAGCCACATGGACGCCAAGACAAAAATCCTGGTCGTGGATGACGACGAGGTCGTGCGGCTTGCCCACCAGCGCTCGCTCGCAGGCGCGCGCTACCAGGTGGTGGCGGTGTGGAACGGCGCCGAGGCGCTCGCCGCGATGGAGCGGCAGCCGTTCGACGTGATCCTGCTGGACCTGCGCATGCCGGGCCAGGACGGAATGTCGGTGCTTCGCATGATCAAGGAGCGCTGGCCGGAGACGGAGGTCGTCATCATCACGGGCTACCCGAGCCTCGAGACCGTCAAGGAAGCGGTCGAGCTCGGCGCCTGTGATTACCTGACCAAGCCGGTCGGCCCGGACGAAGTGATACACGCCGCGCACGGCGCCGCGACCCGCAAGAAGTGGGCGCTGCGCAAGGTCGCGGCGGTTGCCTGAACGAGGAGACTGCCATGAAGACCCTGAGAAAAGTTCTGGTCGTTGACGATGACCCGGTGGTCGCGAAGAGCTTCGATCGCGTCCTGGCGGGCAAGGGATACGCGGTGATCAACGCCCGCGACGGCGAGGAGGCACTGCGCAAGCTGAAGGACGAGCAGTACGACGTCGTCTTCACCGACATCCGGATGCCCGGCATGAGCGGCATCGACGTCGCGCGGCAGGTCAAGGCGAAGCAGCCCTGGCTGCCGGTCGTGATCGTCACCGGCTACGGCACGGACGAGAACGAGGCCCAGGCCCGCTCGGCGGGCGTGTCCGGCTTCCTGCACAAGCCGCTGACGCCCGACATCATCGAGGAGACCGCGCACAAGGCGCTGCTCGAGCGCGATGCGGCGCCCGCCATGCAGCCCGCGGCGGAGACGGTCGCGGCAGCGGTGGCGGCGGCACCGGCCCCGGAAGCGCGCAGTGCGCTCAAGAGCATCGCCCTCTTCGTGGCGGCGCCCTTCATCGGCCTGTTCTACCTGGTGGTCGGCCCGATCGTCGGGCTCGCCATGCTCGCCTGGATGGGAATGAAGGCCCTCGCCGGGCAGCGCGCCGTGAGAAAGGCCGCCGTCTTCGTGAAGAACGTCGCGCTCTTCCTGGCCGCGCCTTTCATCGGGCTCGTGTATGCGCTGCTGTTCCCGTTCATCGGGCTCGGCATGCTCGCCTGGAATGGCGTGAAGGCGCTCACCAACCGGCCGGGCGCGCAGTAATCGCGCGGTCCGGCCGCCCGGCTTATCATGGGCGCCGGGTAACGCGGGCAGGACGCGCAGGGGAGCAAGGCCGCGATGCAGCCGAGGTTCTGGCAGCCGGTCGCCGCCGTCGCGATGGCAGTCTGCGCGGCGGCGGCCGCCCGTGGCAGCGACCTGCCGGAGGCCGATGCCACCTGCCTCGGCTGTCACTCGATGGAGGCGCTCGCCAGGGAGCTGCCGAACGGCGAGACGCTCTCGCTGCACGTGCCGCCCGATGTCTTCGCGCGCTCGGTGCACGCTCCCTTCGGTTGCGCCGGCTGCCATGCGCACATCGACCCGGCCGTCCACCCGGGACAGGCGAGCGAGATCGAGAGCCTGCGCCAGTATTCCGTCCTGCGGGCCGAGGCCTGCCGGATGTGCCACGCCGACGCCGCGGAGCAGCATGACGGCAGTCTCCATGCCGCACGCGTGCGCGAG
>DATBLN010000002.1:0-7721 GCA_036555345.1 Steroidobacteraceae bacterium
CCGTGAACCGGAACCAGAAGCGCGGGTCTTCGAAGCCGAATGCCTCCACTTCCTCGTCCGTGCAGCCCATGTCGTTGCCGAGCAGGCTGCGGACCACCTCGGGCTCGGCCAGATGGGGACCCGCGGGATAGATCCACTCCACCAGGTCGCCGCAGGCCTGCGCGCAGTGCACGAAGTGATGCTGCCGGTGCGCGTGCTTCTCCGGGTTGCTCCCGAAGCAGTGTAGACTTACGACCTTCAGTCTTTCCATCGACACGCACTCATGCCCAGGCTCATTCTGACCTATTTCGATTTCGACGGCAGCCGCGGCGAGACCGCGCGACTCGTGATGCACGTCGGCGGCGTCGCCTTCGAGGACCGGCGCATCGCCCGCCAGGACTGGGCGGCGCTCCGGGACACGATGCCGTTCCAGCAACTGCCGGTGCTGGAAGTGGACGGCAAGGTGATCGCGCAGTCGAACACCATCAACCGCTACCTCGGCAAGCTCGCGGGGCTCTACCCGAAGGACGACTGGCAGGCGGCGCTGGTGGACGAGGTCATGGACGCGGTCGAGGACATCACCACCCGGATCGGCAACACGATCCGGCTCGAGGGCGAGGCCAAGAAACATGCGCGCGAGGCGCTCGCGGCGGGCCCGATCCCGCGCTTCCTCGAGCAGCTCGAGGCCCGGCTCAAGGCGGGCGGCGGCGAATGGTTCGTCGATAAGCGCATGACCGTCGCGGATCTCAAGTGCTACATCCTGGTGCGCTGGCTCAAGTCCGGGGTGATCGACGACGTTCCCGCCGACATCGTGGACCGCCACGCGCCGCTCCTGGCAAGACACCTGGAACGGGTCAGGAATCACCCGAAGATCGCGGCGTACTACGCGGCGCGGGGCCGCTGAACGCCCGCTGCTTCGGCACCGTTTTCGGTGCTACGATCGCCGCCGGCGCCCCACCGTTCCTGACAGGAGTGCATTCCATGACGTTGGCAAGAATCGTGCTCGCCGCACTGGCGCTGACCATCGCCGGCCAGGCCTGGTCGGCTGAACCCGCCGCCGCTCCCACCTGCAATTCGGGTCCGCAGTCGGGCTGGAAGCCGAAGAATGCAGTGGTTCTGCACCTCACCAAGCAGCAGCTCGCGTTGAAGCAGCTGAAGACCGTCGGCGACTGCTACGCAGTGTACGCGACCAACAAGGTGGGCCAGCCGGTGAACAACTACTACCACCCCGTCACGCTGCAGATCGTCGGCCCGATCCCGAACTGACCGGCGCAGGCACGCTCGCGCGCTTCAGCGGGACTCGCCGGGTCCGGCGAGAGTGCGCGAAGTTGCCAACACCGGAAGCTTCGCGAAGGATTCTCATCGCTCGCCGCCTCCTACCTGCGAACCGATTCGCGAGGGCGCCGCCCGATGGCCGAGAACCCGGACCTGAAGCTGGTAAGGCGCCTGCTGGCAGGCGATGCCCGGTCGTTCGACGCGTTCTTCGGCAGCTACTACCCGCGCCTGTACCGCTTTGCGCTGGCGCGGCTCGACGGCGACGCGGACCTTGCCGAGGATACCGCGCAGGTGGTCCTGTGCCAGGCGCTGTCGAAATTCTCGACCTACCGCGGCGAGGCGCCGCTCTTCTCGTGGCTCTGCACCTTCTGCCGGCACGAGGTCTCGAGGCAGCGTAAGGCGCGCGGCCGCGTGCAGGGCGACCGGGCGCTGACGGAGGACGATCCCGCCGTCAGGAGCGCGCTGGATGCACTGCTCGCGGAATCCTCGCTCGAGCCCGACGTCGCCGTGTACGAGCAGGACGTGCGCCGCCTGGTCAAGGTGACGCTCGACTGCCTGCCCTCGCTCTATTCCGACGTGCTCGAGGCCAAGTACGTCAGCGAGCTGTCGGTGAACGAGATCGCGGAACGCCTCGGCAAGTCGCCGAAGGCGACCGAGTCCATCCTGTCCCGCGCGCGGGTCGCTTTCCGCGACGCCATGCGGGTGCTGCTCCGGCAGGAGCAGGGCGGGGATTTCGACGGCCCCTCATCCGTCCTCGGGTATTGACATGAAAGAGAGCGAAGAACTCGGGCAGAACGGCAGCGACGCGATCGGGCGGCTGATCCGCCACGCCGGTGCGAGGCAAGCCGTGCCGGCGGACCGTTTCGACCGCGCCAGGGCGCGGGTCGCCGCGCACTGGCAGGTCGTGGTCGCCGAGGAACGGCGCTTGCGCCGGAGCGGCCGGACCCGCCGCGTCGCCGCCGCGGCCGCGGTCGTCGTCGCCTTCGTCGCGGGCCTGCTGCTGTGGCAGCGGTCGTCGTCCCCGGCCCTGCCGATGGCCACCGTCGCCCGCGCCGCGGGCCAGGTGCTCGTGAACGGCGAGCCGGCCGCGCCCGGCGACCGCGTCGCCACGCATGCGTCCATCGAGACGGCCGCCGACGGGCGGCTCGCGCTCGCGCTCGACAGCGGGCATTCGTTCCGCCTGGACCACGGCAGCCGCGTGGTCGTGGCCGCGGCAGACCGGTTCGAGATGTCTCGTGGTGCCGTTTACGTGGACTCTGGTCCGCGGGGCGCCCACGGGCCGGTACAGGTCGCAACGCCTTACGGCGTCGTGTCCGACATCGGCACGCAGTTCCAGCTCCGCCTGTCGGACAACGCGCTGGAGATTGGCGTGCGCGAAGGTCTCGTGCAGCTTGCGCGCCGCGATGGATCGTTCACGGTCGCCGCCGGCAGCCTGCGCCGGATCGGCGCCGGCGGCGTGGGTTCCGGGCTGCCGCTGCCGGCCAGCTCGCCCTGGTGGGCCTGGGTGGAAACCGTGCCGGCGGAGTTCGACATCGACGGCGCGACGCTCGAGCAGTACCTCGGGTGGTACGCGCGCGAGCGCGGCCTCGAGCTGCGCTGGCAGGACGCGGCCTCGCGCGAGAACGCGGCACGCGTCCGCCTGAGCGGCTCGATCCGCGGCCTCGGCCTCGAGGCGGGCCTGCGCACGGTCTCGAGCATCGCCGAGTTCCGCTATGCGCTCACCGGCAGCGCGCTGCAGGTGCAGGTGCAATGAACCGCCGCGTCGCCGCGGTCCTGGCGGCCTGGCTCGCCGCCTTCGCCGCCCTTGCGCAGGGCGGCGCGGCGCGCACGACGCTCATCGAGGCGATCGAGCGGGCGCGCGTCGAGGGCGCCGAGATCGCCTATTCCACGCAGCTCGTGCAGGAGGGCATGACGGCCGAGGCCGCGGCCCCCGGCGAAACGGCGCTCGCGGCGCTGCGCCGCGCGCTGGCGGAGCACGGACTCGCGCTCGCGCCGGGAACCGGCAATCGCTGGCTGGTGGTGCGCGCGCAACCCGCCGCCCGGCCCGAGCACGGCACCGGGCCCGTGCTGCCGGCCGAGCCGGCGCGGCTCGCGCTCGTCGTGGTCACCGCCAGCCGTCATTCGCTCTACGACGGCGGCGAAACGGGCGAACACTTCCTGAGCGGCGAGGACATCCGGCGCATGCCGCACATGGCGGACGACGCTTTCCGCGCCTTCCAGCGCCTGCCCGGCGTCGCGGCCAGCGACTTCCAGGCGCCCTTCAACCTGCGCGGCGGCACGGCGGACGAGGTCAAGGTCCAGCTCGACGGCCACGAGATCGCCGATCCCTACCACATGCGGGTCCTGTACCGGCCGCTCAGCATCATCGACGCCGGCATCATCGACCGCGCGCAGGTCCTGACCGGTGGCTACACGGCCGAGCACGGCAATGCGATGAGCGGCGTCATCGACATCGAGACCGGGCGGCCCGCAGGACCGCCGGAGCACGAGCTGGGCGTCAGTTTCGTGAGCGCCTTCCTGCGCACCCGCGGCGAGTCCGAAAGCGGGCGTGCCGCCTGGCGCGTCGCGGCCCGGCGCGGCTACCTCGACCTGCTCGCCGACCAGGTCACGGAAAGCGGCGAGGACCTCGACCCGCGCTATTCCGACCTCTACGCCGGCTTCGACTACTCGCTGAGCGACGCCGTCGAGCTGCGGGCGCGCGCGCTGATCGGCAACGACGACGTGACCTTCACGGATCCGGACGACGGCGAGAACTTTGGCGAGGACAGCGAGCTGCAGTACTACTGGCTGGCGGCGGAAGCCACTCCGGCCGGAGGCGTCACCGGGCGCACCGCGGTCTTCCACAGCCGCGTGGACAGCCACGAGCAAGGCAGCCAGGTCAATCTCCCGTTCGAACAGATCCTGCGCGACTATCGTCACGACTACGAGAGCACCGGCATCCAGACCGACTGGACCTTCGAGCTGGACGACCGGCGGCTGCTCAAGCTCGGCGCGCGCTGGCGCGACCTCTCGGCAGCGTACGACTTCGACCTGGACGCGCTGCGCCGTGACGACTTCGTCAACGGCGGGCTGCCCTACGCCCTGGTACGCGACATCTCGCATGCCGCCGCCGGCGAGGACATGGCGGCCTATGCCGCCTGGCGCCAGCGTCTCGGCGAGCGGTTCATCACCGAGCTCGGGCTGCGCTGGGACCGGCAGACCTACGCCGATGCCGCCGGCGACTCGCAGGTCTCGCCCCGCGTCAACGTGCTCTACCGGCTCGGCGACCGCGCGGCGCTGCGATTCGCCTGGGGCGAGTTCTGGCAGCCGCAGGCGATCGAGGGCCTGGACGTGCCCGACGGCGATCTCACGTTCTACCCGGCGGAGCAGGTGGAACACCGCGTCGTCGGACTCAGCTGGCGCTTCGCCTCCGGCATCGAACTGAAAGCGGACGCCTACGACAAGCGCTACCGCAATCCGCGGCCCCGCTACGAGAGCCTGCTCGACCTCTACGAGTTTTCTCGCGAGAGCAACTTCGACCGCATGCGCGTCGATGCGGATTCGGGCCATGCCTGGGGCACGGAGCTGACATTGCACAGCCGGCGCGCCGGAGCGCTGAGCTGGTGGGTCAACTACAGCTGGGCGCGCGCCGAGGACCGGATCGGCGGGCGCGACGTGCCCCGCAGCTGGGACCAGCGACAGGCGCTGACCGCGAGCGTCGCCTGGCAGGGCGCGAAGTGGAGCGTGAGCGCCATCGGCCGCTGGCATGACGGCTGGCCGCGCACGCCGCTCGAGGTGGTGCCGATCGTGGACGCCGGCGGCAACGTGATCGGCTACGACGCCGACCTCTCGCGCCGCAACCAGGATCGCTACGACGACTACTCGCGCATCGACGTGCGCGTGTCCCGCCTGGTGCCGCTATCGCGCGGCAGCTTCCAGTATTACTTCGAGATCTTCAACCTGCTGGACACAAGCAACCCGTGCTGCACCTCGGAGCACGTGCTGATCGTCAATCCCGGCGTCAGCGTGACCCCGACCATCGACGACTACCTGCCGCGATTCCCCTCGTTCGGCTTCCTCTGGAAGTTCGGGCCCGGGGCGGACTAGGGCGGCACACCGGGGTCGCGCCGTGGGCCACCCCGCCGTGCCACAATCGCCCCATGAGCAGGCCATTCCTGCTATTCGGACTGGGGCTGTTCCTGTTGGCTTGTGCGGCCCTGGAGCAACTGCCTGACGGAACGCAGGAGCGCCTGGATCGCGCGCGGAGTCTGCTGGACGACTGGCACGGGGACCGGGCGCTGCTCGAGGCCGCCCGCACCGAGCTCGACGCGATCCTCGTGCAGGACCCCGAACTCGCGCCCGCCCATCGGGAATACGCCCGCTACTACCTCATGGCGGGCTATCGCAAGAACTTCGAAGTCGACCCAGACGCGCTGCAAGCCGCGGAAAAGTCATTGACGACCGCCCTCGCGTTGGATCCAGCCTATGCCGAAGCCTACGTCCTCGCTGGGCACCTCTATCTGCTGCAGGGACGCAATTCGGATGCGAAGGCTGCCCTGCAAATGGCCGAATCGCTTGGATCGCAGGATCCCTGGCTGCACCTCAATTGGGCCGCCATTCACATGGTCGAACGGAACCCGGAAGATGCCCTGGCGCGCTATCGCCAGGTCGCGGAGAGCGGGACGACGAACAGGAACGCGATGGAAGGCGCGCTTGACGGCCTCGTCAGCTACTACCGGGGCAAGAACCTCGACGGAGACGCGGACCGCGCGTATCGCCAGTTGATCGCCTATTCACCGGATGTGGCGTGGCACTACGGCAATTACGCCGGCTTCCTGCTGTGCAGGTTGAACCACTTCGACGCCGCCATCGAGCAGTACCGGATTGCGCTCGACAAGATGAGCTACGGATTGGCCAGGAGGGGGCTCGCGGCGGCCCTCTATCGCAAGTGGGCGTGGCATACAAACGAGGATGAGCTGGATCTCACCACCGGACTCCTGGAAGAAGCTCGGACGCTTTGGGAGGGTGGCCCCGTAGAAGTTTTCGAAGAGCACTGCAAGGCTGGCAACCCAGCCCTCGAACAGGTAAGACTAGCCGTCAGGCTGACCGAGACCAGACAGAGAGCACAGTCCGAAAAAGCAGACTAGCTGTGTACAGGGGCGTTCCAGCCACTTTCCATCCCGCCGTCGCCGCCTGGTTCCGCGGCCGCTTTCCCGGCGGCGCTACGGAGGCGCAGGCCCGGGCATGGCTGGTCACTTCGGAGCACCGCAACGCGCTGATCGCCGCGCCCACCGGCTCCGGCAAGACCCTCGCCGCATTTCTCTCCGCAATTAATGATTTGGTGGTCGAGGGGCTTTCGAAGGGTCTCTCGGACGAGGTGCACGTCCTCTACGTCTCACCGCTGAAGGCGCTCTCGAACGGCATCCAGAAGAACCTCCAGGAGCCGCTGGCCGGAATCGGCGACCAGCTCCTCGAGCAGGGGCTGCCGGACGTCGCGATCCGCAACGCCGTGCGCACCGGCGACACCTCGGCCTTCGAGCGCAACCGGATGCGCAGGACCCCGCCGCACATCCTGGTGACGACGCCGGAGTCGCTCTTCATCCTGCTGACCTCCGACTCCGACGTGCGATGCTCTCGAGCGCGCGCTGCGTGATCGCAGACTGGCCGGGGCTCTCGGGCGGCGATCGCCTGGCCGGCTACGCGAGCTTCGGCAGCAGCATCCCGAGCACGGCACCCATGATGCCCCCGCGCACGATCTCGACCAGGGGGTCCACGATCGTCACTGTCAGGTTGCTCATGTTGGTGATGCCGTAGAGCGTGAAGTCCGCGCACAGCCAGATCAGGCAGCCGACGATGGCGCCGGTCTTCATGCCGGTGGCCACGCTCACGGATGCCTTCGACTTGAGCGCGTAGACCATCAGTGCCGCGTAAGCCAGCGCGCCGACGCCGACGGCCCAGACAACCGGCGCTTCGCGCGTCACGCCGGTGGCCGAGCCACCGTTGGCGGCATAGAAGTCACCCAGCAACAGGTCGAAAAAGACGTACCCGAGCGCATACAGCACAATGCCGCCGACGATAGTGCCGACGACCATCTGTTTCGCATTCATGCCAGCCCCCCTTGATCGCGTTCATTATGGATTGCAATGCCGGCCCGGGGCCGGCGCGCGGCCGAGCATACCCCCCGTCCACGGGCGCGTCCAATTGTCGAATTCGGCTCTCCCCGTTCGACCAGAGGGTAGAAACGCGCTCGGCGCCGAATACACTCTCAACGCAACACCCAGGAGTTGGAGACCCCCCATGCCCAAGGAGAAGCTGATCACCTGCCTTTGGTTCGACAAGGGCGAAGCCCGCAAGGCCGCGGAATTCTATGCGGCGACCTTCCCCGACAGTCGCGTCGGCCCCGCGCATGGCGCGGCCTCCGATTTTCCCGGCGGCAAGAAGGGCGAAGAACTGACCGTCGAATTCACCGTCCTCGGCCGCCCGTTCCT
>DATBLN010000016.1:0-2612 GCA_036555345.1 Steroidobacteraceae bacterium
ACGAGATCGGCGACCTCGCGGCGGAATACAACTCGCTCGGCGACAGCCTGCGCAGCGAGCGGCTGAACCTCTACCAGCGCGAGCTCCTGCTCGACACCGTCGTCCAGACGACGCCCCTCGCGCTCGTGCTGACGAACGCCAACGACCACATCGTCTTCGGCAACATCGCGGCGCGGCAGCTGTTCCGCGCCGGACGCAAGCTCGAGGGCCTCAAGTTCGGGACTCTGCTGGAGGAGGCCCCGCAGTCGCTGCGCGACGCGGTCGAGGGCGGCGTGGACACGCTTTTCACCGTGTCGGAGGGCTCCGAGGCGGAGATCTTCCACCTCAGCAACAGGCCATTCACGCTCAACAGCCAGCCGCACCGGTTGCTGCTCTTCAAGCAGCTGACGCGCGAGATGGCGGCGCAGGAGGTCGCGATCTGGAAGAAGGTGATCCGCGTGATCGCGCACGAGCTCAACAACTCGCTCGCGCCCATCACGTCGCTTGCCCATTCCGGGCAGGCGCTCGCGGGCGCGCCGGAGCGCGAGCGGCTCAGGCGCGTGTTCACGACGATCGAGGAGCGCGCCTCGCACCTTGCGGCCTTCATCGACGGCTACGCGCGCTTCGCCAAGCTGCCGCGGCCGCGGCCCACGCCGGTGCCGTGGCAGCCGCTGCTGTCCGGCCTCAAGGACAGCCTCTCGTTCCGCGTGCTCGAGCCGCTGCCGCGGACGGAGGGCTGGTTCGACGCGACACAGATCGAACAGGTGCTGATCAACCTCATCAAGAATGCGATCGAGTCCGGGTCGCCAGAGGACGAGGTGACGATCGCGGTGCGCGAACGCCCGGACGGCACGATGATCGAGGTCGCGGATCGCGGCAGCGGCCTCGCGGAGGAGGTGCTGCGCGACGCGCTCCTGCCGTTCTACTCGACCAAGCCGAAGGGCACCGGGCTCGGCCTCACCCTGTGCCGCGAGATCGTGGACGCCCACGGCGGACGGCTCTCGATCGCCAACCGCGAGGACGGCGGCGCCGTCGTGACCGTCTGGCTGCCTAAAGGGGACGCATCCTGATTAAGATCTTAATCGGGATGCGTCCCCTTTAAGGAAGCGGTATGGCTGATTTCTTCGGATTCAAGGTGAATGGAATCGACGGCGGCGCCGACCTGCTCGGGCCGCTCAGGGGCAAGATCGTGCTCGCGGTCAACGTCGCGAGCCGCTGCGGGCTCACGCCCCAGTACAGGGGTCTCGAGGAACTGCACGAGGAACTCGCCGGCGAGGGCTTCAGCGTCGTCGGCTTCCCCTGCAACCAGTTTGGCGCGCAGGAGCCGGGCAGCGAGCAGGAGATCCGGGCGTTCTGCGCGGCCAGTTACGGCGTGACGTTCCCGATGAGCGCCAAGCTCGAGGTGAACGGCGCCGGCCGCCACGCGCTCTACGCCTGGCTGACCGACCCCGCGAACGGCCATCCCGGCGACATCCAGTGGAACTTCGAGAAGTTCCTCATTGGCCGCGACGGCCGGCTGCTGAAACGCTATGCGCCGACCGTACGGCCGCGCGACAACGGCCTGATGCAGGACATCGCCGACGCGTTGTGAGCGCGCGGCCCCGGGCGGCAGGTTCGGATGTCGCGAACCCGCCGCCTCGGGCGATGCCGCGCGGGCTACTTCTCCTTCTTCGACTTGCGCCGCATGTCGGCGGCGTGCGCGCGCTTGTAGCTCTGGATGTCCTTGAAGCGGCCCTTCTTGTCCCGCTTCGCGTAGAGCTTCTTGCCGGAACTGCTGCGGTGCGTGGTGCGTTTCGCCTTTGCCATCTTGAGCTCCTGTTGCCTCAGGCAGACTTGCCCATGCTCTTCCTGATGAAGCCGATGATCGCGAGCAGCACCGCCCCGCCCACGCCGCCGCCGGCGACGCTCGACAGGATGGAGCCGACGTCCATGGCGCCGCCGCCCCCGCCGCCCATGCCGAGCATGCCGAGGATCTGGCCGCCGAGGCCGCCGCCCAGGATGCCGACGACCGAGTTGCCGACCGTGCCCAGGCTCAGGTTCTTGAGCGCCGCGCCGGCGACATTGCCGCCGACGGCGCCACTTGCCAGCTGGATCAGTAGGCTCGTGATGTCCATGAATCCCCCTTGTTTCCCGATGACACTGCCCCGGCGACGCCCGGGGCACGGCGGGAGAAGTTAGCATGGTTCCCGCGGCGCGCGTGTTGCAGGCGTGTGCCCGGCCTTGACCGGACGTCAACCGGCGCCGCTCCTGCCGTGGGCGCTGCGCCGGGTGGAAAAACGGCCCGGCAGCCCGTAACATCCCGATCCGCCCGCCGCGGCCGCCGGCCGCTTTCCGGAGACTGGATCCCATGCAATTGCACCAGGCAGGCAGGACGCTGATCGCCGTCGCCGCGCTCGCCCTGGCCTCATCGCCCGCGCTCGCCGACGGCGACGCCGCGCGCGGCGCCAAGCTCGCCTACACCTGCATGGGCTGCCACGGCATCGAGCATTACAGGAACGCCTACCCGAAGTACTCCGTGCCGAAGCTCGGCGGCCAGAGTGCGGCATACATCGCCGCCGCGCTTGCGAACTACCAGGCGGGCGCTCGCTGGCACCCGACGATGACGGGGCTCGCGAGCGCGCTCTCGGAACAGG
>DATBLN010000031.1:0-3257 GCA_036555345.1 Steroidobacteraceae bacterium
ACGGCGATCAGGCGCAGCGTCGAGCCGACCTGGGCCCGGATCCAGCGCAGCGGCGCAGGGCCGGCGGGCCGCTGGAGGCTCGCGATCTGCTCGGTCAGTTGCTGCAGCAGCGCCTCCGTGTTCGAGGCCGGCTGGGCGGAGTCGAGGCGCTCCTGGAGGCGCGCCACCGTGTCGGCCAGGCGTTCCGGCTCGACGGGCTTGACGACGTAGTCCAGCACGCCGTGGGCGAAAGCCTGCACGGCATAGTGGTCATAGGCGGTCACGAACACGAGGTGTGCGCGCCGGCCGATGTGGCGCGCCGCCTCGATGCCGGTGATGCCGGGCATCTGCACGTCCAGGAAGCAAATGTCGGGCTGCATCGCCTCGAACAGCTTGATCGCTTCGCGGCCGTTCCTCGCCTCGGCGACGACCTCGAGCTCCGGCCAGGCCTGGGCGAGCTGGCGCGCGAGCGCCTCGCGCAGGAGCGGCTCGTCGTCCGCGATCAGCGCGGTCGGTCGCGCGCCGCTCATGCCGGCGCACCGCGCGCGGGCAGGTCGAGTTCCGCCACCACGCCGCGCGGCTCGAGCGCGCTGACGCGAAGCGCGGCCTCGCTCCCGAAGATGAGCGCGAGACGCTCGCGCAGCGCCACGAGCCCGGTGCCGAGCCCGCTGTGGTTCGAGCGCAGGCCGGCGCCGGTGTCGCCGACGCGCACATGGCAGCGGTTGCCCGCGCGTCGAATCTCGATGTCGATGCGGCCGCCTTCCTCGCTCGGGTCGATGCCGTGGCGCACGGCGTTCTCGACCAGCGTCAGCAGCGTCATCGGCGGGCAGCGCAGGCCGAGCGCGGATTCATCCGCGTGCACCTCGAACTGGAGGCGGTCCGGCATGCGCATGCGCATGAGCTCGAGGTAGGCGCGCACCAGCTGGAGCTCCTGGCCGAGCGTGGTCGCGGGCTCGTTGAGTCGCGGCACGGCGGCGCGCAGGTAGGCGATCAGGCTCTTGAGCACCTCGGGCGCCTTGGGCGAACCGGATTCGACCAGCGCCTGCACGTTTGCGAGCGTGTTGAAGAGGAAGTGCGGCGCGACCTGCGCCTGCAGCAGGCCCAGGCGCGCATCGAGCGCCTGCCGCTCCCCTTCGCTGCGCGCGAGGTCGAGGGCGAGCGCCTGCTCGCGCGCCAGCGCCTCCTTCTGGCGCACCAATGCGGCGAGTGAGACCCATGGCGCCAGGAACACCCCGAGCCCGGCGAGCGTGCCGAAGCCCTCCATGCGGTCCGGTACCTCCCAGAAGGGCGGCGCGCCCGGTTCCGTGGAGTAGATGTAGATCGCCGCCGTCGCGAACGGCATGACCACGGCGACGGCCGTGACCTGCAGTGCCCAGCGCGCGATCCAGCGCGGCAGCCGCCTGGGGAACTGCTCGAAGACGCCGAACACGATCATGGCGATGAAGCCGAGCGCGACGACCCGCACCAGCGCGGACCAGTAGCCCGAGTTCCAGCCGAGCCCGATCATCGAGCCAAGGATGAACGTGAATGCCAGCACGAACAGGATCCGGCGCCAGCCGAAGGCCAGGGCCAGGCCGCGCGGGGAGGGGCTCACGACGCTCGACATGCGGCAAGGATAGTCCAGAGGCGCCGGGTGGTGGCGCCGCGCGGCAGGCAGGCGACGAATCGCGGCAGGCGCGGCCCGGGCCGCGGCCGGTACGGACCGGCGGCGGTTCAGTGCGCCGGGGCGTGCCGCGCAGCGAGCACGTTCAGGATCAGCCGTCCCGCCGTCACGCAGGTGAGCCCGTTCGCGAAGTCGTAGGAGGGCGCGACTTCGACGATGTCCATGCCGACGACGCGGTTCCGCCGCGCGATCGCGCGCAGGAGGGGCGCCAGCTGGCGGTAGTAGATCCCGCCCGGCGTCGGCGCCATCACCGCCGGCATCTCCGTCGGGTCGAGTCCGTCGGCGTCGATCGTGATGTAGACCGGCATGCCCACTGGAATGGTCGCGAGCACCGCATCCGCACCGTGCGCATGGAACTCCTCGGCGCTCACGAGGTGCGAGCCCCAGGATCTCGCCGCCTCGACCTCCTGCCGCCGCGCGCTGCCGATGCCGCGCAGGCCGACCTGCGTCATCCCGAAGACCGCCTTCACCCTGCTGGCCCACCGGAGCGGCGAGCTGTAGCCGCGGCGCACGCCCTGGACGTCCTCGCGCCAGTCGAGATGCGCGTCCACGTGGAAGATGTGCACGGGCTCGCCGACCGCATCCAGCGCATCGAGCACCGGGATCGTGACGCCGTGGTCGCCGCCGAGCACCACGAGCTGCGCGCCCTGCCGGAAGAAGTGCCGCGCGCGCCCGGTGATCGCCGCGGCGTAGGCGCCGTAGTCGCCCTCGCCCGACCAGCTGACGTCGCCGATGTCCATGCGCCTTGCCGGGATGGCGGAGGCCGGATCGACGGACGAATCGAAGTCCCAGTGCCCGGGGTTGTAGCAGAAGACCTGCGACTTCTCGCGGATCGCATCCGGCGCGCGCGACTGGTCGTTCGGGAACCGGTCGTGCGCGTAGGGCTCGCTGTGCCGGATGCCGAGCACGGCGACCTCGGCCTGCCAGCGGGCCGGATCCGTGACCACCGGCCAGTCGAGGAACGGGCGCGCCGGCGTCTCGGTCGGTTGCAGGCTCATCGTCTCACCCCCTGCCGCGGCCCGCGTCGATGAAGAGCCAGAGCAGCGCCGCCACGATGGACGTCACCGCCCCGGTCGCGAACACGAGCCGCCAGTTCTGCCCCGCGGAGAGCGCCGCGATGATCGGCGTCGCCACGAGGCCGCCCAGGTTGCCGCCGGTGTTCAGGACCGCGGTCGCCGCCATCGTATCCGAGGGCTGCAGCCGCATCGCGGCGCCCCAGAACGGGCCCTCGTTCAGTTCCACGCAGGCGAATCCCATGCAGAGCGCGGCGACCGCCCAGTACGCGTTGTCGAGCGACACCGTGAGGTAGAGGAAGAGCGCCGCGAGCGGCAGGGCGACGAGCGGAATGATCCGCATGCCCACGCGGTCGCCGAAGTACGCGCGCAGCGTGTCCGCAATCCTGCCGCCGGTGGCGGAGGCGATGCCCGCGACCAGGAAGGGCAGGGCCGCGAGCCAGCCGCTTTCCAGCACCGAGAGCTTCCGCTCCTGCACCAGGTACAGGAAGCTCCAGAACATCACGAGGTAGAACACGTAGTTCATGATCGTGTAGGAGAGCGTGATCAGGAGGATCTGCGGATCCGAGAGCACGCCCAGCACGCGCTTCCAGGTGAGCGGG
>DATBLN010000035.1:0-14320 GCA_036555345.1 Steroidobacteraceae bacterium
CATCGACGGCCCCGCCGCGCTCGCGCGCTTCTTCGGCCGCGCCCAGGGCCTAGGCGTCAGCGTGCCGATGGGGGTCTACGTCTACCCGGACGCGCGCAACTCCACGCACAACGTCGCCTACCTGAGCCAGGACGGACTCGGCATGCCGAACCGGGACTATTACCTGCGCACCGAGCCGGAGTACGTCGAGTTCCGCCGCAAGTACGTCCTCTACCTCGCGAAGCTCTTCACGCTCGCGGGCGAGGGCGACGGCGACGCCCGCGCCGCGAGGATCCTGGAACTCGAGACGAAGATCGCGACCGACCAGTGGACGCCGGTGCAGAACCGCGATCCGATCGCGACCTACAACCGCCATGGCCTGGAATCGGCTGCCGCGCTCGCGCCCGAGTTCGAATGGAAGGCGTTCCACGCGGCCTCCGGCCTGCCGGCGGGCGACTTCATCGTGCGGCAGCCGACCTACGCGACCGCGCTCGGCAGGCAGCTCGGCGCCGCCGACCTCGCCGTCTGGAAGGACTACCTCAAGGTGCGCGCGATCGGCGCCTACGCGCGCGTGCTGTCGGCGGACTTCGTCGAGGCCTCGTTCGACTTCAACTCGCGCACGCTGCGCGGCACCGAGCAGCTGCGCCCGCGCTGGAAGCGCGCCGTGCAGGAGACCGACGGCGCGATGGGGGAGGCGATCGGCGCCGAGTACGTCGCGCGGCATTTCCCGCCCGAGGCCAAGCGGCGCATGGACCAGCTGGTGCGGAACCTGCTCGCGGCTTTCGATCGCGGCATCGACTCGCTCGAGTGGATGAGCCCGGCGACCAGGGCCGAGGCCCACGCCAAGCTCGGGAAGATCAACGTCAAGATCGCCTACCCGGACAAGTGGCGCGACTACTCGGGACTCGAGATCCGCCGCGACGACCTGGCGGGCAACGTGATGCGCTCGAACCAGTTCGAGTGGAACTGGCAGGCGGGGAGGGCAGGCCAGCCGAAGGACCCGACCGAGTGGTTCATGACGCCGCAGACGGTCAACGCCTACTACCTGCCGACCAACAACGAGATCGTGTTCCCGGCCGCGTTCCTGCAGCCCCCGCTCTTCAACATGGCTGCCGACGACGCCGTCAACTACGGCGCGATCGGCGCGGTGATCGGCCACGAGATCAGCCACGGCTTCGACGACCGCGGCCGCCAGTACGATGGCGACGGCAACCTGCGCGACTGGTGGACGGCCGAGGACAACGACAAGTTCAAGCAGAAGGCGTCCGGGCTGGTGCAGCAGTACTCGTCGTTCGAGGCGCTGCCGGGCCTCAACGTCAACGGCGAGCTCACGCTCGGCGAGAACATCGGCGACCTCTCCGGCGCCGCCGTCGCCTATGCCGCCTACCTCGCGTCACTGAACGGCGCCGAGCCGGCGGTCATCGACGGCTTCACCGGGGTCCAGCGTTTCTTCCTGGGCTACGGCCAGTCCTGGCGCACCAAGTGGCGCGAGGGGCTGATGCGCGAGATCGTGCTGACCGACCCGCATTCGCCGTCGGAGTTCCGGGCGAACGGCGTCGTGTCGAACATGGACGAGTTCTACGCGGCCTTCGGCCTGCGCGAGGGCGACAGGCTCTGGCGGCCCGCCGCGGAGCGCGTGAAGATCTGGTGAGGCCGGGCGCGGCCGGAAACTGGCCGCGGAGCGGGCTTTCCGTGGATAATGCCGGGCCATGAATCGCCTGGCCCCGCGCCTGCTGCTCGTTCCCGCCGTGCTCACGGCGGTCGCCGCCTGCACGCCGTTCGAGTCGCTGTGGCGCAAGCAGCCGCGGCAGGCGGACAAGGCGGAGGCCGTCCAGCCCGCGCCGCCGCCGCTGCCGCTCGCCGAGGCAAAGCACCGTTTCCTGGTCGCCCCGGACCAGGACGTCGTCGGCGGGCTGCAGGTGACCCTCGCGAGCCACGAGGACACGTTCGCGGACATCGCGCGGCGCTTCAACGTCGGCTACGCCGAACTGATGCGCGCCAACCCCGGCGTCGATCCCTGGATTCCCGGCGAGGGCACTCAGATCGTGCTGCCGACCGAGTTCATCCTGCCGGACGCGCCTCGCGAGGGCCTCGTGCTCAATCTCGCGGCGATGCGCCTCTTCTATTACCCGAAGCGCGCGAAGGATGCGCCGAAGGACTCCCCCCAGGAAGTCTTCACGCACCCGATCGGCATCGGCAAGGTCGGCTGGGCGACGCCGGAGGGCACGACGAAGGTCCTGTCGCACGTGAAGGACCCGGTGTGGACTCCGCCCCTGTCCGTACGCCAGGACCATGCCAAGGATGGCGACATCCTGCCGGACAAGGTGCCGCCCGGGCCGGACAACCCGCTCGGCCGTCACATGATGCGGCTCGGCTGGCCGAGCTACCTGATCCACGGCACCAACAAGCCGCCCGCGGTCGGCATGCGCGCGAGCGCCGGCTGCATCCGCCTGTACCCAGAGGACATCGCGCGGATCTACGAACTGGTGCCGGACGGCACCCGGGTGACGGTCGTGAACCAGCCGGTCCTCCTCGGCTGGCGCGACGAGACGCTGTACGTGCAGGCCTACGAGCCGCTCGTGGACGACGAGCGCGACTGGTCGGACGTGCCGAAGTCGCTGCGCCAGAAGGCGGCGAAGCCGAAAGGGACGCTGTGGAAGAAGGTCGCCCTGCACCGTGATGCCATCGACTGGGAGGCGATCCGCGCCGCGGCCGCCCGGCCTGCCGGCATCGCGCTCACGGCGGGGCCCGGCGCCGCGGTGCCGCTCGAGGCCGCCATCGCGCAGGCGCCGCGGGTGCGCAACGCGATCCCGGCGGGCTCGAACTGGGACGGCGTCGAGGACCAGTACGCCGGCGACCCGCAGTTCGCGAAGCCCGCCGAAGCCGCCGCCGGCGAACGCGCCAGCACGGCCCCCTGAAGCGGCGCTAGCGCCGGGCGGCGAGCGCCGAGATCATCGAGCCCGCGACCACCGCGAGCGCGCCTGCGACCGACAGCGCATTGAGCCCCTCGGGCGGCACCAGGCCGAGGCCCGCGCGCTCGATCACCCACATCGCGGAGACCGTCACGAGCGGCGCGGTCGAGAGCACGGCGCTCACGCGGGACACGTCCCAGTGGTGCAGCGCCTCGCCGAAGGCGCCGTACGCGACGAGCGTGTTCAGGCAGCAGAACGCAAGCATGCCGAGCTGCAGGCCGTCGAGGCCCCGCACGAGGAGCGGCGCGGAGAAGGGCAGCAGCGCGACGGTCGCCCCGGCATAGAGCATCCACAGCACCTGGCGGGAGCTCCAGCGCCCGAGCAGCTGCTTCTGGGCGAGCCCGTAGACCGCCCAGGCGACGGAGGCGACGAGCGTCAGGAACACCGCGAGGCCGAGGCCCTCGGTCGGGCGCAAGAGCTCCGGCAGCCGGCGGTTGAAGAAGAGCAGCAGTCCCGCGCCGAGGATCGCGAAGCCGAGCCACTGCACAGGCGCGAAGTGCTCCCTGAACACGAACACGCCGCCGAGCAGCAGCAGCAGCGGAGCGAGCTGGATCACCACCTGCAGGACCGAAGGCGTCGAGTGGTCGAGCGCGACCAGGTAGAGCACGTAGTTCGCGAGCAGCGTCACGAGCGCGAGCGCGAGCAGCAGCCAGCCGGCGCGGCCGGCGCCGACGAGCCGCGGCATCTCGCCGCGCCAGAGCAGGAAGGCGCCGAGTCCCGCCATCGAGAACGCGAAGCGCCACCAGGTGATCGTGACGGCGTCCATTCCGGTCAGCGCCACCTTGAGCGCGATCGGCAGCAGGCCCCACAGCACGGCCGTGGTCAGCGACATCGCGAACCCGAGTTTCCAGTTGCGGGCGGGGACCTGCATCGGCCCGCGTATGCTAACCTTCCGCAAACCCGCAGGGAGTGACCGGTGGCGGAACGGCTGGCCGGCATACAGGTCGACGAGGAAGCCGGCTCACTGCAGCCCATCGCGGAAGCCCCGACCGCGATCACGGCATTCGTCGGCCGCTGCCTGCGCGGTCCCGTCCATCGTCCCGTCACGCTGACCGGCTTCGCCGCCTTCCAGCGCACCTTCGGCGGGCTCTGGCAGCCGTCCACGCTGTCCTACGCGGTCGAGCAGTTCTTCGAGAATGGCGGGCGCACCGCCGTCGTCGTGCGCGTCGCGAACGGCGCGCGCTGCTGCACGCTCACGCTGCCCGCCGGGCCGCAGGCGCTCGTGCTTCGCGCGCTCGCGCCGGGCACGCGCGAGTTCCTGCGCGCGGCGGTCGACTACGACGGCATCGGCGACAACGAGGACGACTGCTTCAACCTCGTGCTGCAGCGCGTGCGCACGCCGGGCTCCGAGCACATCGAGGACCAGGAGATCTTCCGCCGGGTCTCGCTGCGCGCGGACAGCGCGCGGAATGTCACGCTCGTGCTCGCGGACTCGCAGCTCGCGCGCGTGGAGGGCGAGTTGCCGGGCTGGCGGCCGGATGCGACCCCCGCCGGCGGCGCGCGGGGCCTCGCCGGCTACGTGCTGTCGAACCCGGACGGCGACGACGGCGGGCCGCTCACCGACTACGACATCATCGGCTCGGCGGCGCAGGGCACGGGCCTCTTCGCGCTGAACGCGGCGGAGGCCTTCAACCTGCTCTGCATCCCGCCGCTCGCGCGCGACGCCGACATCGGCGCGAGCACGCTGCTGGTGGCCAACCGCTACTGCCGAGAGCGCCGCGCCATCCTGCTCGTCGACCCGCCGCTGGCCTGGGATTCGGCCGGGCGCGCGCTCGCGGACCTGCGCGACTGGCCGCTGCCATCCGATTCCGCCTGCCTGTTCTTCCCGCGGCTGCTCGGCTACGACAAGCTGCGCGGCCGCTTCGAGGCGTTCGCGCCCTCGGGCGCGGTCGCCGGCATGATCTCGCGCGCCTCCGAGCTGTGGCCGGTGTGGTCCGCGACCGGCGAGGAGTACGTGCTGCGCCCGGGGCTCAGGCCGGCCTGCCCGGTGGACGACGAGGCCCGCGCGCGGCTCGCCGTCTGCGGCGTCAACACCGTGCAGACGGTGCGCCGGCCGGGACGCGCGCCGCCGGTGCCCTGCACGCTCGCGGGCCCCGGAGCCGGCAGCGCCGACTGGCGCTCGCTGCCCGCGCGCCGCTTCGCGCTCTTCGTCCTGAACAGCATCGAGCACGGCACGCGCTGGATGCTGTTCGAGCCCAGCGAGCCGGCCACCTGGCGGCGCGCGGCGTCGCAGGTGCACGCGTTCCTGTCCGGACTCGAGGACCGCGGGGCGTTCTCGCACCGCGAGCCCGGCGACCGCTGGTTCGTGCTCTGCGACGAGCGGGTGAACCGCGAGCGGCACCGCGAGCAAGGCATCGTCAACCTCATGTTCGGGATCCCGGCGGCGCGGCCCGGCGGCTTTCATGCCTGGCTCGTGAGCCATCGCCCGGGCGGCAGCCGCGTGCAGGCGGTGAGCCCGAACCTCGCGGGCGTTCCCGACACGGGCCTCACGCAGGCGCTCGCGGAGCTCGAGCTGCCCGAGGCGGAGTCCGCCTAGCCGAATCCGCCGCCGCCCGGCGTCTCGATCACGATCTCGTCCCCCGCCGCGACCTCGACGCTCGCGCAGGCGGGCAGCGCTTCGGTCGACCCGTCCCGCCGCCGCAGGCAATTGACGCCAGGCAGGCCGTCCGCGCCGCCCGCGAGCCCGAATGGCGCCACGCGCCGTCGGTTCGAGAGGATGGAGACGGTCATCGGCGTGCGGAACCCGATCCGTCTCAGCAGGCCGTCGCCGCCGCGGTGCGCCCCGCCGCCGCCGGACCCGCGCCGGTAGCGGAACTCGCGCAGCAGCACCGGGTGCCGGGACTCCAGCACTTCCGGGTCGGTCAGGCGCGAGTTGGTCATGTGGGTCTGCACGCCGGAGGCGCCGTCGAAGCCGGCGCCCGCGCCCGCGCCGCCCGCGATGGTCTCGTAGTACTGGTGCGCGGCGTCGCCGAAGGTCAGGTTGTTCATCGTGCCCTGGGAGGCGGCGAGCACGCCGAGCGCGCCGTAGAGCGCGTCCACGATGCATTGCGAGGTCTCGACGTTGCCCGCAACGACGGCCGCCGGAGGCACCGGATTCAGCATGGACCCCGCCGGCACGCGGATGTCGAGCGGGCGCAGGCAGCCCTCGTTGAGCGGGATGTCGGCGTCCACCAGCGTGCGGAACACGTAGAGGACCGCGGCCGTCGTCACGGCGAGCGGCGCATTGAAGTTCCCGCCCTGCTGCGGCGACGTGCCCGCGAAGTCCACGACGGCGCTGCGGGCCGCGTGATCCACCGACACGCGGACCTCGATCGCGCTGCCGTCGTCCATCTCGAGGCGCCGGTGCCCGTCCCGCAGCCGCCCGATCACCTCGCGCACGCAGGCCTCGGCGTTGTCCTGCACGTGCGCCATGTAATTGCGCACGGCCGCAGATCCAACGCGCGCAATGAGCGCCGCGACCTCCGCAATGCCCCGGGCATTGGCGGCGAGCTGGGCCTTCAGGTCGAGGACATTCTGGTCCGGGTTTCGCGCCGGGTATCGCGCCGACGCCAGCAGCTCGCGCAGCTCCCGCTCGCGGAGCACCCCATCGTCGAGCAGCCGGAAGTTGTCGATCAGCACTCCCTCCTCCGCGATCGTCGTGCTCGCGGGCGGCATCGAGCCCGGCGTGAGGCCGCCGATGTCGGCGTGGTGCGCGCGCGAGGCGACCCAGAACGCGGGCGCGGCGTCGCCCGCGGCGAAGACCGGGCTGACCACCGTGATGTCCGGCAGGTGCGTGCCGCCCGCGTAGGGCGCGTTCAGCATCCAGGCGCGCCCGGGGCGCAGCTCCCCGGCATTCGCCGCCATGACGGCGCGGACGCTCGCGCCCATGGAACCGAGGTGCACCGGCATGTGCGGCGCGTTCGCGATCAGCGCGCCCGAGGCGTCGAACAGCGCGCAGGAGAAGTCGAGCCGTTCGCGGATGTTGACCGACACCGCGGTGGCCTGCAGCACGGCGCCCATCTGCTCGGCGACCTGCATGAAACGGTGGTTGAAGAGCTCGAGCAGGGCGGGATCCGGGTGCTTCGAGCCGCCGGCCGCGGCCGCGCGCGCCGCGTGGCGGCGGAGCACCAGCGTGCCGCCGTCCTCGCGCAGGGCGCGCCAGCCCGGCTCGACGACGGTGACGGAGTTGGGCTCGACCACGAGCGCGGGCCCGTCGATCGTGCGCCCCGGCTCGAGCGCCGCGCGCTCGACCAGCGGCACCTGCCGCCAGCCGTCGAACCAGGCGCGCGCCCGCCGGCGGAGCGCGTGACGGGTTGCCGCCGCATCGTGCAACTCGCCCGGGTCGCCCGCGACCACGGCCTCGGCCTGCAGTGTCGCGACCACCGGGTCTCCCGGCGCGGGCTCGAACCCGAACCGGCGCCCGAATTCCGCGCGGAACTCGCGCACGACCTCCGGCAGCGGCCCGAACGGCAGGCCGATCGCGGTCTCGGTGCCGGGCGCGCGCAATTCGATGACCCGATGGAAAGCCAGGTCGCGGGCGGGCACGCCCTGCGCGGCGAAAGCGGCCTGGAGCGCCGCACCGAGATCCGCGAAGGCCTCCTCGAGGCGGCCGGCCGCGACGGCGGCGAGCGGCTGCTCGATGCTCATGCGTCGCATCAGCCGCCGGTCCGCGAGTCCGATGCCCCAGGCCGACAGCACGCCGGCGAGCGGGTGGATCAGGATCTCGGACATGCCGAGCGCATCCGCGACGCGGCAGGCGTGCTGCGGCGCCGCGCCGCCGTAGCAGCAGAGCGCGAACTCGGCCGGGTCATGGCCCTGGCGCACCGAGACGTGGCGGATGGCGCGCGCCATGGACTCGACCGCCACGTCGAGGAAACCGGCGGCGAGCGGCTCCGTGCCTGCCGGTGCACCCGCGGCCGCGACCGCGATGGCGAGCTCGTCGAAGCGCCGGCGCACGATCGCGGCGTCCAGCGGCTGTCCGCCGTCCGGCCCGAAGATCGCCGGGAAACAGTCCGGCCGGATGCGCCCGAGCAGGACCTGCAGATCCGTGACCGTGAGCGGCCCGCCGTTGCGGTAGCAGGCCGGCCCCGGCGTGGCGCCCGCCGAGCGCGGGCCGACGCAGAGCCTGCCGCCCTCGAACGCGAGCACCGAGCCGCCCCCGGCCGCCACCGTGTGGATGTTCATCATCGGCGCCTGCAGCCGGACACCCGCGACCTGCGTCTCGAAGCGCTGCGGCAGCGCGCCGTCGTACAGCGCGACGTCCGTGGAGGTGCCGCCCATGTCGAAGGCGATCAGCCTCGGGCGGCCGTGGTGTGCGGCGATGCGCGCGGTCGCGACCAGCCCGCCGGCCGGTCCCGACAGCACGGCGTTGCAGGCGCGGAAAGACTCGGGCCCGACCAGGCCGCCACTGCTCTGCATGAATTGCAGCGGCACGCCCTGGTGCCGCCGCCCCAGAGCGGCGCGGAACTCGCGCACGTAGCGGGCGAGCAGCGGGGTCAGGTAGGCGTCGACGACCGTGGTGTCGCCGCGGCTCACGAAGCGGATCAGCGGCGAGGCCTCGTGCGAGGCGATCACCTCGTCGAATCCGGCGCGGCGCGCAAGGGCCGCCGCGCGCGCCTCGTGCGCCGTGTGGCGGTAACCGTGGAGGAACACGATCGCGATGCTCGCGATGCCCGCGGCGCGCCATCGCGCGAGATCGGCCGCAAGGCGCGCCTCGTCGAGCGGCCGCAGCACCTCGCCTTCGGCCGTCACGCGCTCGTCGGCCTCGATGACTTCCCGGTAGAGCGCGGCGGGCAGCTCGATGCGCAGGCGAAACAGCTCGGGGCGGTTCTGGTAGCCGATCCTGAGCGCATCGCCGAAGCCCGCGGTGGTCACGAGCGCGGTCGGCACGCCGCGACGCTCGAGCAGCGCATTGGTCGCGACCGTGGTGCCGATGCGGATCACCTCGATCGAGGCGCCGGCGTCGCCATGGTGGTCCAGCAGCGCCAGGATCCCGGCCACGCCGGGATCGCCGCCGCCCGGCGACGCGGACAGGCGCTTGTCCACGACCAGCCGGCCGTCCGGCGCGCGCGCCACGATGTCCGTGAAGGTCCCGCCGCGGTCGATCCAGAACTGCCAGCCGCGCCTTGCGCCCATGCGCGCCAAGACTAGCGCATGGCGCCTCGCAGCTGTTCGAGCGCGCCGCCGGCGAGCCGGTCGCAGGCGTCGCGGTAGCCGATGTCGATCGCGCGCTCGAACGACTTCCAGTCGAGCAGGTCGAGCGATTCCAGCGCCGGGGTCAGCAGCAGGTCGGTCTGCGCCCGGCGCTCCTTGGTGGTCGCGGTGGTGTTGACCATGCCCGAGCGCCACAGGATCTGCAGGATGTTCGGGCGCCGGCGGCCGCCGCGGCGGCGGAACGCGTGCCAGAACGAGGGCGCCTCATCGGCCTCGAGGTCGGTCGTGAAGGCGCGGTCCGTGCCGACGTCCACGCCGATCACCGGGCCGCGGCCCTTGCCGCGCATGACGTCCACCGGCAGGTTGTTCATGGTGCCGCCGTCCACGTAGACCTCGCCGCCATGGAACACGGGCGGCAGCACGCCCGGGATCGCGACCGAGGCCCTGAGCCAGCGCCACAGCGGCCCGCGCTGGTGCACGGCGACGCGGCCGGTCGTGAGGTTCGAGGAGACGCAGAAGAAGGGCAGCGGCAGGTCCTCGATGTCGATGTCGCCGAGCTCGCGCCGCAGCAGCCGGCCGACCTTGCGGCCGGAGACGAGCGAGACGAGCGGCAGCGTGAAGTCCGCGAGCGGATTGGTGTCCACGAAGCAGCGACGGAAGCGCTCGATGAGCTCCGCATCGCTCCAGTCGGCGGCGACGCCCGCTGCCAGGATGCCGCCCATGCTGGTGCCGCCGACGAGGTCGATCGGCACGCCGTGCTCGCGCAGCGCGCGCACGACGCCGAGATGCGCGAACCCGCGCGCGCCGCCGCCGGACATCACGAGCCCCACCGCGCGGCCGGTCAGCAGCCGCGCGAGCCGCGGGCAATCCTGCGGGCCGCGCACGTGGTGCAGGGGCGTGTTGGGCAGCAGCGCGCGCCAGCGCGACGCCGCCCCCGGCGCGATCGGGCCCCGGTGAATCAGCAGCAGCTCCGCCCGGCGCACGGCCGCGTCCTGCCCGTCGAATCCCTGCCACAGGCCGGGCTCGTCGGTCGCGAGCGCCGCGAGCAGCACGACGTCGGCCTGGCGCAGGCACAGGCGCGTCCACGCGGTGTCGGAGGGATCGGCGAGGTAGACCACGAAGTCGTTGCGCAGCTCGAGCTCGTGGAACCACTGTGGACTGTGGCTGCCGGCGCGCTGGCTGCTGACGAGGTCCACTCGGCCGAAGGTCTCGAGCGCGCGCGAGAGATCGGCCGACAGGGCCGGCATGTCGATGTCCCGATGGCGCGGCACGAGCGCGATCGTTCGCGGCATCGCGCGTTGCTGGCGGCTGCCGGCCGCGTCCTCCAGCCGCTCGACCGTGAGGCGGGCCAGCCGCAGGATCGCCTCGGGGTGGCCGAGCAGCACGCGCTCGAAGGTGCCCGCGGAGAGCATGGCGAGCTCCGAGTCCCGCAGCGCCCGCACCGTCGCCGTGCGCGGCCGCGAGGCGATCAGTCCCATTTCGCCGACGCTCTCGCCGGCGGTGATGCGGCCGATCAGCTCGCCGTCCGGGCCGAAGGCGCCGAGGCAGCCGCTGATCACGAAATAGACCGAGTCGGCGGGAGTGCCCGCCTCGAACAGCAGGCGGCCGCCGGGCAGCGACATCCACTCGAGCTCGGCGACCGCTTCGTCCACGACGCTCTTGGGCAGGCCCGAGAAGAGCGGCAGCGCGGCCAGCATCGCCCACGGGTTGGCCCGCGGGTCGATCTGCGTGCGATCGAGGTCTGCGTCCACGGCAGCCGGACGATATCACTTCCCCCGGCGGCCGCTAGAATCGAAGGCCGTGACTGTGACCGACCGCAAGCTGCTCGAGCGCATCTGGAGGCAAGTGGCCGCGATCCCGCGCGGCCGGGTCGCGAGCTACGGCGGCATCGCGCGCCGCGCCGGCCTGCCGCGCCGCGCGCGGCTCGTCGGGCATGCGCTCAAGGTGGCGCCCGCGGCGCTCAAGCTGCCATGGCATCGCGTGCTGAACGCGGCCGGCCGCATCAGCCTGCCGGCCGGATCGAAAGCGCACCGCCTGCAGCGCCGGCTGCTGCAGGAGGAGGGCGTGCGGTTCGAGAACGGGCGCGTGGACCGTGGCGCGATGGACGGCGCGACGGACCTCGACGCACTGCTGTGGCGGCCCCGGGACTGATAACATCGGCGTGGTCGAGGGCAGGGGAGATTCATGGCGATCCGTCACGTGGTCTTCTCGCACGGCCTCGAGAGCGGCCCGTGGGGAACCAAGATCTCGGCGATGTCCGAGGTGGCGAAGAGCGAGGGCTGGAACGTGGACTCCGTGGACTACCGCGGCGTCAGCGATCCGCGCGACCGCGTCACGCGCCTCCTGAGCTTCTGCCGCGACATCCGCGGCGACCTCGTGCTGGTCGGGTCCAGCATGGGCGGCTATGTCGCGACCTCCGCCTCGGCGCTGCTGCACGCGCGCGGCCTGTTCCTGATGGCGCCCGCGTTCTACATGCCGGGCATGGAGCAGCTCACGGCAAAGCCGGCGCCCTGCCCGAAGACGATCGTGCACGGCTGGCGCGACGACGCGGTGCCGGTCGAGAACAGCATCCGCTTCGCGCGCGAGCAGGGGGCGACGCTGCACATCCTGGACTCGGATCACCGGCTGCACAGCGAGCTGTCGCTCGTCAACTACCTGTTCGAGTATTTCCTCGTCTCGCTCGACCTTCCCAAGCGGCGCTAGCGCCGCACCCATTTCACAGCACTGTCGGAGCGCACGAGGGGGCCGGGACGAAGCTCCTGCGCGAGCGCCGCCGGAACTTACGCGCTCGCTCCGGACTTCGTCCCGGCCCCCTCGCGCGCTCCGGCGGCGCCGCGAACCGGGCGCCGTGCGCGGGCCGTGCGGGGTCCCGAGGGCGCGCGTAAGTTCCGGCGGCGCGCACGAGGGAGCCCCGCACGGCCCGCGGCCAGCGCCCGACTAACTGTGCCGCCGGATCGCGCGGTCGGCGAGCCGATCGACGAGTCCCGGGGCGACGAGCTTCAGCCAGCGCATGGCGCGCCCGCGCAACGACGTGATCACGAGCCGGCGCCTGGCGAGCGCGGCCGCGGCGATGATGCGCGCGCATTCGTCGGCGCCCATGATCCTCGCCTCGCGCATCGGGTTCGCGCCGAGCGGCCTGCCGTCCGGGCCGGTCGCGCGCCGGTGGATCTCGGAGCGGACGAAGTCGGGACAGACGATCGTGACCGAGACGCCGCTGCCCCGCAGTTCCACGCGCAGCGAGTCGAAGAAGCCGATCATCGCGTGCTTGGACGCGGCGTAGCCCGTGCGGGTCGGGACGCCGACGAGGCCCGTGAGGCTCGAGACCGCGACGATGCGGCCGTGGGAAGCGACCAGCGCCGGCAGCGCGCGGCGCGCCAGCCAGGCCGCGCCCAGGTAATTGAGGCGCATCAGCCGCTCCAGCAGGTCCACGTCCTGGAGCTCGTCGAGCCGCGACCACATGGTCGCGCCGGCGTTCAGGATCAGCACGTCGATCGCGCCGTAATGGGCGAAAGCGGCGTCCGCCAGCGCCTCGCAGTCCGCGCGCGAGCTGGCGTCCCCCGGCACGACCAGCGCCTGGGCGCCCGCCCGGCGACATTCCTCCGCGAGCGAATGCAGGCGCGCGGCGTTTCGCGCCGAAATCGCGAGGCGCGCCCCGGCTCGCGCCAGATGGAGCGCCAGCGCGCGCCCGATGCCCTCGGACGCGCCGGTGAGGACCACGACCTTGCCGGCGTAGCTGTCCACGACGGGCGCAACGCTATCAGAAGCGAAATTGGGGTGCGTCCCCATTTCCGGCGGTTCCGCTAGACTGGTGGCACAGTCGGCCCGGGAGACATGCGCATGCACACCATGAAGCTGGCCGGGACGTTCGCCGCGCTGCTGCTGGCGGCGGGTTGCGGCGGCGGGGGTGACCGCGACGAGGAGCCCGAGGAGCCGCCGATGAGGGTCGAGGACACCGCGGTCGGCGACCTGGTCACGGCGCCGGGGCGGGTCGAGGACCGCACCAACGCCGCCATGGACCGGCACCGCGAGGCGCTCGAGTCGCGCGTCGAGGCCGATGAGGGCGCGTCGCCCGAGGACCCCCCGCCCGAGGACTAGCCGCCACCGTGAATCGAACGCTGCTGTGGGCGCTGCGCGCCGTCATGCGCCTGTTCGTGCGCGCCACGGTCGTGCCGGCGGACGCGCGCGAGCGGTTGCGCGGCCGCGCGCGAGCCGTCCTCTACGTGCTCGAGGAGCGCAGCCTCTCCGACATGGTCGCGCTCGAGCTCGCCTGCATGGACGGCGGCCTGCGCCGGCCGGGCAAGCGCCTGAAGCTGCGCGGGCTCGACCTGCCGTATTCCTCGGTCGCGCTCGAGCGCCGCGCCGGCGTGCTGCGCCGCCGCGCCGACCGGCGCACGCCGCGGGAGCTCGCGCGGGCGGCCGCGGCCGCCGGAGCGGACGAGGCGCTCGATCTCGACATCGTGCCGGTCGCGGTCTACTGGGGACGCGCGCCGCAACGCGAGCGTTCCTTCCTGCGGCTGGTCTTCTCGGAGAACTGGGCGCTGGTCGGCCCGTTCCGGCGCGTGCTGTCGATCCTCGTCAATGGCCGCAGCACGCTGATCCGGTTCGGCGAGCCGCGGGCGCTGCGTTCCTACGTCGCCGCCGGCCCCGACGGCGCGCGTGGCGCGCGCCGGCTGCTCAAGGACCTGCGCGCCGAGTTCCGGCACATGCGCACCGACACGCTCGGCCCCGACCTGTCGCGCCGGCGCGCGATCGTCGCGCAGGTGCTGCGCACCCGCGCGGTGCGCCAGGCGGTGCGCCAGGAGATCGCGGGCTCGAAGCGCTCGCGCCGCGAGGGCCTGCGCATCGCGCGGCGCCACGCGCTCGAGATCGCCGCCAACTACTCGCATGCCTTCGTGCGCGTCGCCGAGAAGGTCCTCGACCGGCTGCTGAACCGCATCTACGACGGCGTGCAGGTCACGAATGCCGAGTACCTGGACCGCCTGCCGCCGGAATGCGAGATCGTCTACGTGCCCTGCCACCGCAGCCACGTGGATTACCTGCTGCTGTCCTACGTGATCTACCGCCGCGGCTACGCCGTGCCCTACGTCGCGGCCGGCATCAACCTGAACCTGCCCGTGATCGGGCGCTTCCTGCGCAAGGGCGGGGCCTTCTTCATCCGCCGGAGCTTCCGCGGCAGCGGGCTCTACCCGATCGTCTTCATGAAATACGTGGACGTGATGATGAACCGCGGCCACCCG
>DATBLN010000058.1:0-3602 GCA_036555345.1 Steroidobacteraceae bacterium
ACGGCCTGCGCAGCCAGGGCGGCACGGAGAGAGTCGGCCCGGACACGCTGTTCCAGATCGGGTCCACGACCAAGGCGTTCACGACAGCCGCGCTCGGGATCCTCGTGGACGAAGGCAGGCTCCGCTGGGACGACCGCGTGATCGATCACCTGCCGGGCTTCCAGATGTACGACCCCTGGGTCACGCGCGAGATCACGGTGCGCGACCTGCTGGTGCACCGGAGCGGCCTCGGCCTCGGCCACGGTGACCTGCTCTTCATCCCCGCCACGAACGTGAGCCGCGAGGAGACGGTGCGGCGCGTGCGCTTCCTCAAGCCCGCGACCAGCTTTCGCTCCGCCTATGCCTACGACAATATTCTCTACATCGTCGCGGGCGCGGTGATCGAGGCCGTCTCCGGCCAGCGCTGGGAAGACTTCGTGCGCGACCGCATCTTCCTGCCGCTCGGCATGGACAGGAGCGTCACCAACGACCCGGACCGCCTCGTCGTCGCGGACCGCGCGTTCCCGCACGGCCGCGTCGGCGAGATCCGCGGCATCGGGACGCAGATCGCCTTCGACGAGAAGATGGTGGCGCTCGGGGAGAACTCCGCGCCGGCCGGTGCGATCGCCTCGGGCGCGAACGACCTCGCGAAGTGGCTGCTCGTGCAGCTCGCGGGCGGCAACCTCCCGGGATCCGGGGCACGGCTCTTCAGCGAGGCGAGCGCGCGCGAGATGTGGCAGCCGGTGGTGCCATTGCCCATCACGCCCTTGCCCGGCGCGCTCGCCGACGCCACGCCCAGCTTCCGCTCCTACGCGCTCGGCTGGGTCGCGCAGGACTATCGCGGCCATCGCGTCATCACGCACAACGGCGCGACGCTAGGCTTCCGCGCGATCATCATGCTGCTGCCCGAGAAGAACGTCGGCTTCGCGCTCGCGATGAACTCCGAGGACGGGCCCTTCCTGGCGGGCCTGCAGTTCGAGCTGCTCGATCACTATCTCGGCCTGCCGAAGCGCGACTGGCCGAAGGCGTTCGCCGAGTTCATCGCCGGGCGCAATGCCAGGGGACTCGAAGCCGTGCGCGCGGCCGCGGCGTCGCGGCCCGAGTCGAAGCCTTCGTTGCCGCTTCCGGCCTATGCCGGCAGGTACACCGACGTCTGGTACGGGCCGATCGAGATCACCGAGGACTCGGGCGCGCTTGCGATCGACTTCCTGCAGACGCCCGGCATGCGGGCGAAGCTCGAGCACTGGGCCTACGACACGTTCGTCGCGCGCTGGCAGGACCCGCTGACCGAGCCCGCCTACGTCACGTTCTCGCTGGACGCCGGCGGCCAGCCCGAGCGCATCACGATGAAAGCGGTGTCGCCGGTCGCGGACTTCAGCTACGACTACCACCACCTGGAGTTCAGGCCGGTTCCGCCGGCGCCCTGAAACGAATTCCGCGGGGCCGTGTCGAATGCCGCATGGCAGCGCGGCATTGGATCCTGGTCGTCTTGGTCCTGCTGGCCGGCACCCGGCCCGCCGCCGGTCTCGCGGACGACTGGGAAGACATCGCCACGCGCGACGGCATCGTCGCCAGCCGCCGCTTCGTCGAGGGCCGGGAGTTGCCGCAGCTTCGTTCCATCGCCGAGGTCGCCGGGACCCCATACGAGATCCTCGCCGTGCTGCTCGACGTTCCGGCATACCGGAAATGGGTCCCCGACTGCGCCGAGGCGACGACGCTGCGGCGGCTCGGCGCCTGGCGCAGCATCATCCATACGCGCACCGACCTGCCCTGGCCGGTGCAGGACCGCGAGGCGGTCATCGAGCAGGAGGTGACGTTCGTCCGGGCGGCGGAGCTCGTAAAGGTGTATTTCCGCGCGATCGATGCGCCGGATGTCGCGCGCGCCCCGGATACCGTCCGGACCAGCGACGCCGATGGGTCCTATACGATCCAGGCGCTCGGTGACGGGCGCTCACGGGTCACGTACATGGTGGACGCCGATCCTGGCGGTACGCTGCCGGACTGGTTGATCAAGATGCAGAGCACCAGCAACCCGCTCGGAACGCTCGCCGGCCTGCGCGACCGCCTTGAAGCCACGCGCGGCCAGTACCGCGAGCAGATCGCGAGCTACCCCGCCGGGAACTGACCCCGGACGAACAGGATCATCCGGCAGCCTGGCCCAGGTGATCGGTGAACCAGTCCGCTGCGAGCGCGGCGACCTGCTCGAGCGTGCCGGGCTCCTCGAACAGGTGCGTCGCACCGGGGACGATCTCCAGCTTCGCTTCGCAGCGCAGCCGTGCGAGTGCCTGCCGGTTCAATTCCAGCACCTGCTCGTCGTCTCCGCCGACGATCAGGAGCGTCGCGGCACGAACGCGCGGCAGCGCGTCTCCGGCGAGATCCGGCCGGCCGCCGCGCGAGACGACCGCGGCAACCGCCGGCACGCGCGCCGCCGCCGCGAGCGCCGCGGCGGCGCCGGTGCTCGCGCCGAAATAGCCGATCGCAAGCTTTCCGAGCTCCGGCTGCTCCAGCGCCCATGCCGTGACGCCGGCCAGGCGGCCGGTCAGCAGCGGGATGTCGAATCGCAGCTCGGCCGTGACGGCGTCGATTTCCTCTTCCTGCCCGGTCAGCAGGTCGACCAGGAGCGTCGCCAGGCCGGCGGCGCCCAGTTGCTCCGCCACGTAGTTGTTGCGCGGGCTCAGGCGTCCGCTGCCGCTGCCGTGCGCGAAGAGAACGATGCCGGTTGCGCCCGGCGGGAGCCGCAGCAGTCCCTTCAGGCGAATTCCCTGCAACGTGACCGCGACTTCCCGCGGCCTAGTGCCCGGCTCGGCGCGCATATACCCTATCCGGATGTTAGCGCCGCGCATCCGCACCGTCATCTTCGCGATGCTGTTCGGCTTCGCGTTTACGGGCTACATCCAGCGCTCCAGCATCTCGGTCGCGGCCGAGCGGATCATGCCGGAACTCGGCCTCTCCCAGATCCAGATCGGCTGGGTCATGACGGCCTTCCTGTTCACCTACACGGTGTTCCAGATCCCGATGTCGCTCGTCGGCCAGGTCGTCGGCGCGCGGCGCATGCTCACGGCGATCGGCCTCGCGACCGCGATCGCGAGCGTGCTGACCGCCTCGGCCCCCCTGGTCGCGGCCACGGGCGTCGTCTTCGTCACGCTCCTGCTGGCGCGCGGCATGCTGGGCGCCGCGCAATCGGCGCTCTTCCCGGTCTGCTCGGGCACGATCCGCCACTGGTACCCGGTCGGCTCCTGGTCGTCGCTTCAGGGGCTCACCGTCACGGGCCTGTGGTTCGGCGCGGCGGCGGCATCGCCCCTGATCGCCTGGCTGATGCAGGCCTACGGCTGGCAGCAGGCACTCGTCTATTCGAGCGTGCCGTCGCTGCTCCTGGTCGCGCTCTGGTGGTGGTTCGCGCGCGACCGGCCCGAGCTGCACGCGCGCGTGTCGAAGCGCGAGCTGACGGAGCTCGCCGGCAACCCCTCATTCGACGCCGCCGCCCCGCTCACCTGGAAGCGCGTGCTGGGCGTGCTCTCGGATCCGCAGATCCTCCTGATCACGCTCTCCTACACGATCATGAACTACGTGTTCTACCTCGTGATGTTCTGGAGCTTCCTGTACCTGGTGCAGGAGCGGAAGCT
>DATBLN010000081.1:0-8247 GCA_036555345.1 Steroidobacteraceae bacterium
TCTCGCCCGCGAGTTCCTCGTGCAGGCCCTCGAGGTCCGTGTACTGCGGCGTGAGGCCGCAGCGGCTCGCGACGTTCACCGCGAGCACGACCTTGCCTTCGAGCGGACCGAGGAGGTCCGGCTTCCCGTCGAGCCGGGTCACGTCGAAATCGAAGAACGACTTCATCTGTTCTCGCGCCATCGTGACCCCAATGATATCCGCGAGCGGGCCGGTGGTGTCGCGCCCGCCGGGCGAATGCTCGTCCTTCTCGCTGATATAGCCGCCGTAGAAGCGCCCGCGATTGCCGAAGCGTTCCTGGCCGAGACGAGCGAGCTCCTTGGGGCCCTCGCTGCGCTCGTGCTCGCCCTCGTTGTCGCGCCCGGCCGGTTCCATGGCGTGGCCGTATTCGTCGCGCTCGGGCTCGTCTCGTCCTCGGTGACCCGGCATATGCGCCTCCTTTCGGCCGCATCGTGTCGCCGTCCACGGGCGGAGGTCTGTCGCACCCGGACTCAAGGAATTGTAGGAAGCCGAAAGACGACTAGCGCCCGGGCTCGGGCTGATCCGGAAGCCAGAGCGTCACGATCGCCCCGCCGCCGTCCCGGTTCGCGATCGAGAGCCGGCCGCCGTGCGCGTCGACGATCTCGCGGCACAGCGTGAGGCCGAGACCCGTGCCCTTGGGCTTCGTCGAGTAGAACGGCAGGAGCGCGTCGCGCAGCACCTCGTCGGTGAGCCCGCTGCCCCGGTCGCGCACCTCGACCGTCACGCCGCCATTCCGCTCCGTGACCGAGAGCGTCACCTCGTCCTCGGGCGAGCCGGACTCGATCGCGTTCTTGATCAGGTTGATCAGCACCTGCTCGACCTGCGGCGCGTCGATCCAGCCCGGCCGCTTCGGCAGCGGCTGCTGCACCCGGAACGACAGGCTGTCCTTGAGGCCCGCGATCAGCGCCCCCCACTCCACGGCGGCCGGCCGCGGCCGCGGCAGTTTCGCGAAGCGCGCGTACCCGTCGATGAAGGTGGCGAGGTGCGCGGCGCGTTCCTCGATCGTCGAGAACACGCGCGCGAGCCGCCCGGGGTCCGGCTCGCCCGAGAGCTGCCGTCCCGAGTGCGCGAGCGAGGTGATCGGCGCCAGCGAGTTGTTGAGCTCGTGCGCGATCACGCGGATCACCTTCTTCCAGATCGCGACTTCCTGGGCCGCCATCTCGCGCGTGAGCTGCTTGAAGAGCAGCAGCCGGTGTGGCTGGCTGTTCAGCGTGAAGGGCCGATGACTGACGTGGTACACCTCGGTCTCGCCGCCGACCTCCACCGTGAAGAGCGTGTCCGCACCGCTCTCGACCGCTTCGCGCATCGGCGCAGGCGCCCGCGCGAGCAGGTCGCCGAACTGCAGACCCTCGATCCTGCGGCCGGCGGCGAAGAGCTGCCGCGCCGCGATGTTGCCGAACACGATTGCGTCGGCGGCGTTCGTCAGCACGAGCGCGAGCGGCGTGGTCTGCACCACCGTGTCGAGCAGGAGCTCGCGCTGGTAGAGGTCGAGGCGCTCCTGTCGCAGGCGGTCGCCGAGCGAGTTGTATTCGCGCGTCAGGTCGCCGACCTCGTCGCCGGTGGAGGCCGTCACACTCACGCTGAAGTCGCGGTCCTTGAGGCTGCTGATGCCGTCGGCCACCGCCCGGATCGCGCGGCTCCAGCGGTCGAGCGACCGGCCCGTGAGCCAGATGGCCGGCGGCAGCGCGACCAGGAGCGCCGCCGCGCCCGCCAGCAGCCAGGAGTCGAACAGGCGGTCGAAGGCGAGGGTCGCCACCGCCACGATCACGGCCGTGGCGAGGACGACCGCTGCGACGCGGCCGGCCAGCGACCGGCGCGCGCGCGGCGAGCGCGACATCAGCTGTTGCCGGCGGACGTCCGGCCAGGGTCGGCGGCGGACTTGAGCCCGAGTTTCTCCATGCGGCGATAGAGTGCCTGACGCGACAGGCCGAGGTCACGCGCGGCGTGCGCGACGATCCCGTCGGCGACCAGGAGCGCCCGCTCGATCGTGGCCCGGTCGATGTCGGAGCCATCGAGCGGTTCCCGGACGACGGGCAGCGCCAGCGTCTTCGCGGTCACCACCGGGTCCACCGACAGCAGGCAGGCGCGGTGGATCGCGTTCCTGAGCTCTCGCACGTTTCCCGGCCATGGGTAGCGCGGGAGCGCGCGCAGCGCATCCGCCGACAGCGAGAAGCCGGGCTCCAGGAAATGGCGCGCCAGCGGCAGCACGTCGTCCTGCCGCGCGGCGAGCGGGGGCACCTCGAGCTCGATCACGTTCAACCGGTAGAACAGGTCTTCGCGGAAGCGGCCGTCGCGGATGAACTGCGGCAGGTCCGCGTTCGTCGCGGCAATCACGCGCGCCTTCGTGCGCTTCGTGACGTTCGAGCCGAGCCGCTCGAATTCGCCGGTCTGCAGCACGCGCAGGAGCTTCGCCTGGCCCATCGGCGAAATGTTCCCGATCTCGTCGAGAAAGATCGTGCCGCCGTCCGCGGCCTCGAAGCGGCCGGTGCGCGCGCGCGCTCCGGTGAAAGCGCCGGCCTCCGTGCCGAACAGCTCCGCTTCCATCAGCGTGTCCGGCAGCGCGCCGAGATTCACCTTGACGTAGGGGCCCGCTTTCACGGTCGAGTTCGCCTGCAGGATGTCGGCGATGACTTCCTTGCCGGCGCCGTTCGGCCCGCTGATCAGCACCGGCACGTCGGCGTGCGCGACCCGCGCCGCGGTCGAGACGAGCGCGTGCATCGCCTCGCTCTCGTACACGATGCCCTTGAGGTCGAAGCGCGCGGCGAGCTCCGCGCGCGCGGCGGCGCGCTCCCGGCGGATCGCCCGGTTCTCGGCGCGCGCCGCATGCAGGTCGAGGAGGTTGCGCACGGTGGTCAGGAGGCGCGCGTTGTCCCAGGGCTTCGCGACGTAGTCGGAGGCGCCGGCCTTGACGAGCTCGACCGCGGTCTCGAGGTGGGTCCAGGCCGTCAGCAGGATCACCGGCAGCTCCGGGTGCTGCGCGCGGATCTGGCGGAAGAGTGCGACACCCTCCTCGCCGGAGGTCGCCTCGCGGCGGAAGTTCATGTCCTGCACCACGAGGTCCACGGGCTCGCGCGACAGCGCGTCGAGCCCCGCGATCGCGGACTCGGCGCCGATGACCCGTGCGCCGTGCATGGACAGCAGCACGTCGAGCGCGGTGCGCACGGCCTCGCTGTCGTCGATCACGAGTACGGTGCGCTCGGCCAAGCTGTCCGTGAGTCCCTGGTGGTCCTTGTCCTTCATGCCGTTGGATGCGGGGCCGGTCAAATGGGTTGCAATGCCCCCGAGTCTAGACGGTCCGCGTCGCAACCGCCGGGGAGACCGCGGACGCCCGCCGCGCCGGTTGCACGGCCGCGGACACGCCGATCAGCCAGATCGCGACGACCCCGCCGACCAGGTAATAGAGGTCGAGCCGCGGCAACTCGTACTTGACCGAGACCCAGTAGCCGACGGCGAGCGCCAGGCCGCAGCCGACCACGACGCCCGCGCTCGTCACCATCCAGTTCTCGACCAGGAAGTGCCTGACGATGTCGAGCCGGCGCGCGCCCACCGCGCGGCGCGTGCCGATCTGGCGGGTGCGGGTGCTGACGTTGTAGGTCGCGAGCCCGAAGATGCCGAGGGCCGTGATCGCGAGCAGCGCGCTCGTGACGCTCGTGAGGAAGATCGCCATGTTGCGGTCGTCGAGATAGGACTTTTCGATGAACCAGTCCATCGGCCGCACCCAGCGCAGCAGGCGTCCCGGGCTCGACGCCCCGAGCTTCTCCTCGATCTCGCGCATCACCGCGTCCTGACGGCCCGGTTCGGACCGCACGACGTACATGGCGCTGGGCCCGGTCTTGATGCGCGGGAACAGCACCACATGGTCGAGCTTGTCCCAGCCGACCCAGGCGCCGTGCATGTGCTCGATGACGCCGATGATCGTGATCGGCCTGCTGAGCCCGTCGAAAAACGTCCTGCCGAGCGGATTCGGATCGTCCGGAAACAGGCTCTTCGCGAACGCCTTCGTGACGATCGCCTGCGATGCGAAATCAAAGGTCGCGACCGCCGGCTGGATCTCCTGGGGCTCGAAGGCGCGGCCCGCCGACAGCGTGATGCCGAGCGCTTCGACTCCCTGCTCGTCGATGAGGTAGGTGTTGCCGGGAACGGTCCGCTCCGGGTTCGTCTCGCCGGGCCGGGCCTGGAAGCCGCTCGAGCTGCCGCTGCCGGACAGCGGAATGTTGCTGATCAGGCCGGCCACCCTGACGC
The DNA here is from genome assembly GCA_036555345.1 of Steroidobacteraceae bacterium. GTDB lineage: Bacteria > Pseudomonadota > Gammaproteobacteria > Steroidobacterales > Steroidobacteraceae > SCUD01. Next base: position 4,262 of record DATBLN010000081.1, read on the forward strand.
CCGGCAGCCCGCGAATCGTCGCGAGATCCTCGCGCCAGCTCGCCTCGTAGTCGAAGTCGCGCGCGAAGCCCGCGCTTGCCACGAAGATCATGTTCGCGGTGTCCATGCCGGTCGGTCTGCCGATCTTGTCGACACGCTGCTTGACGATGTAGACCGCGTTCACGAGCACCGCGAGCCCGATCGCGATCTGCAAGGCGACGAGCAGCGCGCCGGTGCGGTTGCGCCAGAGCGCCGAGGCGATGGGGCGGATGTTCCAGGAAGTCATGTCACTGTGCCTTCAGGTAGGTGGCGGGCGGGATGCGGCCGATGCGCCAGGCGGGATAGAGCCCGGCGGCGACGGTCGCGATGAGCGCGAGCGTGAGCGCCGTGACGATGCTCGTCACGTCCGCCTGCGCGATGGCCTGCGTGCCGGCCGCGTCCGTGGGATCCACGGTGTAGAGCGCGCGCAGGCCCGCCAGCATCAGCGCGCCCAGCGCGAGGCCGAGCAGCGCGCCGAGACCCGAGATCACGCCGACCTCGGTGAGGTGCTGCAGGAACACCTGGCGCCGGCTCGCGCCGAGCGCGCGGCGCACGCCGGTGATCGCCGCGCCATTCAGGAACTTCGCCAGCAGCAGGCCGACGGTGTTCAGCAGGCAGACGGCCAGGAAGGCGAAGGCGAGGCCGACCAGCACGCGGTCATCGTTGCCGACCACCTCGTTGTCCTCCAGCCACTGGTCCACGTTCGTCAGGCGATTGTTCAGCGGTCGCTGGTAGCGGCCGGCCGCTTTCTGTTCCGTGGCGTAGTTGTCGAGGAAGCCCTGAAAGCGCTCGCGACTGCGCGGATCCGGCAGCTCGACCCACATCTGGATCCAGACGTCCTCGGAGTTCAGGAAGTCCTGGTAGCTGTTGATCTCGGCCGCCTTCCAGCCATTGGTGTTGCCGGCGCTGTAGAGCTCGAGCGCGGCATTCCAGCCGAACGGGATGTAGACGTCCTCGGCCTCGTCGAGGCTGCCATTGTTCAGGTCGTAGAAAGTCGGCAGCGGCATCCAGTGGTTGCGCACGCCGACGATGCGGAACTCGTTGTCGTTCCATCGGATGCGACGCCCGACGCTGTTCTCTCCGCCGAAGAACCTCTCGTTCATCTGCCGCGAGATCACCATCACCGGCTCCGGCCCCGTGTCCGCCGCAGCCGTCCACGTGCCGCCGTACTGGAAGGGCACGTCGAACATCGCGAAGAAGTCCCTGGTCGTGACGCGCGTCAGCGCGCGCTCGGGCTTCACCTGCTGCCCGTCCAGGGAGAGCGTGCCGATGGCCTTGTGCATGATGACCTTGCGCTCGGGAATGTCCGAGGCGTAGACGGCGAGCGCATCGCGGTAGGTGAGCTGCTGGGGCGGCAGTTCCGGATGGTCGTCCCAGTACGCCTCCTGCGGGTCCCAGAAGTCCATGGTCACCGCGTACAGGACGTCGTTCTTCCACCAGATCGGGTTGCCGGACATCGCGCGGTACACGGTGAGCGTCATCACGCATACGGCGATGCCGAGGGCGACCGCGCCGATCATGAGCGCGGTCAGTCCGGGGTTGCGCCGCAGGTTCCGGGCCGCGAGCTTCAGGTAATAGCCGAGCATCTCTGTTCCTCCGCGCTCAGGCCGGCGACATGACCATCGGCGTCGGGCCGGCGGCGACCGCGGCAGCCTCGATCTCGGCGCGCGGCTCGTACGGCCGGAAGTCCGAGATCTGCCCGTCCACGATGTGGACGTTGCGGTGCGCGCGGCGCGCAAGCTCCGGGTCGTGCGTGACCATGATGATGGTCGTGCCCATCTCGTTGATCTGCTCGAGCAGGTCCATGACCTGGCGCGCCATCAGCGAGTCCACGTTGCCGGTCGGCTCGTCCGCGAGCAGGAAGCGCGGGTCTCCCGCGAGCGCGCGGGCGATGGCCGCGCGCTGCTGCTGACCCCCCGAGAGCTGCGAGGGCATGTGGTGCATGCGCGAGGAGAGCCCGACGACCTCGAGCGCGCTCTTGATGCGCTGGTCGCGGTCCTTCGCGGGCAGGCGCCGGTAGCGCAGCGGCACGTCGACGTTGTCGTAGATGTCGAGGTCCGGGATCAGGTTGAAGCTCTGGAAGATGAAGCCGATCTTCTCGTTGCGCAGGCGCGAGCGCTGCTCGTCCGAGAGGCGGCTGACGTCCGCGCCGTCGAGCTTGTACGTGCCCGTGTCGAACACCTCGAGCAGCCCCGCGACGTTCATGAACGTGGTCTTGCCGGAGCCGGAGGGGCCGGTGACCGCGACAAACTCGCCGTCACCCACCTTGAGCGAGAAGTTCCGCAGCGCGTGCGTCTCGATCAGGTCGGTCCGGTAGATCTTGCTGATACCGCTCATTTCCAGCATGGGTGCTCCTAGCCGCCAATCAGGATTTCGGGAACGTCCTTGAAGTCAGTGACGCCGGAGACGACGACCTCGTCGCCCGGCTCCAGCCCCTTGAGGACCTCGATCTCGCCCACGGACGCCGCCCCGAGCTCGACCGGGGTCAGCACCGCGCGGTCGCCGTCCACCACGTACACGGCGCGTGTGGCGCCCGTGATGTCGGAGCTGCGCTCGAACTTGCGCGCCATGGCGCGCTGCTCGATCACGATGCGCACCGAGCCGCGCTGGCTCTGGCGCAGGCCGGGCGGCTGCGTCCCGAACTTGACGCGGCCCGTGACCTGGCCCGAGCGCACCTCGGGGGAGATCGCGGTGACGACGCCCTGGTGCTCGCCGCCGTCGAGGGAGATCTGCGCTTCCATGCCCGGCCGGATGTCGCGCGCGTACACGTCGGCGACCTGGAACTCGACCTCGAAGGCGGAGAGATCGACGACGGTGAGAAGCGGCGCGTTCTCCGCGACGTTCGCGCGCTCGGCCGCGGCGAGATTCGCGACGATCCCGTCCACCGGCGAGCGCACGGTGAGCTCGTCCACGCGGCGCCTGAGGTTCGCCACGGCGAGCGCCTGGCGCTCGCGCTCGAGGCGGCGCGTGCGCAGGTCGAGGTCGAGGCTCTCGCGCTCGAGGTCGGCGGTCTCGCGTGCGTGCTCGTAGGCGAGGCGCGCAGACTCGCGCTCGTCCTGCGCGCGGCGCAGGTCGCGCTCCGGGATGGCGCCCTTGTCCCAGGCGGACTGCGCGCGCTGCAGCTCGCGCTCGGCGGCGCGGATCTGCACGTTCGCGAGGTCCATCTCCTCCTGCGAGCGCAGCTTCTGGCGGCGAATCTCGATGCTCTGGCGCTGCAGGGCGGTGTCGAGGCTCTCGAGCGTGGCGCGCTCGCGCTGGTACTCGTTCTCGAGCGCCGGGCTCACGAGCGTCGCCAGCGGTTGCCCGGCCTTGACGGCGTCGCCCGCGCGCACGAGGTAACTGATGCTGCCGGGCGCGACCGCAAACAGCGTCGGGCTCACGGCAGCAACCACGGTGCCCTGCGCCGAGACGTCACGCACGAACGGGCCCTCGACGACGGTCGCGATGCGCAGCCGCTCGCGCGAGACGGTGTACTCGGAGGCGCTCCAGGCACGGATCAGCCACACGAACAGGAGCACGATCAGCGCGGCGCCCGCCATGAGGCCGTAGCGGATGAGCAGCGCCCGGCGGTCCACGATGGGCTGCACCGCGACGTCCTGGGACTCCGTGCCGCGGATGGCGGCATCGTCGGGACTATCGCCCGCGGGGTGCGAGGAACTCAGGGGGCGCAGGTTCGTGATCTTCACACGCGTTGTACTGCAACCGGCGTGCCAATGAGCTGGGTCGGCATTAAGCTACTGATCGCACAGGCATTCTTTCGGCTCGGCCAGGCGTCGCGCCGAGCGACAAGTGTCCGCGTACACCCGATCGGACACTTCGCGGACGTTGGGATAAGCTGGATTGACCCCCGTGGCGGACAGGGAGGGGGGTCTCGTGGCGGGGATCGGGACATTTCGCGCAGCTTGTTGCTCCTTGCTGCTTGCGGCACTGGCTTCGTGCGGCGGCGGCGGTGGTGGTGGCTGCGGGGG
>DATBLN010000095.1:0-27589 GCA_036555345.1 Steroidobacteraceae bacterium
CCGTCGCGCAGGACGAGCTCGCGCTCCTTCTCGATGAACACGACCGCCATCGGGCGGTTCAGGTTCTCGCGCGTCGTGCGCAGCATCTCGTCGCCGCCGCGGCTGTCGAGCTTCACGCTGACCGCCGGCTCGCCCTGCGACGGCGTGAACGAGGCGTCGATCAGCTGCTCGCCGGTCGCGATCACGTCGCGCTTCAGGAGCACCGGGGCGCCGCTGCGCTCGCGGTACAGCTTCGTCCCGAGCGGCGCCCGGCCGGTGCGCTCGGCCTCGGCGGGGCTGTTGGTCGTGTCCACCAGCCGGAACTCGAGCGTCGCGACCTTGCCGAGCAGCCGCACGACCTCGGAGGCGTCCTGCGCGCCCGGCAGCTGCACGGCGATGCGGTTGAGGCCCTGGCGCTGCACCACCGACTCGGCGACTCCGAGCGCGTCCACGCGGTTCGAGAGCGCGGTGATGTTCTGCTGGATCGCGAAGTCCTGCCGCTGGCGCACCTGCTCCTCGGACAGCGCCGCCACCAGCGTCCCGGGCTGCGCGCCGTCCGTGACGGCGAGCCCGGGGTCGTAATCGGCGATCGCCTCGCGCGCGGCGCCGGCCTGGGCGGCGTCGCGCAGCAGCACGCGGACGGTGTTGCCCTCGACCACGACCTCCTCGTACGGGATGCGCGCGTCGCGCAGCACCTTGCGGAAGTCGCGCTCCAGGCGCTGCAGCAGCTGGCCGACGGCGCCGGCCACGTCCACCTCGTACACGAGGTGCATGCCGCCGCGCAGGTCGAGGCCGAGGCTCATGGGCTCGAGCCCGAGCGCCTGCAGCCAGTCGGGCGCGCGAGACGCGAAGGTCATCGCGATCGCGTACTGGCCCTCGGCCTGGCGCTGGATCAGGTCACGGGCGGCGAGCTGCGCGGGCACGGCGCCGAACCGCAGCCAGAGCCGGCCGTCGCCGTCGATGAAGCGTTCGTCGCAGGCGATGCCCGCGCCCTCCAGAGAGGTCTCGATCTGCGACGCGGCGGCCTCGTCGACGGGGGCGCGGTCGCGCCGCGACAGCTGCAGCGCCGGCGACTCGCCGTAGAGGTTCGGCAGCGCCAGCAGGAGGCCGGCCAGCAGGATGGCCGACAGCAGGATGCCCTTCCAGAGCGGATAGCGTGCCACGCGCGGACCCGGCGGGGACGCTCAGGCGCCCTTGAACGTGCCCTTCGGCATCAACTGCGCGACCTGGAACTTCTGCACGCTGATCGAGGTGTTCCGCGCGACCTCGAGCGTCACGAAATGCTCGCCGACCTCGGTGATGCGGCCGAGGATGCCGCCGTTCGTCACCACCTCGTCCCCCGTGGCCAGCTTGGCGACCATCTCGCGGTGCTCCTTGGCGCGCTTGGTCTGGGGCCGGATCAGCAGGAAGTAGAAGACCACGAAGATCAGCACCAGCGGCAGGATGGTGCCGAGGGTGCTCGCGGTCGATCCGGGGGCGGCCTGGGCCCAGGCGGGCGTGATGAAAAAGTCCATGTCCTTCCTCTGCGGGGGCCGGCTTTGCCAGCCCGGTTTTGGGCGCGTGATTATGCCACAGCGCCGGGTTCGCCCCGCCGGGCGCCGTGGAAAGCGGCGCGGAAGTCCCCGAACCGGCCCGCCTCGATCGCCGTGCGCATGCGCGCCATCAGGTCCAGGTAATAGTGCAGGTTGTGCAGCGTCGCGAGGCGCGGTCCCAGCATCTCGCCACAGCGGTCGAGGTGCCGGAGGTAGGCCCTCGAATAGTGCCGGCAGGCATAGCAGCCGCAGTCCGGGTCGATGGGCCCGGTGTCCGCGGCGTAGCGGGCGTTCCTGATGTTCATGACGCCCCAGGGCACGAACAGGTGGCCGTTCCGGGCGTGACGCGTCGGCATGACGCAGTCGAACAGGTCGATACCGTGCGCCACCGACTCGACCAGGTCCTCCGGCCGCCCCACGCCCATCAGGTAGCGCGGCTTGCCGGGCGGCATGCCGGGCGTGAGCGTGGCGAGCACGCGCTCGCGCTCCGCGGGCGGCTCCCCGACCGACAGGCCGCCGATCGCAAGCCCCTCGAAGCCGATGCGCTCCAGTCCCTCGAGCGAGGCGGCGCGCAACGCCTCGTGCATGCCGCCCTGGACGATGCCGAACAGCACGCCGGGTCCCGCTGACTCGTCCCAGGCGCGCCGGCTGCGCCCGGACCAGCGCAGGGAAAGCTCCATCGAGGCGCGTGCCTGGCGCTCGTCGGCCGGGTACGGCGTGCACTCGTCGAAAACCATCGCAACGTCCGAGCCGAGCGCGCGCTGGATCGTCATCGAGCGCTCTGCATCGAGGAACACCTCCGCGCCGTCCACCGGCGAGCGGAAGCGCACGCCCTGCTCGGTCACCTTGCGCATGGCCGCGAGGCTGAACACCTGGTAGCCGCCCGAGTCGGTCAGGATCGGCCGCCGCCAGTGCATCATCCGGTGCAGCCCGCCGTGCGCGCGCACGACCTCCGCGCCCGGCCGCAGCATCAGGTGGAAAGTGTTGGCGAGCACGATCTCGGCGCCGCAGGCCTCGAGGTCCTCCGGCGTCACGCCCTTGACCGTGCCGCAGGTGCCGACCGGCATGAAGGCGGGCGTCTCGACCACGCCATGCGCGAGCTCGAGCCGCCCGCGCCGCGCGGCGCCGCCCTGGGCCAGCAGCGAGAACTTCATGCGCCGCTCCCCCGCGGCGCGAGCACGGCCGGGTCCGGCGTGATGAACATGGCGTCCCCGTAGCTGTAGAAGCGGTAACGCTCCGCGATCGCGTGATGATACGCGGCAAGCACGCGCTCGCGCCCGGCGAAGGCCGCGACCAGCACGAGCAGGCTGGATTCGGGCAGGTGGAAGTTGGTCAGGAGCGCGTCCACGACGCGGAAGCGGAAGCCCGGGCGGATGAAGACGTCGGTCTCGCCCTCCCCGGCCGCGAGCGCGCCGGCAAGGGCCGCGGCTTCGAGCGCGCGCACGACGGTCGTGCCGACGGCGACCACGCGGCCGCCGCGCGCGCGCGTGGCGGCAATCGCCGCGACCGTCTCCGCCGGCAGCCGGTAGCGCTCGGCGTGCAGGCGATGCGCCTCGACCGTTTCCGCGCGCAGCGGCTGGAAAGTGCCGGCGCCGACGTGCAGCGTCAGCTTCGCGATGCCCACGCCCGCCCGCGGCAAGCGCGCGAGCATCGCCTCGTCGAAATGCAGGCCCGCCGTCGGCGCCGCGACCGCGCCCGGCTCGCCCGCATAGACGGTCTGGTAGCGCTCGCGGTCCGCCGCCTCCGCTTCGCGGCCCAGGTACGGCGGCAACGGCATGCTGCCATGCGCTTCGAGATACGGGAGCGCTTCGCAGTCGAGCTCGAGCTCGTAGAAGTCCTCGCGTCGGCCGATGACCGCCGCGCGTGCGCCTCCCGGCAGGTCGATGGTGCCGCCTGGCCGCAGGCCCTTGCTCGCGCGCGCCTGCGCCAGCAGCCGCCGCGGCCCCAGCAGGCGCTCGAGCAATATCTCGCAGGCGCCGCCACTCGCCTTGCGCCCGCGCAGGCGCGCCGGCACCACGCGCGTGTCGTTGAGCACCAGCAGGTCCCCCGGGGCGAGCAGCGCCGGCAGGTCGGCGAAGCGCAGGTCGCGCAGGGCGCCGCTGGCGCCGTCGAGCGCGAGCAGGCGCCCGCCGCCGCGCGCCGGCGGCGGGTAGCGCGCAATCAGCTCCGGCGGCAGCGAATAGGAAAAGTCTGCGCGGCGCATGGGCCGCGCAGACTAGCACAGGGTATGCGCGTGCCCGCTCAGGTCGAGGTCGGCTGCTCGGCGGACGCCGGGGGCCGGGGCGGCTTCGGCGGCGCCGGCGGCGGCTCGATCCGTTGACGGAAGATCTCGCGATGCTTCACCACGTCGCCCTCGGGACGGTCCGGGACCTTCGCCGTCAGCGTCTGCGCGCGGCGGTCGCGCAGCACGCGGATCTCGATGGACTCCCCCGGCTGGTAGGAGCGCAGGATGCGCATGGCGTGGCGCGAGTTCTGCGGCTCGCGGCCGCCGATCGCGACGATCACGTCGCCGTCCTGCAGCCCGAGCGTCGAGTCCTCCGGCGCGCGCGCGACCAGCACGCCCTTGTCCGTGCCGAAGTACCTGCCGAGGCCAGGCGTCAGCGTCACGAACTCGGCGTCGCCCCATTCATCGAGCAGCCAGTGCCCGCCGTCGGGGTCCATGCCGTGCATCGGCGGCATCGCGGGCATGGCCGCGATTGCCGGCATCGGCAGGCCGCGCCCGAGGAAGAAGACGTGATCGAGCTTGCGCGCCTCGACCGTGACCTTGACCGCCTTGCCGTCACGCTTCAGGTCGAGCGCGACTTTCTGGCCGGGCTCGACGTCCTCCATGACCTTGACCAGCTCGCGGCCCGTCGCGACCTTCTTGCCATCGATCGCGACGATCACGTCGCCGGCCTTCACGCCCGCCTCCGCCGCGGGCCCGCCCGGGCTCACGCTGTTGACGGGCACGCCGGCGCCGCTTTCCTCGGCGCCGCCGAGGTTGACGCCGAGCATCGCGCGCCGCGACGACGGCATGAGCATGTCGATCCGGCGCTGGAACTCGGGCCCGCGCAGCTCGGTGCTGAGCTCCGCCACCTCGCGCGCCGCGGCCTCGAGCCGCTCCTGCGCCGCTTCGAGGCGCTTCTCCAGTTCCGTCTCGTTGGCGGGGCTGTCCTGCGCGGTCGCCGCCGTCGCCATGAGCGCCGCCGCCAGGGTCGCGATCGTCCGGTTCATCGAATCCTCCAGGATCTCAATGGGTGATGGCCGTGTCCGCGTAGCGGACCTGGACCAGCGAATTCATCAGCCCGACCCGTTCCCGCCACAGCCGTTCCGCGCGCTCCGGCGCGTTTGGCTCGAGCATCACGCGGCTCAGGCGGTCGTCCACGAATGCGAGGCGGTCCTCGATCTCGGCCAGCGTGAACGCCGTGCTGCCGCGCATCGCGCGCGGCTCCGGCAGCGTCGCCAGCAGCCACTCGAGCCGCTCGTTCTCGGCGCGGATCTCGTCGCTCACCGGCAATTCGATGACGGGACCGGACGCGGCCGCCAGCTCGCGCTGCGCCGACTGCAGCCAGGCGCCGAGCCCGACGGCGGCCGCGAGCGTCGCGGCGGCGAGCGCGAGCGGCCAGCGCACGGACGCCTGCGACTCGCGCCGGCGGCGTGCCGCGAGCACCGCCTGCCAGCCCACCGCCGGCGGCGCCAAATCCGGGAGCGCCGCGAGGCGCGTGCTCCATTCGTTCATGCCGGTGTGCATGGCACTCCCTCCGCGACGGCCGCCTCCGCGCCCATCGCCTCGCGCAGCTTCGCGTGCGCGCGCGACAGCTGTGTCTTGGAAAAGCTCGGCGTGCGCCCCAGCGCCTGCCCGATCTCCGCGTGCGTGTAGCCCTCGACGTCGTGCAGCCACACGATTGCGCGCGCGACCGCGGGCAGGGTCATGAGGGCCCGCTCGAGCGCGGCATCCGCGTGCGGGACATCGCCGCGGCCGGCGCCCGGCAGGCGATCCGCTCCGCCAGCATCCTGGTCGAGCCATTCGAGGCTCCTGTGCCAGGGCGAGCGCAGGTACATGAGCGCGCGGTTCACGGCCAGGGTCCGGATCCAGGCCGGCAGCGGGCAGCGCCCCTCGTAGGCGCCGACGTGCTCGATCACGTCCACGAAGGTCTCCTGCAGGAGTTCCTCCGCAATGGCCGGACGGCGCACGAGGCGGCGCAGCAGCGTGTACAGCGGGCCCGCCATTGCCCGGTAGACGGCCTCCAGGGCCGCCCCGTCCCCCGCGCGGGCGGATGCCACGACGGCGGCGGGCAGGTGGATGTCGCTGATTCGGGTCATCGGGGGCTTAGATGCCCCGGCCGGGCAAAAGGTCGCGGCGAAGCGTGAAGAATAAGTCGTCAGGCTGGTGCCGGGAGCGAGACTCGAACTCGCACGATGTCGCCACCGGTGGATTTTGAGTCCACTGCGTCTGCCAATTCCGCCATCCCGGCCGTGCGGGGGGCGAGTATAAGGCCACCGCGGGCGCCCTGCCCGGCTGCAGCCAGGCTTGGCAGCGCCGCCCCCGGCGACGACAATCGGGCCGATGAACTTCTGCCCGAACTGCGGCGCCGGCATCGAGCGCCGCATCCCGGAAGGCGACCACCTGCCGCGGTTCGTCTGCACCGCCTGCGGCACGGTCCACTACCAGAACCCGAAGCTCATCGCCGGCTGCGTGCCGGAAATCGACGGCCGCATCCTGCTGTGCCGGCGCGCGATCGAGCCGCGCCGCGGCTACTGGACCGTGCCCGCCGGGTTCATGGAGAACGACGAGACGCTGCAGCAGGCCGCTGCGCGCGAATGCTGGGAAGAGGCGCTCGCGCGCGTCGAGATCGGCAGCCCCTGCGCGGTCGTGCACGTGCTGCATGCGCGCCAGGTGCACGTCATGTTCCGCGCCAGGCTCGCCGCGCCCGGATTCGGCGTCGGCGTCGAGAGCCTCGAAGTGCGGGTCGTCACGGCGGACGAGATCCCCTGGCCCGAGATCGCGTTCCCGAGCGTCGTTTTCACGCTGCGCCGCTACCTCGAGGACCGCGCCGCGGGCCGGGATGAGCTGCACTTCACCACGATCGACCAGCGGCCTGCCGGCGGTTGAGGCCGCCGCCGCGCCGCCTGTGGCACAATGCGCCGCTGCAAAAACGGCCCGGAGCCCCGTCGATGACGTTCGTCGTCACCGAGTCCTGCATCAAGTGCAAGTACATGGACTGCGTCGAGGTCTGCCCGGTGGACTGCTTCCACGAGGGGCCAAACTTCCTCGTCATCGACCCCGAGGAATGCATCGACTGCACGCTGTGCGAGCCTGAGTGCCCGGTCGAGGCGATCTACTCCGAGGAAGAGGTGCCGGCCGGGCAGGAGAAGTTCCTCGCGCTCAACGCCGAGCTCGCGAAGGAATGGCCGGTGATCACGCAGCGCGGGGAGCCGCCGGCGGATGCCGACGCGTGGAAGGACGTGCGGGAGAAGCTCGCGCTGCTCGAGCGCTGAGTCTCAGTCGGAAGCAGCCGCGACCGCGGGCAGCGCGAGGTATTCCGCCAGCTGCGCGGCCGGCAGGTAGCCGGCGAGGTATTCCCCCTGGTCCGTGAAGATGCCGGGCGTCCCGCGGATTCCCAGCTGCTGCCCCAGCGCATACTGCGCGGCGATGGGCGTCTCGCAGCGGCCGGCCTTGACGGCCTCGCCGCGCTTGGCGCGCGTCAGCGCGTCCCGGCGGTCCGCGCTGCACCACACGGCCTCGGCTTTCTTCCAGGCCTCGGTGCCGGGGCCGCCGCGCGGGTACATCACGTAGCGGACCCGGATGCCGAGCCGGTTCAGCTCGCCGATCTCCTGGTGCAGGCGCCGGCAGTAGGTGCAATCGACGTCCGTGAACACCGTGAGCGTGTGCTTTGGCCTGCCCGCCGGGGCGAAGATGATCGCATCGCCGTCCCCGACCTTCGCGAGCAGCTCGAGCCTGCCCTCCTGGCGGCGCACCTCGGTGAGGTTCCTCTTCGACTGCATGTCGAAGACGTCGCCGTCCACGTAGAACCTGCCGTCCACCGAGACGTAGCCGACCTCGGCGCCGGAACGGATCTCGTAGAGGCCGGCGACCGGCGAGGGCCTGACGTCCTCGATCGCGACCTCGAGGCGGCGCGCGATCTCGGCGCGCACGTCCGGCTTCGCGGGAGGCTGACCCGACGCCGAGGCGGCGAGCAGCAGCATCGCCGCGGCGGGGGGAAGGAGGGACCGGATCGGGTGTGTCACGCGCGCCTCGCCAAGCTGCGGGTCCTGCCCTTGGACCGCGTCGGGGGCCCGCGGTTCGGCCCCGACAGTCTATCAGCCGCGCGGATGGTGCTGGGCGTGCAGCTCTTTCATGCGCTCGCGCGCCACGTGCGTGTAGATCTGCGTGGTCGAGAGGTCGCTGTGGCCGAGCAGCATCTGCACCACGCGCAGGTCCGCGCCGTGGTTCAGCAGGTGCGTGGCGAAGGCATGGCGCAGCGTGTGGGGCGACAGGTCCTTGTCGATGCCGGCCTTCTTCGCGTAGCGCTTGATGATGTGCCAGAACGCCTGGCGGGTCATGCGGTCGCCGCGGCGGGTCGGGAACAGGTGGTCGGTCTGGCGGTCGAGCAGGATCTCGCCGCGGGCGCCGCGCACGAACTCGGAGAGCCAGCGCACCGCCTCCTCGCCGAGCGGGATCAGCCGCTCGCGGTTGCCCTTGCCGACGATGCGCAGCACGCCCTGGTTCAGGTTGACCTGGCCGTGCCGCAGGCTCACGAGTTCGGAAACGCGCAGGCCCGTGGCGTAGAGCACCTCGAGCATGGTGCGGTCGCGGTGGCCGAGCGGGTCGGTGGTCTGCGGCGCCGCGAGCAGCGAGTCGACCTGACCCTCGGTCAGCGAGCGCGGCAGGCTGCGCCCGATCTTCGGCATCGCGATCTGCGCGGTCGGGTCCTCCTTGACCACGCCCTCGCGCACCAGATAGCGGAAGAAGCGGCGGAAGCTCGACAGCTGGCGCGCGGTCGAGCGCGGGCGGGCGCCGGTCTCGACGCGCCAGGCGATGAAGGCGAGCAGGTCGCTGCGCGTCGTCTTCGTGAGCGCGGTGCCGCGCTGCTTCAGCCAGCGCGAGAGCGCGGTCAGGTCGGCGCGGTAGGCGGCGAGCGTGTTCGGCGACAGGCCGCGCTCCATCCAGACCGCGTCGAGGAAGCGCACGATCGAGGGCTCGATCGTCCCGTCCGCGCCATCCGCGGTCGCGAGCGTGGCGGCGCGCACCGAGGTCGAGGATTTCATAGCTGCGCTCATGTGCCCGTCCTGCTTCCGTTCGCGGACAGCGGCGCCGCCGCGGAATCCCGCGCGGCGGGCTGGTGCGACAGAATGCGGACGCAGTATGGTTCGCCTCCGACGGGGTCGAACGTGACCCGGCTCACAGACACCGACGACCATTAACATAACCGGAACCAGTTCACAGTACCCCATGTCCGAGGACCGCCGCCGGTGACGATTGCAAGCCCGATCCGCCTGGTCTGGGGAATCTGGGCCTGGCTGCTGCTGGTCCCGATGCTGGCGCTCGCGGCGGTGCCGATCCTGCTCCTGCCGTCGCTCGCCTGGCGGCGCGCGCTCGCCCGCCTCGTCTGCCGCGCCTATTTCCCGCTCTGCGGACTGCCGGTGCGCGTTGCCGGGCTCGAGCGGCTCCCGGCCGGCCCCTGCATCATCGTCGCAAACCACTCGAGCTACGTGGATGGGCCGCTGCTGTTCGCCTGCCTGCCGCCGCGCTTCGGCTTCGTGATCAAGAAGGAGGCCTCGCGCATCCCGGTGGCCGGCCTCCTCATGCGGCGCCTGGGTCACCATTTCGTCGAGCGCCGGAACCGCCACGAGGGCGCGAGCGACGCGCGACGCATCCTGCGCGCGGTGGAACAGGGCCAGGCCGTCGCCTTCTTCCCGGAGGGCACGTTCACGGCCGAGGCCGCGGTCGGGCGCTTCCACAATGGCGCGTTCGCGGCCGCGTCGCGCGCCGGCGTGCCGGTCGCGCCGGTCGCGATCCGCGGCACGCGGCGCATCCTGCGCGCGAGGACGCTGCTGCCGCGCTGGGGTCGCATCGAGGTGGAGGCGCTCGCGCCGCTCGCCGCCGTGACCGGCGCGGGCGACGCCGCCGCGTCGCTGCGCGACGCCGCCCGCGCGCGCATCGCCGCGGCGGTCGGCGAGCCGCAGGCCTGACTACATGTTGCGGCGGTACTGGCCGCCGACGGCGTACAGCGCGCGCGAGATGCGGCCGAGCGAGGCGGACTTGACGGTCTCCATCAGCTCGCCGAACACATTGCCGCCCTCGGCCGCCGCCCGCTGCAGTCGCGCGAGCGCCTCGCCCTGCGCCGCCGCATGCGCCTCGTTGCAGGAACGCACCGCGACGACCTGCGCCTGCTTCTCCTCCTCGGTCGAGCGGATCAGCTCGGCGTTCGCGATCTCGTCGTGGCTGGCGCGCTCCGGCAGGAAGGTGTTGACGCCCACGATCGGCAGGCTGCCGTCGTGCTTCTTCTGCTCGTAGTACAGCGACTCCTCCTGGATCTTGCCGCGCTGGTACATGGTCTCCATGGCGCCCAGCACGCCGCCGCGCTCCGAGAGGCTCTCGAACTCGCGGTACACCGCCTCCTCGACCAGGTCCGTGAGGTAGTCCATCACGAACGACCCCTGCCAGGGGTTCTGGTTGAAGTTGAGCCCGAGTTCGCGCGCGATGATGAGCTGGATCGCGACCGCGCGGCGCACGCTCTCCTCGGTCGGCGTGGTGAGCGCTTCGTCGTAGGCGTTGGTGTGCAGGCTGTTGCACGAGTCGAACAGCGCGTACATCGCCTGCAGCGTCGTGCGGATGTCGTTGAACTGGATCTCACGCGCGTGCAGCGAGCGGCCCGAGGTCTGCACGTGGTACTTGAGCATCTGGCTGCGGGCGGTGGCGCCGTAGCGCTCGCGCATGGCGCGCGCCCAGATGCGCCGGGCGACGCGGCCGATCACCGCGTACTCCGGGTCCATGCCGTTCGAGAAGAAGAACGACAGGTTCGGCGCGAACTCGTCGACCTTCATGCCGCGGGACAGGTAGTACTCCACGATCGTGAAGCCGTTCGCGAGCGTGAAGGCGAGCTGCGAGACGGGGTTCGCGCCGGCTTCGGCGATGTGGTAGCCCGAGATCGACACGGAGTAGAAATTGCGCACGCGGTGGTCGATGAAGTACTGCTGCACGTCGCCCATCATCCTGAGCGCGAACTCGGTCGAGAAGATGCAGGTGTTCTGCGCCTGGTCCTCCTTGAGGATGTCGGCCTGCACCGTGCCCCGCACGCGCGCGAGCGCGTCCTCGCGGATCCGGGCGTAGGTTTCCGCGTCGACCACCTGGTCGCCGCTGACGCCGAGGAGCCCGAGCCCGGATCCGTCGTGCCCCGGCGGCAGCTCGCCGCGGTAGCGCGGCCGCTCGCGCCCGGCGTACCGCTTCGCGATCTTCGCCTCGGCCTCCTCCCAGCGGCCGCTGGCGCGCAGCCAGCGCTCGACCTGCTGGTCCACGGCGGTGTTCATGAACATCGCGAGGATCATGGGCGCGGGACCGTTGATCGTCATCGAAACCGAGGTGGACGGCGCACAGAGGTCGAAGCCGGAGTACAGCCGCTTCATGTCGTCGAGCGTCGCGATCGACACGCCCGAATTGCCGATGCGCCCGTAGATGTCCGGCCGCTCGTCCGGGTCCTCGCCGTAGAGCGTGGTCGAGTCGAAGGCGGTCGACAGCCGCGTCGCCTGGTGGCCGCGCGCCAGGTAGTGGAAGCGCCGGTTGGTGCGCTCCGGCATGCCCTCGCCGGCGAACATGCGGGTCGGGTCCTCGTCCTCGCGCCGGTAGGGGTAGATGCCCCCGGTGTAGGGATAGGAGCCCGGCAGGTTCTCGGTCATCAGGAACGAGAGCTGCGCGCCCCAGTCCTCGAACCGCGGCACCGCGATCTTCGGCAGCATCAGGTGCGACAGCGACTGCGTATAGTTCGGCCCGCGCACCTCGCGCTCGCGCACGCGGTAGCTGTACTCCTCCGCCTCGGCCGCGGCCCGGCGCGCCGGCCACTCCTTGAGCAGGGCGACGCCCTCCGCGCCGATCGCATCGAGCGCGGCGTGGTATTTGCGGCGCAGCCGCATCTCGGCGCCCTCGCCCGCGAGTGCGGCCTCCGGGTAGCGATCGAGCGGCGCCGGCAAGGCGCGCTCGTCGAGCGCGGCGAGCGCCCGGTAGAGGCCATGCGCGCGCGAAGCCGCCCCGGCGGCCGCCTGCGCCTTCGCCTGCGCCCCCCGCCCGCCGGCGGCGATCTCCGCGAGGTAGCGCACACGGGCGCCCGGGATGATCGCCTGCCGTTTCGGCGCGCCGACCGGGGCGAGTCCCTGCGGCTGCCACGGACGCAGCCGGCCCCATTGCCCGTGCAGGCGCGCGCAGAGCGCGGCGAAGAGCGCATTGACGCCCGCGTCGTTGAACTGGCTCGCGATCGTCGGGTAGACCGGCAGCTCCTCGGGCGGCACCTTGAAGAGCTTGCGGTTGCGCGCGACCTGCTTGCGCACGTCCCGCAGGGCATCCTCCGCGCCGCGCTTCTCGAACTTGTTGAGCGCGATGAAGTCGGCGAAGTCCAGCATGTCGATCTTCTCGAGCTGGCTCGCCGCGCCATAGTCCGGCGTCATGACGTACAGCGAGAGATCGACGAGGTCCACGATCTCGGAATCGCTCTGGCCGATGCCGGCGGTCTCGACCACGACCAGGTCGAATCCCGCGAGCTTCAGCAGCTGCACCGTGTCCGCGAGCACGGCGGACGTCGCGAGGTGCTGCCGGCGCGTCGCGAGCGAGCGCATGAAGAGCTGCTCGCCCGCGAGCGCGTTCATGCGGATGCGGTCGCCGAGCAGCGCCCCGCCGGAGCGCCGCCGCGTCGGGTCCATGGCGACGACCGCCACGCGCCGGTCGGGGAAGAAGCGCACGATGCGGTTCAGGATCTCGTCGGTGAGCGAGGACTTGCCCGCGCCGCCGGTGCCGGTGATACCGAGCACCGGCGGGCGGTTCAGCGTCTTCGTGGCCTCCTTGCGGATGCGCGCAACGAGGTCGGGGTCGGCCCCGAGCTCGAGCGCCGTGATCGCGCGCGCGAGCGTGACCGGGTCGTCCGCCGAGACGGCGCCGCCGTCGAAGCCCGGCCTCTGCGTCGCGAGCACGCGGCGGAACACGTCGTCGATCATGCCGTCGAGTCCGAGCCGCAGGCCGTCGTCCGGCGTGTAGATCTTCTCGACGCCGTAGGCCTCGAGCTCCAGGACCTCGTGCGGCGCGATCGTGCCGCCGCCGCCTACGACCACCTTCACGTGGCCGGCGCCCTGCGCGCGCAGCATGTCCACCATGTAGCGGAAGTACTCGTTGTGGCCGCCCTGGTAGCTGCTGACCGCGACGCCGTCGGCGTCCTCCTGGATGGCCGCGCGGACGATGTCCGCGACGCTCCGGTTGTGGCCGAGGTGGATCACCTCGGCGCCGTGCGCCTGCAGGATGCGGCGGATGATGTTGATGGCCGCATCGTGGCCGTCGAACAGCGAGGCCGCGCTCACGAAGCGCAGCGGGCCGCGGGCCGTCTCGGGCGCCTTCTCGATGCGTTCGGCCGGGCTGCTCATGCGCTCCTCCTGCAGGTTTTCACAGTGTATCCGCTCGCGCCCGCCCCGCCCCGCGCGCGGGGAGACAAGCGCCCTTTTGCAGGGCAAAATGCGAGCCTATGGCCAACCATCCTGTCGTCATCCTGTCTGCCCGGCGCACCCCGATCGGGGCGATGCTCGGAGTCCTCACGCCACTTCCCGGGCACGCGCTCGGCGCCGCCGCGATCAAGGCCGCCATCGCAAGCGCCGGCATCCGCCCGGAGCAGGTCAACGAGGCCATCATGGGCTGCGTGCTGCCCGCGGGCCAGGGCCAGGCGCCCGCGCGCCAGGCCGCGCTCGGCGGCGGGCTGCCCCGGTCGGTGCCCGCCACGACCGTCAACAAGATGTGCGGCTCCGGCATGAAGGCGGTGATGTTCGCCGCCGACCAGCTCGCCGCGGGCGGCGCCGACTTCGTCGTCGCGGGCGGGCTCGAGTCCATGACCAACGCGCCGTACCTCCTGCCCAAGGCGCGCGCCGGCTACCGCATGGGCCATGGCGAGATCATCGACCACATGTTCTACGACGGGCTGCAGAGCCCCTGGGACGGCAAGCTCATGGGCTGCTTCGCGGATGCGACCGCAGCGAAGTACGGCTTCACGCGCGCCGACCAGGACACGTTCGCGGCCGAGTCGGTGCGCCGCGCGGTGGCCGCGGTCGAGTCCGGCGCGTTCGAGGCCGAAGTCACGCCGGTCACCATCGCCGACCGCAAGGGAGAGCGCGTCGTCGCCCGCGACGAGACGCCCTTCACCGTGTCGATCGACAAGATCCCCAGCCTGAAGCCGGCCTTCGGCAAGGACGGCACGGTCACGGCGGCGAGCTCGTCCTCGATCTCCGACGGCGCCGCCGCGCTCGTGCTTGCGCGCGCCGAGGCGGCTGCCGCCCTGAAGCTCGCGCCCGTCGCCCGCGTCGTCGCGCACGCCAGCCATGCGCACGAGCCCGAGTGGTTCACGACCGCGCCGGGCGGCGCGATCGCGAAAGTCCTGAAGATGGCGGGCTGGAGCGCCGCCGACGTCGATCTCTACGAGGTCAACGAGGCGTTCGCGGTCGTCACCCTGGCGGCCATGAAGGACATCGGCATCGCGCACGACCGCGTCAACGTCCATGGCGGCGCCTGCGCGCTCGGCCATCCAATCGGCGCGACGGGCGCCCGCATCCTGGCCACGCTGATTCATGCCCTCAGGCGCCGCGGCGGCAGGCGCGGCGTCGCCGCGCTCTGCATCGGCGGCGGCGAGGCGACCGCGGTCGCGCTCGAGCTCAGCTGAGCGCCGCATCCGGTTCGTCGCCGACTTCCGTCGACAGCGGAATGCCCGCCACCTCGTAGCCGCGGCGGAAGTCGCGCACGTGGCGTGCCATCCAGTCCGCGGCAGCCACGGTGTCGCGAGCCCGGACCGCCGCGACCACCTTCGCCTGCGCCGTCTCGATGCGGCCGCGCGCCTGCGGCACCCGGTCGATGATGACCGCGAGGCTCGGCCTCAGGAGCCGCAGGAGCGGCTCGTTCAACAGCACGAACACGGGGTTTCCGCTCGCTTCGCCGAGCGCGTCGAAGAATTCCGCGACGTCCGCCACCGCCTGGGCGCGGGGGCCCTGGCGTGAGGCGAAGCGCCGCGCGATCTCCTCGAGCCGCGCGAGCGAGGCGGCACTGCGCCGCTCCGCCGCCGCCGCCGCGATCCCCGGCTGCACGGCCTGCAGCGCCTCCCAGACATCCACGACGCGCGCGCGGTGCAGCGTGAAGGCCTGTGACAGCCCGCCAACAATCGCCTCGCGCGTCGGGCGCGTCACGTAGAGGCGCTTCCCGCCGCGGCGCCGGCCGATGAGGCCGTTGCTCTCGAGCTTGCGCAGCGCCTCCCGCACGGTCGAGCGGTTCACCTCGAACTGGCGCGCGAGCTCGGTCTCGGTCGGCAGCGCCTGCCCCTCCGAAAGCTCCCGGCGCAGGATCCGGCCGCGGATTTCCTCGGACACCCGCAGGTAAGCCGGCGCATAGCCCAGCGGTTCGAACATGGGTCACCCTTTTTACAACAGGGACTTGCCTGTCTGATTGTCGGACAATATGATGCCTGAAGCAAGACCGGCGACGGCGGGTGGCCTGCGATGTTCCCGATCGATTTCGACTTCCAGCTCGGCGAGCGCGTCGACGAACTGCGCCAGGCGGTGCGCGATTTCGCGCAGAGGCGGATCGCCCCGCAGGCGGATGACATCGACCGCAGCAACCGCTTCCCGCGCGAGCTGTGGCCCGAGATGGGCGCCATGGGCCTGCTCGGCATGACCGTGCCGGAGGAATACGGCGGCCTCGGCTATGGCTACCTCGAGCACGTGGTCGCCATGGAGGAGATCAGCCGCGTGTCGGGCTCGATCGGGCTCTCCTACGGCGCGCACTCGAACCTCTGCGTGAACCAGCTGCGGCGCTTCGGCAACGACCTGCAGAAGCGGCGCTACCTCCCCCGCCTGGTGAGCGGCGAGGACGTCGGCGCGCTCGCGATGAGCGAGCCGGGGTCGGGCTCCGACGTCGTCTCGATGCGCACGCGCGCCGATCGCGCGGACGGCGGCTGGGTGTTGAACGGCAGCAAGATGTGGATCACGAACGGCCCCGAGGCCGATACCGCGGTCATTTACGCGACCATCGCCCCCGGCTCGGGTGCCCCCGGCATCACCGCTTTCATCGTCGAGCGCGGCATGAAGGGCTATCGCGCCGCGCCGAAGCTCGACAAGTTCGGCATGCGCGGCTCCGATACCTGCGAACTGGTGTTCGAGGACTGCTTCGTGCCGGAGCAGAACCTGCTCGGGCGCGAGGGCGGCGGAGCGGAGATCCTGATGTCCGGGCTCGACTACGAGCGCGTGGTGCTCACCGGCGGACCGCTCGGCCTCATGCGCGCCGCGCTCGACCTGGTCGTGCCCTACCTGCACGACCGCGTGCAGTTCGGCCGGCCCATCGGCACCTTCCAGATGATGCAGGCCAAGCTCGCGGAACTCTACGCCGCCTGCAATGCCTCGCGCGCCTACGCCTATTCCGTCGCGCGCGCCTGCGACGCCGGCAGGACCACCCGCTACGATGCGGCGGCCTGCCTGCTGGTCGCCTCCGAGCGCGCGACGCAGGCCGGGCTGGAGGCCATCCAGATGCTGGGCGGCAACGGCTACATCAACGACTATCCGGCGGGTCGCATCCTGCGCGACGCCAAGCTCTACGAGATCGGCGCCGGCACCAACGAGATCCGCCGCATGCTGATCGGCCGCGAGCTGTTCCGGGCGACCACGCCATGACGCGCATCGTCACGCGCGTCGACGCGGGCAGCGCGGAATTCCGCGAGAACGCCGCACACCTGCAGGCACTGGTCGCCGACCTGCGCCAGCGGCTTGCGGCCGCGGCCGCGGGCGGCGGCGAGGATGCGCGCGCCAAGCACCTCGCGCGCGGCAAGCTGCTGCCGCGCGACCGCGTCGAGGCCCTGCTCGACCCGGGCAGCCCCTTCCTCGAGATCGCGCCGCTCGCCGCCGGCGGCATGTACGGCAACGAGGCGCCGGGCGCCGGGCTCGTGGCGGGCATCGGCCGCATCCTCGGCCGGGAGCTGCTGGTCGTCGCGAACGATGCGACCGTCAAGGGCGGCACCTACTACCCGATCACGGTGAAGAAGCACCTGCGCGCGCAGGAGATCGCGCTCGAGAACCGCCTGCCCTGCGTGTACCTCGTGGATTCCGGCGGCGCTTTCCTGCCGCTGCAGGACGAGGTGTTCCCGGACCGCGAGCATTTCGGCCGCATCTTCTACAACCAGGCGCGCCTCTCCGCGGCCGGCATCCCGCAGGTGGCCGTGGTCATGGGCTCCTGCACCGCGGGCGGCGCCTACGTGCCCGCGATGTGCGACGAGTCGATCATCGTCAAGAACCAGGGCACGATCTTCCTCGGCGGCCCGCCGCTCGTGAAGGCGGCGACCGGCGAGGTCGTCGACGCCGAGACGCTGGGTGGCGGCGACGTGCACGCGCGCACCTCGGGCGTCGTGGACCACCTCGCCGACAGCGATGCGCACGCGCTCGCCATGGCGCGCGAGGTCGTGGGCGCGCTCAACCATCGCCCGGCGCGCTGGCTCGAGCCGGAGGCCCCGGCCGAGCCCGCCTACCCGGCGGAGCAGATCTACGGGCTCGTGCCGCGCGACCTGCGCCAGCCCTACGACGTGCGCGAGGTCATCGCACGCGTCGTGGACGGCTCCGAGTTCCACGAGTTCAAGGCGCTCTACGGCAAGACGCTGGTGTGCGGTTTCGCGGGTATCTGGGGCTACCCGGTCGCCATCCTCGCGAACAACGGCATCCTGTTCTCGGAGTCGGCGCTGAAGGGCGCGCACTTCGTGCAGCTCGCGAACCGCCGGCGCGTGCCGCTGCTCTTCCTGCAGAACATCACGGGTTTCATGGTGGGCCGGCGCTACGAGGCGGGCGGCATCGCGAGGGACGGCGCCAAGATGGTGACCGCGGTCGCCTGCTCGACGGTGCCGAAGCTCACGGTCGTCATCGGCGGGTCCTTCGGCGCCGGCAACTACGCGATGTGCGGGCGCGCCTACGGCGCGCGCTTCCTCTGGAGCTGGCCCAACGCCCGCATCTCGGTCATGGGCGGGGAGCAGGCGGCGTCCGTGCTCGCCACCGTGCGACGCGACGGCATCGAGGCGAAGGGCGGCCGCTGGCCGGAAGCCGAGCAGAAGACCTTCATCGACGGCATCCGCGAGCAGTACGAGCGGCAGGGCAATCCCTACTACGCGACCGCCCGGCTGTGGGACGACGGCGTGATCGATCCCTGCGACACGCGCCGCGTGCTCGGCCTCGCGCTCGCCGTCGTCGCGCGCGGGCCCGCGCCCGCCGTGGAGTCCTACGGCGTGTTCCGGATGTAGACCCATGCTCCGGATCACACGCGACCCGCGCGGCGTCGTCACCCTCACGCTCGACCGCCCCGAGGCGAAGAATGCGCTGTCCGGCGAGCTCGTGGCGCGGCTCACCGACGCGCTCGCGGCGCTCGCCGCCGACGGCGCGGTGCGCGCCATCGTGCTGACCGGCGCCGGCGAGGTCTTCTGCGCCGGCGCGGACATCGGCGAAATGCGCAGCGCCGGGTCCGCGCCGCCCGCACAGAACGAGGCGGACGCCGGCCGCTTCGCCGGGATGCTGGAGGCGCTCGAGCGGCTGCCGCAGCCGACGCTCGCCGTCGTCAACGGCGCGGCCATGGGCGGGGCGGTCGGCCTCGTCGCCTGCTGCGACATCGCGCTCGCCTCGGACCGCGCGCGCTTCGCGCTGTCCGAGGTCCGGCTCGGACTCGTGCCCGCCATGATCTCGCCCTACGTGATGCGCGCGATCGGCGTGCGCCAGGCGCGCCGCTGGTTCCTGACCGGCGAGGCCATGGACGCGGCCCGGGCGCTCGCGGTCGGCCTCGTGCACGAGGTGGCGCAGGCCGGCGATCTCGCCGCGCTCGCCGCGCGGACGGTGGAAGCGCTCGGGGCCGGCGGCCCCTCCGCGCAGCGCGAGATCAAGCGGCTGATCCGCCACGTCACCGGCCGCAGCGAGGCGACGGACGCGGCGCTGCGGGCCGACACTGCCGCCTGGATCGCGCGCGTCCGCGCGGGCGAAGAGGCGCGCGAGGGACTCACGGCCTTCCTGGAGCGGCGCAAGCCCGGCTGGACCCGCGGCGACTCATGATCCGCCGGCTCCTGATCGCGAATCGCGGCGAGATCGCCTGCCGCGTCATCCGGAGTTGCCGCCGGCTCGGCGTGCACGCCATCGCGGTGCATTCCGAGGCGGATCGCGCCGCGCGGCACGTGCGCCTGGCCGACGAAGCGGCGTGCATCGGGCCGCCGCCGGCGCGCGAGTCCTACCTGAACGTCACGGCCGTCCTCGAGGCCGCGCGCGCGACGCGCGCGGAAGCGATCCACCCGGGCTACGGCTTCCTGTCGGAGAACGCCGCCTTCGCCGAAGCCTGCGCCGCCGCCGGGATCGCCTTCGTCGGCCCGTCGCCGGCCGCGATCCGCGCGATGGGACTCAAGCACGAGGCCAAGGCGATCGTCTCCGCCGCCGGCGTGCCTGTGGTGCCCGGCTACATGGGCGACGACCAGTCGCCGGCGACATTCGCGCGCGAGGCGGAGCGCATCGGGTTTCCGCTCCTCGTGAAGGCCGTCGCCGGTGGCGGCGGCAAGGGCATGCGGATCGTGCGCGCCGCCGGGGAACTGCCGGAAGCGATCGCGGGGGCGCGCGGCGAGGCGGAAAGCGCCTTCGGCGACGGCCGGCTCATGCTCGAGCGCTTCCTGGAGCGGCCGCGGCACATCGAGGTGCAGGTATTCGGCGACCGCCACGGCAACTGCGTGCACCTGTTCGAGCGCGAGTGCTCGGTGCAGCGCCGCTACCAGAAGATCATCGAGGAATCGCCCTCGCCCTTCATCGACGCGCCGACCCGCGCGGCGATGACGGCGGCGGCCGTGCGCGCGGCGCAGGCCGTCGGCTATGTCAATGCCGGCACCGTCGAGTTCATCGTCGGCGCCGGCGGCGAGTTCTACTTCATGGAGATGAACACGCGCCTGCAGGTCGAGCATCCCGTGACGGAGTACGTGACCGGCCTCGACCTGGTCGAGTGGCAGCTCTGCGTCGCGGCCGGCGAACAGCTCCCGCTCGCGCAGGACCAGATCCGCCAGCGCGGCCACGCCATCGAGGCGCGGCTCTACAGCGAGGACCCGCGGCGCGGTTTCCTGCCGTCGGTCGGCACGGTCGAGCGCTTCGCGCACCCGCGCGAGGACCAGGACTGGCGCGTGGATACCGGCATCGAGGACGGCGACGCCGTCACCGTCCACTACGATCCGATGATCGCGAAGGTGATCGCCGGCGGCGGCGACCGGCGGACCGCTCTCGCGCGCCTGCGCCGGGCGCTCGACCGCACCGCGGTCTTCGGCATCCAGAACAACCTGCCGCTGCTGCGCGCCATCGCCCGCCACCCGCAGTTCGAGGCCGGCGACGTGGACACGGGTTTCGTCGATCGCGAGCTCGAGACGCTCGTGCGCGAGCAGGCGCCCGCGCCGGAATCCCTGCTGCTCGCCGCGGCCCTCGCCCTCGAGGAGCGTGCCGGGGCCGCGCCCGCGGCGGGGCCCTGGTCGCTCGCGGACGCCTGGCGCACGGGCGGCCCCGCGCCGCAGGCGGTCGGCCTGCGCGCGCCGGCGTTCGTCCGGCTGCGTGCCCGCAGGGATCGCGGTGGCATCGAACTCGAGGCGGACGGGAGGCGGCTCGCCGGGACGGTCGCAGCCCTGGCGGAGGGACGGTATCGCGTCGACCCGGGATCGGGCCCGCGCGAACTCGAAGTGATCCGCCACGGCGCCCGGCTGCAGGTGATCGGCGAGCAGGCGGACGAACTCTCTTTTGCGCCGGGGTGGCCGCACGAGCGCGGCGTCGAGGACGCGGATGCGCATCCCGCCTCCCCGCTGCCCGGTCGCGTCGTGGACCTGCGCGTGAAGCCCGGCGATGCGGTCGCGAAAGGCGAGGTGCTCGCCGTCGTCGAGGGCATGAAGATGCAGCATGCGATCCGCGCGGGTCGCGCCGGACGCGTCATGCAGGTATTCGCTCGGGCCGGCGAGCTGGTGGACGCCGAAGCCGTGCTCTTCGACATTGAGTCCAATTGACAGTTGTGTTGCGGCGCAAGAGACGCTAACGTCCTGAACCCATTACGTTGTCTGCACCCTCTTTCGCGGGTGCAGTAAAGGGCGTCATGCAGCTTGCCAGCAAGGTGGTTGCCGTCACCGGCGCCGGTCGGGGGCTCGGACGGGCGATCGCCTCCGCCTTCGCCGCCAAGGGGGCGCAGATCGCGGCCCTCGACATCCATGCGGAGGACCTGCGCGAGACCTGCGCGCAATGCCAGGCCCAGGGCGCGCGCGCGCGGCCCTACCATGCCGACGTATCGAGCGAATCCCAGGTCGCCGCCAGCCTCGACGCCGTGGTCTCCGATTTCGGGCGGCTCGACGTCCTCGTGAACAATGCCGGCATCACCAAGGACGCGCTGCTCGTCAAGGTCCAGGACGGCGCGGTGGTCGGCAAGATGTCGCTCGCGCAATGGCAGGCCGTGCTCGACGTCAACCTCACCGGCGTGTTCCTGTGCGCGCGCGAGGCGGCGGAACGGATGATCCGCCTCGGAAACGGCGGCCTGATCATCAACATTTCCTCGATTTCCCGCGAGGGCAACGTGGGCCAGACCAACTACTCCGCGACCAAGGCGGGCGTGGCCGCGATGACGGTGGTCTGGGCCAAGGAACTCGCGCGCCACGGCATCCGGAGCGCCGCGATCGCACCCGGCTTCTGCGCCACCGACATCCTCGCGGCGATGAAGCCCGAGCTCGTCGCGCGCGTCACCGCCACGGTGCCGCTGCGCCGCCTCGGGCAGCCCGCGGAGATCGCGGGAACCGCCGTCTACATCGCCGAGAACGACTTCCTGACCGGGCGCGTCGTCGAGGTGGACGGCGGCCTTCGTCTCTGAGCGGCGGGCATCCGTCGCAACACCGGCGTGCCGCGGTCCCGAGGCTGTAAACTGGACGCCGGAGAAATGCGGCCATGAAACTCGAAGACGTACGCGCCGTCATCTCGGGCGGGGCATCGGGGCTCGGGCTCGCCACGGCCGCCCGCCTCGTCGCCTCCGGCGGCACCGTCGCCCTGCTCGACGTCCAGGACGATGCCGGCCGCCGGGCGGCGGGGCAGCTCGGCGCGGGCGCGAGCTACCGCCACTGCGACGTCACGAACGAATCCGACGTGGACGCGGCGGTGCGCGCGGCGGCCGACCACATGGGCGGACTCAACGTCGCGATCGCCTGCGCAGGCGTCGCCACCCCCGGCAAGCTCCTCGGCAAGGACGGCCCCTTGCCCACGGCGGCGTTCCAGCGCGTCATGAACATCAACGTGCTCGGCACCTTCCTGCTGGACCGGGCCGCGGCCGCGATCATGCAGTCGAATGCGCCCGACGCCGACGGCGAGCGCGGCCTGCTGATCCACACGGCTTCGGTCGCGGCCTTCGAAGGCCAGATCGGGCAGGTGGCGTACGGCACGTCGAAGGCCGCAGTCCACGGCATGGTGCTGCCGCTCGCGCGAGAACTCGCGCGCTTCGGCATCCGCGTGGTCGGCATCGCCCCCGGCATCTTCCAGACACCGATGATGGCGGGACTGCCGCAGGAAGCGCAGGACTCCCTCGGCAAGCAGGTGCCCTTCCCGCCGCGCCTCGGCCGGCCGGAGGAATATGCCGAGCTCGTGGCGGCGATCTGCACCAACCACATGCTGAACGGGGACACGATCCGGCTGGACGGAGCGATACGGATGGCGCCTCGATGACCGGCCGCGGCGCCGCCATCCGGAGTCTCGCGGTCCGCCCGTGGATCGGGCTGATCGGCGCCGCGCTGGTCGGCGGATGCGTCGCGCAGCCGATCACGGGCGAGTCGGGGAGCGCCGTTGCGGGCGCTTCGCCGGGCATCAACATCCCGGTCGACTTCTACAAGCTCGACAACGGGCTGAGGGTCGTCCTGTCGCAGGACGCGTCGGCGCCCACCGTCACCGTCGGCGTGTACTACCGCATCGGCTTCCGCATCGAGCCGAAGGGCCGCACCGGGTTCGCGCACCTGTTCGAGCACCTGATGTTCCAGGGCTCCGCCAGCCTCGGGAAGATGGAGTTCATCCGGCTCATCGAAGGCAATGGCGGCGTCGTCAACGGCTCGACCACGTTCGACTACACCAACTACTTCCAGGTGGTCCCGGCGCACACGCTCGAGACCGTGCTGTGGGCCGAGGCGGACCGCATGAAGTCGCTCGCGATCACGCAGGAGAACCTGGTGAACCAGCAGGGCGTGGTCAAGAACGAGGTGCGCGCAAACGTGCTGAACCAGCCCTACGGCGGCTTCCCCTGGCTCACGCTGCCGCAGGTGGCGAACGTCAACTGGTACAACGCGCACAACTTCTACGGCGACCTCGCGGATCTCGACGCGGCGACGCTCGAGGACGCGCAGGCCTTCTTCGAGACCTACTACGCGCCGAACAACGCGGTGCTGGTGGTCGCGGGCGACTTCGATGCCGGCGCGGCGCGCGCCTGGGTATCGAAGTATTTCGCCGCGATCGCCGCACGCCCGCAGCCGGCGCGCCCGGACCTCGCCGAGCCGGACCAGACGGTCGAGCGCCGCGATTCGTACACCGACCGGCTCGCTCCCCGGCCGGCGCTCGCGCTCGCCTGGCACGTGCCGCCCCGCGGTACGCCGGAGCACTGGGCCTTCAGCCTGCTCGACCAGATCCTGCTGCAGGGCGAGGACAGCCTGCTGTGGCAGCGCCTCGTGCAGCAGCAGGGCTACAGCGGCTCGGTCGCGGGCGGCATCAACCTGCTCGGCAACGAGTTCACCTATGACGGCCCGATGCTGTGGATGCTCTACCTCGTGCACGACCCGGCCACCGACCCGGCGACGATCGTCGCCGACGTGGACGCCGAGATCGCCCGCCTGCAGGCGGCCCCGCCGACGCCCGCGCAGATGGAGCGCGCGCTGACCAAGACGCGCGCGGCGCTCTATGATCTCGCGGGATCCAGCACGCGCTTCGCGCTCGTGGAGCTGCTCGCCTGCTTCGCGCTGTTCGACGACGATCCGGCCCGCATCAACCGCATCGAGCCGGAACTGCGCGCCGTCACGCCCGCGCTCGTGAGCGAGGTCGCGCGCCGGTACCTGACCCCGGCGCGGCGCACGGTGCAGATCGTCCTGCCGGGCGGCGCGGCGGCGGGTGGCGCGCCATGAAGCGCCTCGCGGCGCTCCTGCTCGCGCTCGCCGCCACCGCCGCCGGCGCGCGCGAGCCGCCGCCGGTCCCCGGCGAGCCGCGCGACTTCCGCCTGCCTTCGCGCGAGACGCTCGAGCTCGACAACGGCCTCGCGCTCACGTTCATCGACTACGGCACCGTGCCGAAGGTGACGGTGCTCGCCGTGGTGCGCACCGGCAACATCGACGACGGCGGGTCCACCTGGCTCGCGGACGTCACCGCCGAGATGATGAAGGAAGGCACGGCGACGCGCTCTGCGCCGGCGATCGCCGAGGCCGCGGCGGGCATGGGCGGCTCGCTCAACGTCGGTGCGGGCGCGGAGCAGGCGACCGTCGGCATCTCGGTGCTGTCGGAGCGCGCCGCGGAGGCGGTCGAGCTCGTCGCGGACGTGCTGCGGAACCCGGCGTTGCCGGAGTCCGAGCTGCCGCGGGTCATCGCGAACTTCGAGCGCGGCCTGGCCGTCGCGCGCTCCGACCCGCAGTCGCAGGCGGGCGAAGCGCTCGCGCGGCTCGTGTACGGCGACCATCCGTTCGGCCGCGCGCTGCCGCGGCCGGGACAGCTCGCCGGCTACGACATCGCCGCCGTACGCGCCTTCCACGAGCGCAATTTCGGCGCCCGCCGCACGCACGTCTACGTCGCCGGCCGCTACGACCGGCACGCCCTCGAGGCGGCGCTGCGCCGGGGCTTCGGGGACTGGCGCGAAGGTGCCGCGCCCACTGTGCTGCCGCCGGCGGCCGCCGACACGCTGCAGCTCGCGCTCATCGACACGCCGGGCGCGCCGCAGTCCTCGATCCGCATCGCCGTGCCGGTGCCGCACCCGGCCCATGCGCTCTACTTCCCGACCACGATCATGAACAGCCTGCTGGGCGGTGCCTTCGGCTCGCGCATCACGGCCAACATCCGCGAGGACAAGGGCTACAGCTATTCGCCCGATTCCTCGATCAGCGCACGCCGCTCCACGGCGCTCTGGGTGCTCTCGGCCGAGGTCACGACCGAGCACACGGCGGACGCCCTCGCGGAGATCTACCGGGAGATCGACCGGCTGCAGCGCGAACCGCCGCCCGCGGCGGAGCTCGATGCCATCAAGGCCTACCGCTCGGGCCTGTTCGTGATCTCCAACTCCTCGCCGAACGGCGTGCTGGGGCAGCTCGCCTTCATGGACCTGCACGGCCTGCCGCCGGAGTTCCTGACCGGCTGGGTCGCGAGCGTGCGCGCGGTGACGCCGCAGCAGGTGAGCGAGATGGCGGCGCGCTTCATCGTGCCCTCGAAGATGACCGTGGTCGTCGCCGGGGACCTGGCGAAGGTCCGGGAACCGGTGCTGCGGCTGCCGCAGCTCGCGGGAGCGCGCATGCCGTGACCGGTCGCGACGTCATGACCTACGACGTCGTGATCGTCGGGGCGGGGCCCGCGGGACTCGCCTGCGCCGTCCGCCTCAAGCAGCTGAAGCCGGAGCTGTCGGTCTGCGTCCTCGAGAAGGGCGCCGCCGTCGGCGCGCACATGCTCTCGGGCTGCGTCATGGAACCCGGCCCGCTCGATGCGCTGCTGCCGGCGTGGCGCGACTCGCCGCCCGCGATCTGCGTGCCCGCGAAGCGCGACGAGTTCCACTTCCTGACGCGCCGCTCCGCCATCCGCCTGCCGAATCCGCCGCAGATGCACAACCGCGGCAACTTCATCGTCTCGCTCGGCCTGCTGATGCCCTGGATCGCGGGCCGCGCGGAAGCGCTGGGCGTCGACGTCTTTCCGGGCTTCGCCGCCGCCGGGGCGCTGGTGGAGGACGGCAGGGTCACGGGCGTGCGCCTCGGCGACATGGGCCTCGCGCGCGACGGCAGTCCCGGGCCGAACTACGCGCCGGGCGCGGAGATCCAGGCCGGCACCACGATTCTCGCCGAGGGCTGCCGCGGCAGCGTGACCCGGCAGCTGATCGCGACGCTGGGCCTCGCGGAGGGCCGCGAGCCCCAGACTTACGGCCTCGGCTTCAAGGAGCTCTGGCAGCTCCCGCCCGGCCGCGCGGAGGCGGGCCTGATCCAGCACAGCGTGGGCTGGCCGGTGGACCCGCACACCTATGGCGGCAGCTTCGTCTACCACCTCGAGGGCGACCGCGTCTACGTCGGCTACGTCGTCGGGCTCGACTACGCCGACCCGCGCTTCAGGCCGTTCGAGGCCTTCCAGCAGTTCAAGCATCACCCGCGCCTGCAGAAGCTGCTGGAGGGCGGCGAGCTCCTGGCCTACGGCGCGCGCACCATCGCGGCCGGCGGCTGGCAGTCGCTGCCGCGCATGGACGCGCCGGGCCTGCTCGTGATCGGCGACGCGGCAGGCACGCTCAACGTGCCGAAGATCAAGGGCGTGCACCAGGCCATCCGCTCGGGCGCGCTCGCCGCGGAGCATCTCGTCGAGCGCGGAGCGACCAGCGGCTTCGAAGCGAGGTGGCGCGACTCGCCCGGCGGGCGCGAACTCAGGCGCGTGCGCAACTTCAAGCCGGGCTTCCATCGCGGCCTGTGGTGGGGCCTCGCGAACGGCGCGCTCGAGACCGTCACCGCGGGCCGCACGCCCTGGACGCTCGGCCACCGCGAGAACCACCTCGCGCTCCATCGCCTCGAGACCTTCGCGCCGGTCGAGCGCGGCTGGGGCGAGCGCACGCTGCCGCCGCGCGACCGGCCGGCGGCAGTCTTCCACGCGGGCAACGTCCACGAGGAGTCGCAGCCCGTGCATCTCAAGGTCGCGGACACGACGATCTGCGCGACGCGCTGCGCGACGGAATTCGGCAATCCCTGCGAGAACTTCTGCCCGGCGCAGGTCTACGAGATGGTGGACGACGGCACTGCTGGCCGTCGGCTGCAGATCAACGCGGCCAACTGCGTGCACTGCAAGGCCTGCGACATCAAGGACCCGTACGGCATCATCACCTGGACCGTGCCCGAGGGCGGCTCCGGGCCCAACTACCAGAACCTGTGAGCGCGGACCAGCCGGTCTGGACTCCCTCGCTGTTTCGCATCGCGGATGCGAACCTGACCCGCTTCATGGCGTTCGCGGCCGGGCGCGGCGCGCCGGCCGGCGACTACGACGCGCTCTACCGCTGGTCGGTCACGGAGCGCGCCGCGTTCTGGGAGGCGCTGTTCGACTTCGCGGGCGTGATCGCCGAGCGCAGCGGCCCCGTGGTCACGGACGGCGATCGCATGCCCGGCGCGCGCTGGTTTCCCGGCACGAAACTCAACTTCGCCGAAAACCTGCTGCGCGGGCCGGACGAGGAGCCCGCGCTCGTGTTCAGGAACGAGCGCGGCGAGCGCCGCGAGTTGTCCTGGCAGGAGCTGCGTTCGGAGGTCGCGCGCATCGCCGCGGGTCTCGCGGACGCCGGCGTCGGGCCGGGCGACCGCGTCGCCGGCTTCCTGCCGAACCTGCCGGAGACCGTCGTCGCGATGCTCGCGACCGCGAGCGTGGGCGCGACCTGGACCTCCTGCTCGCCCGACTTCGGCATCCAGGGGGTGCTCGACCGTTTCGGCCAGGTGGCGCCCAGGGTGCTGTTCACGGCCGACGGCTACTTCTATGCCGGCAAGACCATCGACTCGCTGGCGCCGATCGCAGCGGTGCTCGAGAAGCTGCCCTCGGTGCAGCGTGTCGTCGTCGTGCCCTACGCCGGCGGATCGCCCGGCGCCGGCCGCCTGCCGCAGGCGGCGGGTTACGCGGAATTCGGACGGCGC
>DATBLN010000106.1:0-24146 GCA_036555345.1 Steroidobacteraceae bacterium
TTTCGAGCTCGTAGGGCGTCAGACACTGGAGTGTACGCTGCGGTTCTGAACCGTCGGGCATCTCGGTGACCAGTGCCCAGTAACCGGTCCGCAGCTGGACCACGTCTTCCGCGTTGGCAGCGAGCGTTGAAAGGAGCGCGATCAGGATGGCGCCAGTGCGATTCATGAATGTCTCCGGGTGTGGGTGCGGCTAGCTGGCGTGAGGCTCGCCCCGTGCGAGGTACTCGTGCGCGAGCTGTTCGAGGTGCAGCCTTCCGCCGGGATCCAGGAACGGCGCCACGAGCATCAACACCTGATAAGCCCCGCGGGCCATGGTTCCGCCTTCGGCGGGCCGGCGTGGGTGTCGCGCCGACTCGAACGACAGCCAGTAGAGCGCGACCACCGCGATGTTGGTGCTGAGCGCGTCGATCTCGGCCCCGGTCGCAGTCATCAGGTCGCGCTCGGCGAGCCCGAGGCAGATGCCGCGCGCGGCGTGCACCGAGCGTTCGAAGACGGTGGCGAGCCGGGCGCCCGCGTGTCGGTCGCGGGCCATGATCCCGGAAAGGTCCCGGAACAGGAAGCGGTAGCGCCACAACGCCTCGAGGATGAGGTGCAGCAGGAACCAGACGTCCTCGACGTTGTCCGCGCGCCAGCCGGCGGGCGGCAGGAGGGAATCGAGTTCGGCCACGAACTGCTCGAGCAGCGCGGCGGAAAGCTCGTCCTTCCGGCGGAAGTGGTAGTGCAGATTGCCCGCGCTGATGCCGAGCTCGGCGGCGATCAGCGAGGTGGAGACGTTCGGCTCGCCCCGCTCGTTATAGAGCGCGAGCGTGACGTCGAGGATGCGCTGGCGGGTGCGGCGTCCGGGGGCGGACTTGGGACTCTGCATGACGCTGGTGTACGAAGGGTGGCCCCATCGTACACCAGCGCCGTGGCTTCACTCAGGCGGCGCGGCGGGTGCGGCGGCGCTGCGGCTTGCGGCC
The DNA here is from genome assembly GCA_036555345.1 of Steroidobacteraceae bacterium. Taxonomy (GTDB): domain Bacteria; phylum Pseudomonadota; class Gammaproteobacteria; order Steroidobacterales; family Steroidobacteraceae; genus SCUD01. The sequence continues at coordinate 960 of DATBLN010000106.1, forward strand.
GTCGACGCGGGCGGTGAGCGCGTCCACGCGGCGCGCAAGCGCGTTCACGTCCCTGGCCGTCGGCAGGCCGATACGCTCGATGACGCGGCCCACGCCCTGCTGGAGCGCCTGCTCGATCGTCGCGATGCGCTCGTCGGCGGCGCCGGCCAGGTTCTCGACGACGCCCTCGGCCCGGTTGCGGCCGCGCGTGCCGAACTTCTGGCCCTGCTCCAGGGCGAGGACCAGCACCTTGCCAGCCTCGTGGCGGGTGGTCTGCATGGCATCGAGATGGGCGTGCCAGATCGTCCGGGCGGACCGGCGCGCGGCCCGGCCCAGCTCGGTGCGGGCGACGTTGCCCAGGAATTCGTTGATGTTGTCGATCATTGCGGTCTCCTCGCGGTATCCAGGTTTCCCGATGCCGCCAGTATCCGGACCGCCCCTAGGGAGTGCACCCTAGCTTCACAGGCCTCCAAACCAGCGCGCAATGGCGGCCCGCTGCGCGGCCGTCGGGACGCTGCCGGAGACGCCCTCGAGGTTCTCGGCGGCGTGCCGGGGATTGCGCGTGGCCGTGAGGATCACGGTGACGGCCGGATCCGCCAGTACCCACTTGATGAAGACTTGCGCGGCCGTCCGGCAACCGAGTTCCCCGGCGACCGGGGGCAATGGCTTGCCGCGGGCGCGGTCGATCATCGCGCCCGTCGTGAAGGGCCGGTTCACCAGCACGGCGACGCCCTGGTCGCGGGCGGCGGGCAGCAGGCGATCGCCCGCCTCGGGTTCCGCGAGGGAATAGTTGACCTGGAGGAAATCCGGCCGCTCGCGCCGGATCACGCGCTCGAGTTCCGCATGGGCGCCCGCGGTGTAGTGCGTCACGCCGAGGTAACGGACCGTCCCCTCCTCCTTCGCGGCACGCAATGTCGCGAGGTGGGTGTCGAGGTCCAGCAGGTTGTGTACCTGCACGAGGTCGAGCGTCTTCGCGCGCATCAGCCGGTGCGAGTCCGCGAGCTGGGCCCTGCCCGCCTCGCGGCCGCGGGTCCAGATTTTTGTGGCGAGAAAGGCGGGCGCCCTCGGGCGGATGCGCGCCAGGATGTCGCCGATGCGTTCCTCGGCGCGCGCGTACATCGGCGAACTGTCGATCAGGCGCCCGCCGGACTGGAGGAAGCTGCGGACCGCATTCTCCGCCGCGTCGAATTCGGGCCCGGATGCCGGCACGTCGAGCGCCTGCCAGGTGCCGAGGCCGAGCGCCGGGAGCCGCTCGCCGCTCGACGGGATCGTGCGCAACACGGGATCAGCCGCGGCCGCAAGGCGCGGGGCCGCCGCGGCGGCCGCGAGCAGGGCCACGGTCTCGCGGCGGGTCAATGTCGCCATGGGCCATTCGACCGCGGCGCCGTCAGGAAGTGCCGGTCCGCCGCCGCTCGAAGGAGCGCCCGAGGCCCCACGAAATCGCGGTTGCCGCGACCATGCCGGCGCCGCAGAGCATCGAGAAGCCGAACAGACCGACGCCGAGGGACTGCAGGCCGACGTGCAGCCAGACGCCGGCCAGGTCGCTGCCGCGCTGCATGACGGTGTCGATGAAGTTCTTGGCCTTGTACTTGGTCTCGGCGTCCACGATCGTGTACAGCACGTCGCGGCTCGGCTTCGCGATGCCGAACTCGCCCGCCCGGCGGATGACCTGTCCCGCGCCGAGCACCGCCAGGATCGGCATGGCGGCGACGAACGCGAAGGCGAGCGCCGCGAACGACACGAAAGCCGCGACCGGCGTGGTGATCAGCGCGCCCGACAGCCCGATGGCGCGGATCAGCCAGGCAACGACGAAGCCCTGGAACACCCAGGCCAGCACGTTGACGGCCGTGTCGAGCCGCGCGAAGAACTGCGAGCGGCTCTCGAGGTCGGGATAGGTGTCGCCCACGAGCTGCAGCAGCTCCTGGTACATGAAGACGCCGGCCATGGAGCCGATGCCGATGATCGCGAAGATGCCGAGCAGGTAGGGCGAGCGCGCGACGAGCAATGCGCCCGCCATCATGCGCCCGCCGATGCGCGCTTCGGGGTCGTCGGGCGGCAGCTCGAAGTGGCCGTGGCGCCGCTCCGCCCAGTGCGCCAGGCCGCGGATGCAGGGCAGCGTGCCGAGCAGGAGCAGCATGGCGAGGAACACGACGGCGTCCACGCCGATCCAGGGCACGAGCAGCTGCATCAGTGAGGGGCCCACGATCGCGCCCGTGCCGCCACCCGCCGCGATCGGCCCGAACAGGCGCTTCGCCTCCTCGTCCCGGAACACGTCCGCCATGAAGCTCCAGAAGACGGACACCACGAACATGTTGAAGACGGAGAGCCAGACGAAGAACGAGGTGGCCACCCAGAACGACTCGGGAACCACCTTGAACAGCACGTAGTACACGAGCAGGTTGGAGGCGAAAAACCCGTAGGTGACCGGCAGCAGCAGCTTCTTCTGCACGCGCGATACCAGCACGCCGAAGAAGGGCGTCAGCACCAGCATCGAGACGAAAGTACCGATGTACAGCCAGCGCTGGTTCTCGACGCCGGCGCTGATCGCCATCGCGTCCCGCAGCGGGCGCAGCAGGTAGTAGGCGCACAGCAGCATGAAGAAGTAGAGGAAGGCGAGGCCGACGGCGCGCTCCTCGCCGGGCTTCGCGCGCAGCACGTTCCGCATCAGCCAGTCGATCGAGCGCAGCATCGCCTCAGCCCGGGCGCGTCGAGCCGGCCAGGTGCGGCCGCTGGCCTTCGGCGTCCTTCAGCACGAACACGTGGCGCCCGTCCCGCGGCCAGTGCTCGAGCCTGGCCGTGGACGGCAGGAACAGGGGCAGCTTGAACTCGACGTGCACGCGGACGGGCGGCGCGAGCGGCCCGGGACCGAGCGCCGCGAGCGAGCGCGCCATGGACCACATGCCGTGTGCCACCGCGCGCTCGAAGCCGAACAGCCTCGCCCCGCGGTCGCCGAGATGGATCGGGTTCAGGTCACCCGCCAGCCATCCATAGCGCCGCCCGACCGAGCGCGAGGCCTCGATCTGCGCGACCGCGGGCGCATCCGATTCCTGCGGCTTCTCGTAGCGCAGCGTCTGCCGCGCGCTGCGGGCGGCCTGCCCGCCGCCCGCGGCGCGGCGCGCGAGCAGCGTGGACTTCTCGTGCCAGGCGATGCCGGTGGCGTCGTCGAGCTCCGTGTACAGGTCGAACTCATGGCCCCGGTCGCCGTCGCGGTGGCCCTCGATCCAGGTGCGGACGCGATAATTCGCGCCCGCCGGCAGCGGCCGCGACTGGTGGATCTCGTTGCCGACGTGGATGAGCCCCATGAGCCGCACCACGAATTTCGGGTGCGTCAGGAGCGCCACGTGCAACGGCACCGCGAGCACGTGCGGGTAGGTGACCGGCAGCGCGCCGTCGTCGGCGAATCCGCAGACCCGCCGGTAGCGCGCGAGATGCCCGGCGCGCGCGGACACCGATTCCGCGCTGCCTTCCAGGCGCGGGACCGAGCGCCCCTCCGGGACGAGCGCGGCGCGCCGGCCGAACACGGCCCGCGGGTAGTAGCGGAACGTGGAAGGCAGGTGCCGGAACCGGTAGCTGACGGCGGCGGGGCGACCCATCGCACTCCTCCGGCCGCTGAATTACGGGACGATCCGGTCGATGATCACGGTTGCCGGACTGGCCGAGGAGAAATCATAGCCGACCTCGCCGAAGAGGTCGCCGCTCGCGGCGACCGGGCCGCCCTGGAGCGATATCCGGGCGATGATGCGCAGGGGGCCGGCCGCGGCGAGCGACGTGCCGGGCAGCATCGCGTCCGCGTCGGACATCGTGATGGAGAGCGGGAAGGCGCCCGCCGCGCGCCGCACGACGGCGAGCGGCGGCCCGCCCTCGCCCCGTCGCGCGATCACGAACAGCGTCGCGCCGGGCGGCACCTGCGCCGCCAGCGACGGAGCGATGTCGATCGCGAGATTACCGCCCGCGGTCGCGGGTCGCGCCGCGGCGACGGCCGGCGCCGGGGTTCCGCCCTGCGCCCGCTCGATCTCGGCGAGGCGCTCGGCGACGACCTGGCGCAGGTCCGGCGGCAGGTCGTGATTCTGCAGCTCCACCCAGCGCTGCTGCGCAACCGGGAGGTCGCCGCGCCGGAACGCCACGATGCCGCCGTACCACAGCGCGCGCGCGTTGTCCGGGTCGAGCGCGAGCGCGCGCTCGAAGAGCGCGGCCGCCTGGCCGTCGATCTCGCGCTCGTCATTCAGCACCAGCGACTCGGCGAAACCGGCCACGGCATCGGCGTCCTGCCCCTGGGTGCGCGTGTAGGCCTCGCTGAAAGCGTCGCGTGCGAGCGCGTAATCGCCCACCACGGTCGCCGACCGCCCCAGCAGCTTCCAGCCTTCGACGTCGTCGGGCTGTCCCTGCAGGCGCGTCTGCAACTGCTCGACCATCTGCCGCAGGTCGGGCGCGGACGGCGACGCGGCGTGCGGGCCGGCCTCCCAGGACCAGTTGGTGGCGAGGAAATACGCGAGGAAAGCCACCAGCGGCAGGCCTGCCGCGACGATCGTGGCGGTGACGCTGTCACGCCGCGGCGGCGCATCGGCGCCCGCGGGGGCCGGCTTCAGCAACGGCCAGGCGAGCAGCGCGACGGCCGCGACCGCGAGCAGGGCGCAGATGACGATGAACAGCGTCACGAAGGATCCGGTTCCTCGTCGAGCGACGCCGGATCCGACTTCGCCGCGCGCGCGCGGCGCAGGATCACCAGTCCGGCGACGCCGATGCCGCCGAGCAGCAGCAGCGCCGGCGCGAGCCACAGGAGCCACGTCCGGGGGGCCACGGGCGGCTTGTAGAGGACGAAGTCGCCGTAGCGCTCGGTCATGAACGCGCGGATCTCGTCGTCGCTCCTGCCCGCGAGGATCATCTCGCGCACCTCGCGGCGCAGGTCGCTTGCGAGCGAGGCGTTGGAATCCGCGATGCTCTGGTTCTGGCACACGAGGCAGCGCAGCTCGCGGATGAGGTGCTCGTAGCGCGCCTGCAGCGCCGGATCGGTGAACGTCGTGCCGGTGTCCACGGCGAATGCCTGCAGAGCGAGCAGGCAGGCAGCGGCCAGGGCGGCGATGCGCATCATCCCTCCCCTCCCGCGGGCTGCAGGTGCGGCACGAAATCGCGCTGCCATATTTCCCGCGTGATCGGCCCGATCTGCTTCTGCAGCACCCGGCCGTCCGCGCCGATCAGGAAGGTCTCCGGCGCGCCATACACGCCCCAGTCGATCGCGGTGCGGCCCTCGGGATCGTAGGCGACCGCGACGTAGGGATTGCCGAGCTGCTCGAGCCAGCGCAGCGCGAGGTTGCGGTCGTCGCGCCAGTTTAGGCCCATCATCGGCACGCGGTTCTCGCGCGCGATCGCGAGCAGCGTCTGGTGTTCCTCGCGGCAGCCCCCGCACCAGGTGGCCCAGACGTTCAGGAGCCACGGCCGGCCCGCGAAGTCCGCCGAGCCGACGCGCCAGGCCGGGTCGCCGAGCGACTCGAGCGAGAAGGCCGGCGCGGGCTTGCCGATCAGCGGCGAGCGGATCACGCCCGGGTCCTTCTGCAGCCCGACGATGAAGAAGCCGACCAGCGCCGCGAAGGCGAGCGCCGGCAGCAGGAAGCGGAGCGGCAGCTTCATCCGCGGGCGTCCGCCGCGGCCGCCATCGCCGGCTCGCTCGCCTCCGCCCGGCGCCGATAGCGCCGGTCGAGGGCCGCGATGCCGCCGCCGAGCGCGATCAGGAGCGCGCCCAGCCAGATGTAGCGGATGAGCGGCTTGTACTGCAGGCGCAGGCTCCAGCGGCCCTGCCCGAGGTCGTCGCCGAGCGCGGCGAACAGGTCGCGGGCGGCTCCGACCTCGATGCCGGCCTCGGTCATCGGGTTGCCGCCGGAGTTGTACAGCCGCTTCTGCGGCTTGAGCGTCGTGACGGCGCGGCCGTCACGTGAAACGAGCACGTCGGCCTCGACGCCGATGTAGTTAGGGCCACGCACGTCGCGCATCGCCGCGAGGCGGAATTCGTAGCCCGAGATCGTCGCCGCGTCGCCGACGCCGAGCGCGACGTCCTTCTCGATCTTGAACGACTGCACGCCCGTGATGCCGAGGGTCGCGAGCCCGAGGCCAAAGTGCGCGATGACCATGCCGAGTACTGCCCCCGGCAGTCCCTGCCGGCTGCGCAGGCGCTGGACGAGCTCCAGGAGCGACGTGCCCATGACCCAGAGCGCGAGCGCGAATCCGACGGTCGAGAGCGGCCGCACGGCCCCGTAGACCGCGGCCCCGGCCACGACCGCGAGCGCGAGCGATGCCACGGCGACTGCGATCAGGCGCCGGCGCTTCGATTGCAGCAGCCCGCGCTTCCAGGCCGCGTGCATGCCGACGCCGAGCAGCGCGAGCAGCGGCAGCATCGGCACCATGAACACGAGCTCGAAATACGGCGGCCCGACCGAGATCTTGCCGAGCTCCAGCGCGTCGATGAACAGCGGGTACAGCGTGCCGAGCAGGATCAGGCCGAGCGCGGCGACCAGCAGCGCGTTGTTGAACAGCAGGAAACTCTCGCGCGAGGTGATCTCGAAGCCGGCCGCGGACTTGAGCCCCGGCGCGCGCCAGGCGTAGAGCACGAGTGCGCCGCCGATGACGGCGGTCAGGAAGCCGAGGATGAAGATGCCGCGCGCCGGGTCGGTCGCGAAGGCGTGCACCGAGATCAGCACGCCCGACCGCACCAGGAAGGTGCCGAGCAGCGACAGCGAGAAGGCCGTCACCGCGAGCAGCAGCGTCCAGCTCTTGAACAGGCCGCGCTTCTCGGTGACGGCAAGTGAGTGGATCAGCGCCGTGCCCGCGAGCCAGGGCATGAACGAGGCGTTCTCGACGGGATCCCAGAACCACCATCCGCCCCAGCCGAGCTCGTAGTAGGCCCACCAGCTGCCGAGCGCGATGCCGACGGTCAGGAACATCCAGGCAGCCAGCGTCCAGGGGCGCGTCCACCGGGCCCAGGCCGCGTCCAGGCGCCCCTCGAGCAGCGTCGCGCAGGCGAATGAGAAGGCGACGGCGAAGCCGACGTAGCCCAGGTAGAGGATCGGCGGGTGGACGGCGAGCGCGAAATCCTGCAGCAGCGGATTGAGGTCGTTGCCGTCGGCCGCGGCCGGCACCAGCCGGTCGAAGGGGTTCGACGTGGTCAGCATGAACAGCAGGAAGCCGATGCTGATGAGCCCGAGGACGCCGATCACCCGTGCGCGGAACGGCGCATCGAGGCTCCCCGACAGCGCGGTAACCGCGACGGACCAGCCGGCGAGGCACAGCGCCCACAGCAGCAGCGAACCCTCGTGGCCACCCCAGGTTGCCGCGACCCGGTAGAAGAGTGGCAGCTCGGAATTGGAGTTGGTCGCGACGTAGAGCACCGAGAAATCCTTCTGCACGAACGCCCAGGTCAGCACGCCGAATGCGAGCGCCGTGAATACGAACTGCCCGACGACGGCGGAGCGCCCGGCCGCCATCCAGCCGGCATGGCGCCGGACCGCGCCGCCAAGCCCGAAGACCGCCTGCGCGGCCGCGAGCAGCAGCGCGAGGACCAGCGCGAAATGGCCGATTTCGGGAATCATCCGGCGGGCTCCGGGGGCGGCGCGTGCAGGGAATCGGCGACCTCGGGCGGCATGTAGTTCTCGTCGTGCTTGGCGAGCACCTCGTCGGCGACGAACACGCCCGAATCCGTCAGTCGGCCATGCGCGATGACGCCCTGCCCTTCCCGGAACAGGTCGGGCAGCAGGCCTTCGTAACGAACCGGGATGGACTTCTGGTAGTCGGTCACGACGAAGCGCACCTCGAGCGAGCCCTCCGCGCGCTGCACGCTCCCTTGCGTGACCACGCCGCCGATGCGGAACGTGCGGCCCGAGGGCGCCTCGCCCGCCATGACCTGCGTGGGGTTGTAGAAGTAGAGCAGGTTGTCCTCGAACGCGAACATGGCGAGCGCGACCGCGCTGCCGACGCCGGCGACGATCGCGATGACGGCCAGCAGCCGCTTGCGCCGCGGCGTCACGGGCGGCCCCCGGCGGCGAGCCGCCGCAGCGCCTCGGCGCGCGCCGTCGCGTGCAGGCGCCGCGCCGCGAGCACGTTCCAGACCAGCGCGAACACCACGAGGCCCAGGCTCGGCCAGACGTAGATGCCGTAGCCGCCCATCGCGAGGAATTCGGCGAGACTCACGGTTTCAGTTCCTCCCGCAGCCAGGACGCATCGCGCTCGCGCCGGAGGATCTCGGCGCGCAGGCGCACCAGCATCACCGCGCCATAATAAAGGGTGAAGGCCAGCAGCATCGTCAAGAGCGGCCACAGCATGTCCCCGGTGATCGAGGGCTTGCCGATCTTGCTGATGGTGGCGCCCTGGTGCAGCGTGTTCCACCAGTATACGGAGTAGTGAATGATCGGAAGGTTCACGACGCCGACCAGCGCGAGCACGGCGCTCGCGCGGTCCGCACGGTCGCGGTCGTCGATCGAGGCGCGCAGCGCCATGTACCCGAGGTAGAGGAACAGCAGGATCAGCTCGGACGTGAGGCGGGCGTCCCACACCCACCACGTGCCCCACATGGGTTTGCCCCAGAGCGAACCGGTCGCGAGCGCGGCGAACGTGAACCACGCGCCGATCGGCGCCGAGGCCGCGGCGACCGCATGCGCCAGCTTGATGCGCCACACGAGGCCGATGGCCGCCGCCACCGACATCGTGGCGTAGACGAACATCGACATCCACGCCGAAGGCGCATGCACGTAGAGGATGCGGAACCCTTCCCCCTGCTGGTAGTCCGGCGGCGCCAGCACGAAACCGCCGTACAGCCCGACGACGATCAGCACGAAGGCCGGCCAGCCGAACCATGGCGCCAGCCGGCCCGCGAGGCGGTACGCGTGCGGTGGCGAGGCGAACTTGTGCAGCCAGGTCCAGTTCATGAGTTCATTCCGCGCTGATGCGAAGCGCCGCCGCGATGGCGAGCGGCGCGAGCGTCACCGCCAGCACCAGCATCGCCGCCAGCAGCAGGAGCGGCCCGGTGGCCTGCTCGTCGTGGATCGCCATGTCGATCGCCCGCGCGCCGAAGATCAGGGCCGGCATGGCGAGCGGCAACACGAGCAACGACAGCAGCACGCTGCCACGTCGCAGGCCGAGCGTCAGCGCCGCTCCGATGGCCCCGAGTGCGCTCAGTATGCCCGTGCCAAGTGCGAGGGACACGACCACCGTACATAAGGCCGCCCCGGGCACGCCGAGGCTGATCGCCAGCAGCGGCGAGGCGAGGACGAGCGGCAGGCCGCAGGCCGTCCAGTGCGCGGCGCCCTTGGCGATCGCGAGCAGCGCGAGCGGCTGTCCCGAGATCATCATCTGCTCGAGCGTGCCGTCCGCGTGGTCCGCGCGGAACAGGAACTCGAGGCCGAGCAGCGCGGCGAGCAGCGCCGCCACCCACAGGATTCCTCCAGCGAGCTCGCGCAGCTGGCCGAGCTCGGGGCTGATGGCGAGCGGAAACAGCGTCGTCACCATCGCGAAAAAGACGACCGGCTGTGCGATCTGGTCCCAGTGCCGGAACGCGAGCACGAGGTCGCGCCGGTACATGAGCAGCATGGCCGAGGCCGGCGTGCGCGGCATCAGGCGAGCTCCACCCTGCGCACGGACCGGCGCGGGATCGCCGGCGCCTGGTGCGCGGCGAACATCACCGCGCCGCCGGCCTCGGCGTGCTCCGCGACGATGCCGGCGACCATCGCGACGCCTGCGGCGTCGAGATTCGTGAATGGCTCGTCGAGGATCCAGAGCTCGGTGCCGGCCAGCATCACGCGCGCGAGGGCCAGGCGCCGCCGCTGCCCGGCGGAAAGCGATCGCGCCGGCTGGTTCTCGGCGCCCGCCAGGCCGACCCGGGTGAGCGTGGCATCGATTTCCGACACCGCGATCACGCGCCGCAATCCGACCTCGAACATGAGATTTTCGTGCGAGGTGAAGTCCGGCTTGAGTCCGTCGCTGTGGCCGAGGTAGCTGAAGGAGGCCGCATAGGCATCGCGATCGGCCGCGATCGGCCTGCCCCGCCACGTCACGGCGCCCTGCTCTGGCACCAGCAGCCCGGCGCAAACGCGCAGGAGCGTGGTCTTGCCGGCGCCATTCGGCCCGGCGACGTGCAGCAGCTCACCTGCGGCGGCCTCGAAAGAAACGCCGCGCAGCACGTGCCGCTCGCCGCGCCATACGTGCAGGCCTTGCGCTGAAAGCCCTGAGAAATTAGAAGCTTGCAATCGTTTTCTAGACGCCGTCTTGGAGCCGTTTCGTGGCGACGACCAGCTGGTAGAGATCGCCGAACCGGGTTTCCTTGCGCCACTCGAAGTCCTGCGGGGACTCGGCGAACCCCATGATCGAGCTGGAGACCAGACCCTCCGCATAGGGTTCGAGCGTACGAAAGATGATCGCCATCACGGGCCGCAGCGGATGCCAGCGAACCGGCCGGTGGTAGTCCACGAACACGACCTTGCCGCCGGGCCGGACCGAGGCCAGCAGCGAATTGACGATGCGCCGCTTCTGCAGGTCCGGCACCTCGTGCAGCAGGAAGAAGCAGCAGACGCCGTCGTAGCCGTATTCGCCGACGACCGTGGCATCGGCGACGCGTACCCGGGCGTTGCTTCGCCCCGCGAGCTTGCGCTGGCAATGCGCCACCTGCAGCGGGGCGATGTCGATGATGTCGAGGAATCCGCGGTCGCCGACCTTGTCCGCCAGCCGGCTGGAGAGATTTCCGTACACGCTGGCAGCCTGCAGGACCCGGTCACCGGGGGCGAACTCGTGGCAGGCGGCAATGACCAGACGCCGGTAGTTGCCCCACAGGATGCTGTTGACGACGACGTGGCGGTCTAGCAGGTGCAAGCTGCGGGGACGGAGGTACGCCCAGGAATAGGTGTCGACGAGGTAGTCAGGCAACGTGGCCGCTTCCGCGTCCACCAGTCCGGCCTCCGGTGGCGCGACGATGCCTTGCGATGCTGTCGCGGCGTGACTGCGGCGATTGATGGCAAACCTCCAGGCGGCCGCGACTGGATGAAACGCGGGCATTATATAGGCAGGTTTGCACCACTGCAGCGATTCCCGGGCGTAGAATCATACGTATTCTCCGCAGGAACGCCCGATGCGAGGCATCGATATCATTGCCTGCGACCGGCTGCAACAGGAGGCTCAGATGAGCGTCATGACCCGTAGTCTCTTCGGTGCGATGGCCGCATGGCTCGTGATCGCGCCAGCTTCCGCCAGCGACGGCAAAACGGTCTGGGACAAGAGCTGCGCGGGTTGCCATGCGATGATGGCGCCGAAGGTGGGTGACAAGGCGGCGTGGGCGCCGTTCGTCAAGCTGGGCGCGGAGCAGGTCACGGCTTCCGTGGTCAAGGGCAAGGGCGTGATGCCGCCGAAAGGCGGTGCCGCGTCGGAGGCGGATGTCAGGGCCGCCGTCGAGTACATACTCGGCCTGATGAAATAGTCGCTCCATGCGGCATCCGGGACTGGAGGATCCAAGATGATCAGCCGCAACGCTGTCTACGCAGTGCCGCTTGCCTGCCTGCCCCTTCTCGCCGCCTGCGCGCCGCGCGGGGTCGGGTTCAGCGCCGACGTGCAGCCGATCCTGAAGAAGTACTGCCTCGAGTGCCATGCGCCGGGCGGCACCGGATTTGCGGCGAGTGGATTCGACATGAGCAGTTACGAGTCGCTGATGAAGGGCGGCAAGTACGGCCCGTTCGTCATTCCCGGAGATCCGTTCACGAGCACGCTCAACATGCTGGTCGAGGGCCGCGCGCATCCCTCCATCCGCATGCCGCACGGGCGCGAGCGGCTGACCGAGAGCGAGATCGAGACCCTGAAGATCTGGGTGCAGGAAGGCGCCAAGAACAACTGACACCGCCTCCCGGCACCTGATGAAGTCGCACTCACGGCCCGAAAGACTGACCGCGCGGATCGTCGCAGCCGTCTTCGCTCTCGCCGCGACGGTGACGGCGCATGCGCAGGCGGCGGCGCCGGCCGCCGGACCCGACAACTCCATGTGCCTGGCCTGTCATGGCATGGAAGGCTTCGCCATGCCGGGCGCGGACGGAGGCATGCGGGACCTGCACGTGATCCGGGAGAAGTTCGAGGCCAGCGTCCACGGCGGCCAGGCCTGCACGGGCTGCCACCAGGACATCACGGCGATCCCGCACGGCACGGAGGGCCGCATTCAGGTCGGCTGCGTCAAGTGCCATCAGGACCTTTTCGCCGATGCGCAGCGTGAAGGCCGGACGCGTGACGAGGAGAAGCTCGGCGGCGTCGTGACGCAGATCGACCGCTACATGCATTCCATTCACGCGCGCCCGAGCACCGCCGACCAGTCGCGCACCAATGCGACGTGCTACGACTGTCACGACGCCCATTACGTCTATCCACAGGGCAGCACGGTCCGCGCGGAATGGCGCCTCGAGATCCCGAGGACCTGCGGCCGGTGCCACGAGGAGCAGCTGAGCCAGTACGCGTCCTCCGTGCATGGCCGGCTGGTCCTGCAGGATTCCAATGCCGGCGCGGCGGTCTGTTCCGATTGCCACACGACGCACGACGTCGAGAGCCCGGCGATGGACTCGACGCGGCTCGTCATCACCCGCAACTGCGGCAACTGCCATGCCGACAGCCTCAAGTCCTATACGCAGACGTATCACGGCAAGGTCAACGTACTCGGCTACGCCTACACCGCGAAGTGCTTCGACTGCCACGGCAGCCACGGCATCCAGCGGGTGGACGACGCGGCCTCGAGCGTCCATCCGGACAATCGCCTGGAGACCTGCCGGAAATGCCACCAGGGGGCGACCGCCGGCTTCGTGACCTTCGAGCCGCATGCGACCACGGACGATTACGGGCGCTACCCGTACATGTGGATCGCCTCGAAGTTCATGGCGGCACTGATCATCGGCGTGTTCCTGTTCTTCTGGACGCATACCGCGTTGTGGTTCCATCGCGAATGGAAGGACCGGCAGGCGCAGAAGGGCCGGCCGCACGTGCGGACCGCGGAACTCGAGCGGTTCCAGGGCAGGTATTACCGGCGCTTCGGGCCCGGCTGGCGCCTCGTGCACCTGCTGTTCGCGATTGCGCTGATGATTCTCTCGCTCACGGGCATGGCGGCCTTCTACGCGGAGACGGGATGGGCCTCGGCCGTCATGCAGGCCCTCGGCGGGCCGCGAGTCGCCGCCATCATCCATCGCGTGGCCGCGGTCGTCATCCTCACGCTGTTCATCGGCCACGTCATCTACTTCGTGATCCACTTCGCCCCGCGCTGGCGCACGTTCAACTGGTTCGGGCACACCTCGCTCGTGCCGAGCCTGCAGGACTTCAAGGACATCACGGCGATGTTCAAGTGGTTCTTCGGCAAGGCCCCGCGCCCTGAGTTCGGCCGCTGGACCTACTGGGAGCGGTTTGACTACTGGGCGCCGTTCTGGGGCCTGACCATCGTCGGCGGCAGCGGCCTGATGCTGTGGTTCAAGGAAGCGACGGCCGAGGTGCTGCCAGGCTGGGCGTTCAACATCGCCACGCTTGCGCACGGCGAGGAAGCGTTCCTGGCGATCCTGTTCCTGTTCACCGTGCACTTCTTCAACAACCACTTCCGCCCGGACAAGCTGCCACCGCCCGACATCGTGATGTTCACGGGCGCCATGCCGCTCGAGCACTTCCGGCGTGAGCACGGCCTCGAGTACGACGAGCTCGTGGCATCCGGCCAGCTCGAAAAGCACCTCGTGGACATCCCGTCGGCGCGCTTGACGCTCGCCTCGAAGATCCTCGGCATCGTCCTGCTGGCATTCGGCCTCACGCTGCTCGTGCTCGTGCTGATCGGCTTCTTCGGCAGCCTGACCGGTTCATGACGGAGTAATATCCGCCCGGACCCAGAGGTTTCCCATGAAACACCTGATGCTGGTCGTGGCCCTTTCGACGGCACTGCTCGGCTGCCCGAAGCGAGATGAATCCCCCGCCGCGGCGAAGCCGACGGACCTGCCGGCGGCGGACATCGTGGCCGGCAAGGCGCTGGCGGAACGCGACTGCAAGGGTTGCCACGGACTCGACGGCAGGGGCGCCGCACCGGGAATCCCGCACCTGGCCGCCCAGAGCGAGCGTTACCTGCACGCGTCCATCGAGGCCTACCAGGAAGGCAAGCGCACCCACGCGGCGCTGCGCGACGTCTTCGGCGGCATGAGCACGGAGGCCCTGCGCGACGTCGTCGGTTACTACGCCAGCCTGCCGCCACTGCCCGCCCCCGCCGGCGAAGGCGCCCCGCGCTTCCTGCCCTACGAGCACGGCAGGATGCTCGCGGCGGACTGCGCGGGCTGCCACGGCACGGACGGCAACGCGACGAGGCCCGGACTGCCGAGCCTCGCGGGCCAGCAGCCGCATTACCTGGTCGTGGCGGCGCAGGAATACCTGAATGGCGTGCGAACGACGGACCCGATGCATGCCCAGCTGAGGCGCCTGGGCAAGCTCGACATCGAGAGCGTCGCGCTCTATTTCGCGTCACAGACTCCCGCCGAACGCGGCGCTCCGCCGTTCGGGGATCCGGCGGCCGGCGAGCCGCTGACCGCCGTCTGCGGTGGCTGCCATGGCTCGCACGGCGTCAGCACGGATGCCGCGACACCCAATCTCGCAGGCCAGGATGCGCGCTACCTCGTGAACGCCATCAAGGCCTACCGCAAGACGCGACGGCACGCCGGCATGGAGGCCTACGTAGGCGACCTCAGCCAGCAGGACATCGAGCACATCGCGGCCTTCTACGCGGCGCAAAAGTCGAGGCCTGCCGAGAAAGGACAGACCCTCGTACAGGACCTGATCGCCAAATGCGACCGCTGCCACGGCGCCGGCATCGAGAACCCGTCCGTCGCCGTGCCGAAGATCAGCGGCCAGGACCGGGACTACCTGATCATGGCCCTGCGCGCCTATCGCGACGACCGGCGCGAGAGCTCGATGATGCACAACATGAGCCTGCCCTACAGCGACTCGATCATCGAGAGCGTCGCGTCCTTCTACGCGGAACAGACGGCGCGCTGACCGGGCGCCACGACGGCCCCGGCCGGCCGCTCAGCCGACGCCGTGGCGGTCGGCGGCCTCCCGCTGCGCGACCTTCGCAGGGGCCGGCGAGATCCACATCTGGTACATGGACACGACCCACATGAAGGCGAAGCACAGGCCCATGGTGCCGCCCGCGGCCATGACGACCCAGGCGAACGGGTGATACAGCTTGGTGAAATACCAGGAGCTGACGTCGACCATCACCGCTACGAAGGGCAAGGTGATGACGGCGCACTTGAACCATACCGGCCGCACGTAGGCATGGCTGAAAATCAGGCCCACGATGAAGAAGATGAAGCTGATGCCGAACAGGTGGATGTGCGAGACGCGCACCAGCGTGAAGATGTCGGCTCCCGTGTCCTGTTCAGTCACCTTGAGCAGGTTGTCGTAGCCGGCGAGGTTCGACAGGTGCGGGTTGCTGCCGTCGTGGCAGGCCATGCAGCGTTCGTCCAGCAGGGGCCGGATGGTGGCCTCGTAGCCTTCGCGACCCGCGCCCTGCTGAACCCACTCGATGATGGTGTTGAGCTCGTCCGGCGGCAGCATCGTCGACATCGGCCCGCGCAGCGCCGATTCCAGGCGCGAGGCCTCGCCGCTGCCGGTATAGGCGATCACCAGGTCTTCGTAGGACAGCGAGCGCGGGTTTCCGTCCCGCGCGGCGTACGTGTGGAACAGGTAGATCAGCGCGAACAGGTAGCCGAGGCTCATGATGATCAGCACCGCCGTGTACAGCGCGCGCAGGCTGTACGGCAGCTCCGAGAAGTGACGATAGAGCCGGTGCAGCGGGAGGTCATTCATCGCGTGTTCCCTTTCGCCGGCAGCTGGACGTAAACGACGGCGCGCCCCTTCTGGCGCGAATAATGCTCGGCCAGCTGGCGCACGTCCGCTTCCGTCAGCACCTTCGACATCGCCGACATGGCCTGGCCCCGGCGCGCGCCGGTGCGGTAGGCATTCAGGACGGCTTCCAGGTAGTCCGCGCGCTGTGCAGCGATCGCCGGCACGCGCGGATCGGTGCTGTTGCCGTTGACGCCGTGGCAGCGATCGCAGCGGTCCGCCCAGTCGGCCGTGCTGAGCGCCCTGGCGACCTTCGGGGCCTGCGGTGGCAGGCCCGCGTAATGCGCGGCGAGGTCCGGGAGCGCGGCCTCGCCGACGGCTGCGGCCGGGCCTTTCATCAGCGGGTCCGCGCGCGAGCCGTCCCGGTAGGCGCGCATGGCGGCGACGAAGTACTGGGCGTCCTGGCCGGCGAGACTCGGCGTATTGCCCGCGCTGACGCCCGCCGCTCCGTGGCAGGCGGCACAAGCCGCCGATGCGGCCTTGCCGGCGGCCGCGTTGCCCACAGCCGGCGTCCTGGCCTTCCCCGGTTTCTGGGACGCATAGAAGAGAGCGATGTTCTCGATGTCGGCGTCGCCCAGCCCGGCGACCAGTGCCTTCATCAGGTCATGCTTGCGCTGACCATTGCGGTAGGCATTCGTCGTGGCGACCAGGTACTGCGGGTCGAGCCCGACCAGGCTAGGCATTCCGGGTATGGAGCTGATCCCGGATTCGCCGTGACACGCTCCGCAGCCGCTGGCCGCCTCCTTGCCGGCGGCGACCGGATCGGGTCCGATGGGCGCACTTCCGCCGCCGGTGGCCGGGGCCGGTTCGGCGGGTTCCAGGCTCGCGTACCAGGCCGCTGCCTTGAGCAGCGAGTCATCGCTCAGGATCCTGGCGGCATCCGCCATCATGCCCTTGCCGCGCGCTCCCGCCTTGTAGGCGAGCAGCTCGCGGTGCAGGTACACCGCCCGCTGGCCCGCGAGATGCGGCACTCCCTTCGCCGTGCTGATGCCTTGCGGGCCGTGGCAGCGGGCGCACGACGAATCGGCGACACGCTTTCCCTGTGCGACCTCCTGGGAAGTCGCGAATGCGGCGCGGAAATCCTCGTTTGCGGCGGGCTTGATGGCTTGCGCTGCAGCCGTGCCGACGGGCCCTCGCCCGCCGCCCGTGATGGCGGCGAAAAGGATCGCGGTTGCTGCGAGAGCGGTTTTCAGGCCTGCTGTCATCGCACTGGGCTCGATGGGCTCCCTGTCCGGCTGCGACATACTATCGGAACTGCCGGCACGAAAGTCCCGGCGTGCCGGCGTCTACGTATTTTCCGTGGGTCCGGGATGATGCAGGTCAATTCAGAATCCATTCAGGAAAGCTAGTGTCTACTATGGATCGGAAATGAAGTTCGAGCAGCAAGGAGATTGACATGATGCGGGCATTCGCAGTCGTACTCGGGACGCTGGCGATTTCGCTGCCGGCATCGGCAGGAGCCGCGGATGGCAAGGCGGTGTGGGACAAGGCCTGCGCCGGGTGCCATGCGATGATGGCGCCGAAGACCAGCGACAAGGCCGCTTGGGCGCCGTTCGTGAAGATGGGTGTCGACGAGGTGACGGCCTCCATCATGAAGGGCAAGGGCGCGATGCCGCCGAAGGGCGGCGCCAAGACGGAAGCTGACGTCAGGGCCTCTGTGGAGTACATCCTCGAGCAGATGAAGTAGGCGCCTCGCGCATGGCGTCCGCGCCAGCGCGGACGTCCCCCGCATTCGCGGCAGATGCCGCCCGGAACCCCCCGTCCCGGGCGGTCTTGGCGCGCCTGGCGCCCGGACGCGGTAAGCTCTCCGCGGGCGCCGACCTCCAGCGGAGAAGCAGATGACGCGATATCCAGCGAAGATCTCACACGTGTTCACGGCCACGGCACTGGTCCTCCTGCTGCCGGCCTGCGGCGGCGGCCGGGACGCGGAACTGCCGGGAGCGCAACCCGATGCGACAGGCGCACCGGGCGATGCACCCCCGTCCCTGGCGACATCCGGCCGCGGACCCGACCCGGCGCAGGCGCAGGAACGGCTGCTCGCGAACGCCAACATGATCACGCCGGACGCCGCGCGCCTCGTCTCCTACAACGAAACCGGGGTCCGCTACGACGGCCCGCCCGAGATGCTGACGGCGATCGTGAACTACGAGGCCGAGCTCGAATTCACGGCCGACACCTACTTTGTTGCCGACCACAAGGCCGGCGACCGTGCCAAGGTCTACGGCGAGGCCGAGTACCTGAAGGAAGGCGGCAACTGGCGCCTGGTCACGATGGGAATCTATCCCCGCTAGCATTCTCGACCTGGCCGGGAGGCCTCATGAGAGCCTTGACCCGCATGCTGGTGGCGTCGGTCGCGCTGGTCGGCGTGACGGGTTGCGCGACGTCGATCGCCTATCGTGCTGACTACGTCCCGGAAACGAACATCGCAGCCGACGAGCGCATCGACGGCCGCATTCTCGTCTACACGAGCCAGGCGGACGACGAGCGGCTCGTGACGGCCGGGGCTACGAGCTTCACCGCGAGCGGCTCGAAGTTGACGACTCCGATCGGCATGATGGTGCGCGAGATCGCATTGAAGATCTTCTCCGCGGCCGCTACGGAAGGCGCCGCGCATTCGCACGACCTGGCCGGGGCTGCCGGGTATTCGGCCGTCGTAAGGCCGGAAGGCAAGGAGTTCCGGTACGGTTTCCCGCAGCTCAAGAACCTGGGCTTCGCGATCACGCCGGAAGTGGACGTCAGCCTGAGATTATCGGTGCTCGACGGGCAGGGCAATCTCCTGCTCGAGAAGGAGTACGCCTCGGGCGTCGTCGAGGGCAAGAGCTACATGATGTCCGGCAAGCCGTACGAGCGGATCAGCCAGCTCACGCACCAGACGATCCACGCCCTGCTGCTGCAGGCGGTCGGCGACGTGCGTGCGTTCCAGCGCTCCCGCTCGCCGGACAGGACGCCGTGACACGCCTCCCCGCCGCGGCCGTGGCGGTCGCGCTGCTGCAGCCCGCAGTGACGCACGCCGCTGCGCCGGATTGCGTGGACTTCGGCAAGCCGAAGCCCACGACGACATACGTCTACCGGCGTGGCGACTCGAATGGCCAGTCCTCCCAGTATTCCCAGCGCTGGACCGAGTTCACCGCCGAGCGCGCGAGCGTCAGCGTCGCGCGCGGCAAGGTCAACGAGGTCGTCGCCAACAAGCACCGCATCGAAGACGACGTGACGATGATCGCGGCTACCGCCACGAAGACCTCGAATGGCAGCCACCGGACCGATTTCCGGCCGGCGGTCATGGGCGACCCGATGTTCCGGGCGTGCGCCGGGCGCACGTGGAAGATCAAGGCGGTCGCCGCGACGCACACGGCCGGCGCCCAAGTCTCGACCGCCTACACCCATGCGGGCACCATGAGGATCGTGTCCCTGCGCGAGACGGTCAAGGTGCCGGCCGGCAGCTTTCCGAGCGTGCGATACACGCGCACGCTCTCGACTCCGACCGGGCCCTCGTTCGACGAGTACTGGAAATCCATCGAGCACGGCGTCGTCGTGAAGCACGTGTCGAAGCTCGGCAACTGGACGTCCACCGAGGAACTGCAGGCGATCCGCTAGTCCTGCTTGGTGCCCCGGGCAGGGGTCGAACCTGCACGGCCTTGCGGCCAACGGATTTTAAGTCCGTAGCGTCTACCGGTTCCGCCACCGGGGCATGTCCAGTGCGGCCAGCGAGAGGCTAGACGGCGGAATATGACCGCCGCAAGCGTCCGGTTGGCGTTGCCGGCTCCGGCGGAGTATGGTGGCCGAAAAGGCCCGGTCACAGGGCCGTGGATCGCGATGTCCAGTGGCGCTTCACGGGGAGATGCGCATGGCGGGACGCGGCATCGAAAAGCGGGTCCACCGCAACGGAGTCGTCGAGTTCGACGACCCCGACACGGGCAGGCACGTCGTCATGATGGAGGGCCTCACCGTCGAGAGCGGCGACGATGACGCGCTCGCAGTCGTCTCGGTCGCCACCGTCATCACCTGCGGGTCGTGCCTCCGGCGGTGGATGACCCCGATCGCGGACTATCGCCAGGGCTGGGGCAGCTGTCCGCACTGCGGCGTCAACCTGTTCATGCCTCCCGTCTATGCCACGCCGGCCGACGACGAGAGCGGTACCGCGGTCGTGCTGCCGCTGTGCGGCCACGAATTCCCGCCGCCCGAGAAGACCTGACCGCTAGGCCGCGAAGGCCAGCAACCAGTCCGCGACGGCGTGCCACGCGGGAGTCCTTGAGAACGGGATCCGCAGCAGCTGAATGGCGAGCCAGGCGCCGCCCGCGACCCAGTAGGCCGGATGCGGCCGGCCGCGGGTGCGCCAGTCGTACAGGATCGCCGCGACGATCAGCAGGTCCGTCCCGAGCGCCGGGACGACACTCATCTCGATTGGCGGAGGACCCGGCGGAAATTCCGTCCCGAACCTGAGGAAGCGCACGATCCGCGCCACGGCCGCCATGAGGATCGCGACGCTGGCGACCACCATCCAGCGCTTGTGCACCTCCGGCCGGCCGCGGTTCGCGATCGCAACGGCGACCGCGACGGCAAAGAACAGGATCGTCGTGACCGGCACGATCATGAAGCCGCGCGCCCGGTCGCCAAAGCCCGCGGCGATATGGGCCCCGGCCGAGTGGATCGCGGTTGCGAGACCCACGAAAAGCATGGCGCTCGCGAGCGCGATGCCGAGCAGGCCCAGGGCGCGGTGCTGCCGCGCGCGTCCATTCGCGATCAGCGCGGCCTGCGTCACGAAGAAGAGGCTCCAGGCCGAAAACAGCAGCCCGTGCAGGTGCACGATCGGCGCTTCGGAAAGTGTCCCGGCGGCGAGCGGTGCCCAATAGGTCGGCGCGAATCCCAGGAAGGCAATCAGGGCGCAGACGAGCGCCATGACCAGGAAGAAGCGGCCCGTGACGGCCGGCGTGGCTGCGCTTGGGACCATGATCCCCTCCCCGCGGTGTGCCAATGCGCTCAAGTGGAGGCTAGGGTCGGAATCGAACCGGCGTACACGGCTTTGCAGGCCGCTGCATGACCACTCTGCCACCTAGCCTTCGACGACGCCATTGGACACGAAACCCCGGAACCGTCCCGGGGCTTCTGTGAGATCTGGAGCGGGAAACGAGGCTCGAACTCGCGACCTCAACCTTGGCAAGGTTGCGCTCTACCAACTGAGCTATTCCCGCACGGGGCCGTCATTCTAGGACCGGGGTCCCGGGTGTCAAGTTTGACGGAATCCACGCAATTCCGGCCACGCGCTCGAAAGGTAGGTGACCATGGACCAGAGCGTGAGCGCCGCCGCCAGGATCGTCAATGCGAGGCCGATCCAGTAGATCGGCAACCCCAGCAGGTCCTCCTGGAACAGCATCATCGAGAGCCCGACGATCTGCACGATCGTCTTGAACTTGGCGACGCCCGTGACCTGGAGCTTCGCGTGGGCACCGATCTGGGCCATCCACTCGCGCAACGCCGAGATGCCGATCTCGCGGCCGATGATGATGGCCGCGGTCAGCGTCACGAACCAGCGCGGGTCCTTGCTGACGATCAGCACGAGCGCGGTGGCGACGATCAGCTTGTCGGCCACGGGGTCGAGGAAGGCGCCGAGCGGCGAGACCTGGCCGAGCTTGCGCGCCAGGTAGCCGTCGAAGGCGTCCGTGATGCCGACCAGCGCGAACAGGATCCCGCAGGCCATGTTCGACCAGTGGTACGGCAGGTAGAACAGGGCGACGATCACGGGGATCAGCGTGATCCGCAGTCCCGTGAGCAGGTTGGGGATCGTGTAGGGACTCGTCATCCGGCTCCCGGGTGCAGGTGCTCGAAGATCGACTGTGCCAGCGCCGGCCCGATCCCGGGCGCGCGCGCGAGGTCCTCGACGCCGGCCCGCAGCACGCCCTGCAGCCCGCCGAACTGCCTGAGCAGCGCCCGCCGCCGCGCGGGTCCGAGCCCGGCCACCGCCTCCAGCATCGACGTCTGCCGCGCGCGCGCGCGGCTGCGGCGATGCCCGCTGATGGCGAAGCGGTGTGCCTCGTCGCGCACGCGCTGGATCAGGTGCAGCGCCTTCGAGTCGGGCGGCAGTATAGAGGGCGCCTCCCCGCCCGCCAAGAAGATGCGTTCCTGGCCGGCGCGCCGCTCGGCGCCTTTGGCGACCGCCGCGACCGCGGGAATCGCGATCTCGAGTTCGGCGAGCGCGCGGCGCGCCTCCGCGAGCTGGCCCGCGCCGCCGTCGATGAGCAGGAGATCCGGCAGCGGCGCCCGCTCCTCCTTGCGGCGGCGGAAGCGGCGCGCGATCGCCTGCCGCAACGCGCCGTAGTCGTCGCCGCGCCCGACCCCCGCGACGTTGTAGCGCCGGTACTCGGCCTTCTGCGGTCCTTCGGGGCCGAACACGACGCAGGAGGCGATCGTCGCCTCGCCCTGCGTGTGGCTGACGTCGAAGCATTCGATGCGCGCGGGAGGCCGCGACAGCCGCAGAAATGACCCCAGCTCGGCGAGCTGGGTGTGCAGGCTCGCCTGGCTCGCCCGGCGCATCCTGAGCGCATTCTCCGCGTTCTGCCGCGCGAGCTGAACCCAGCGCTGCGGCAGACCGCGGCTCGCGCGGCCGATACGGACCTGCCGGCCGGCGCGCTCCGCGAGGGACGCCGCCAGCGTGTCGGCGTCCTCGATCGCGTGCGAAAGCAGGATGCGCGGCGGCGCCTCGCGTTCGAGGTAATGCTGTGACACGAAGGCCGAGACCACCTCGGGTGCATCCGCGATGGGGGCGCGGGGGTGGAACGTGGAACTCCCCAGCAGCTGCCCGCCCCGGATGAACATGAGTGCGATGCAGAACTCGCCGCCCTCCTCCGCGACGGCGATCACGTCCGCATCGCCCGCGCGTGCGCGGCTCACGACCTGCCGCGCCTGGATGTCGGTGAGCGCGGCGAGCTGGTCGCGCAGGATGGCGGCGCGCTCGAAGTCGAGGCGCGTGGCCGCCGCGTCCATCTCGCGGCCGAGCCGGCCGGTGACGTCCGCGGCGCGGCCCTCCAGCACCATGACCGCCGACTGCACGTCCCGCGCGTAGGCCTCCTTCGACACCAGTCCGACGCAGGGCGCCGAGCAGCGCCCGATCTGGTACTCGAGGCAGGGCCGCGAGCGGTTGGCGAAATAGCTGTCCTTGCAACTGCGCAGCCGGAACAGCTTGTGCAACTGGTTCTGCGCCTCGTGCACGGCGCTCGCGCCCGGGTACGGCCCGAACAGCCGCCCCGGCACGCGGCGGCTGCCGCGGTAGAAGGAGAGCCGCGGGAACTCGTGCGCCGACAGGTGCACGTACGGGAAGCTCTTGTCGTCGCGCAGGATGACGTTGAAGCG
>DATBLN010000121.1:0-14468 GCA_036555345.1 Steroidobacteraceae bacterium
GCGATGACAGGTGTCCCGGGCGCGAGCCCGGGCTAATCGGGAAGCCGGTGCAGCGAGTCGCTCGCCATCCCGGCACTGCCCCCGCAACGGTGAACGGCGCAAGCCGCATCACGCAGGCGCAACCTGCAGCCACTGCCGGAACCTCCGGTGGGAAGGCGATGCGGACGATCCGATCGGATCCGCCGTGAGTCCGGAGACCGGCCCGTCAGGCACTCGTTACCACCAGCTCGGGAGGAGCGCCGGTGAACATCCGCATCGTTTCCGCCTTCGTTTCCCTGTCCCTTGTTCCGGTCCTGGCGGGCGCCGGGGCGCTCGGCCCTGTCGTCGTCACCGCGACGCGCAGCGAGAGTCCCGCCGACCGCGTGATCGCCAACGTCGAGGTCATCGAGGCCGCCGAGCTCGAGCGCCAGCCCGCCGCCGACCTCGGCGACGTGCTGCGAACGCGCGCCGGGATCGAGGTCGCGCGCCTCGGCGGCGCCGGCCAGCAGACCTCGCTGTTCCTGCGCGGCACCGACTCGAACCACGTGCTCGTGCTGGTGGACGGCCTGCGCATCAACCCGGGCACCATCGGCAGCGCGGCGATCCAGAACATCGCGCCCGAGCTCGTCGAGCGCGTCGAGGTGGTCAAGGGCCCGCGCTCGGCCCTCTACGGCTCGGACGCCGTCGGCGGCGTCATCAACGTGATCACGCGCCGCGGCCACGACGCGGGGCTGCGCGCGCAGGCGGGCTTCGGCGACTACGGCACGAGGAGCGCCAGCCTGGCGGGCGGCTTCGGCGGGCCCGAACGCGACTTTTCGTTCGGCACCACGTGGCTCGACAGCGACGGCTTCCCGACCCGCACCGGCGACACGACCGATCGCGGCTACGAGCACCTGTCGCTCACGGCCGCCGCTCGGGCGCAGCTCGGCGGCGTCGAACTCGGCCTGCGCGGCTGGCATGCCGCGGGCACTTCCGAGTATTCGGATTTCTTCGTGACGCCGGTCGACCAGGACTTCGAGAACTCGGCCTTCGCGGCGAGCGCCGCCTTTGAGCCTGCTGATTCCTGGGAATCGCGCGTCACCATCGGGCATGCGCTCGACGAGATCGCGCAGAACCAGTCGCCCGACTTCGTGCGCACGCGGCGCTGGTCGCTCGACTGGCAGAACGACGTCGCCATCTCCGAACGCCAGCGGCTGACCGCGGGCGTGCTGTGGCAGGACGAGGAAGCGGATGCGGAATCCTTCGGCCTGCCCTACGACACGAAGGCCACGACCGCGCAGTTCTACGTCCAGGACCAGGCCGAACTCGGCCGGCACCGCCTGCTCGCGGCGCTGGCCTGGACCGATCACGAGGCCTTCGGCGGCCATGCGACCTGGAACGCCGAGTACGGCTACGAGCCCTGGGAGGGCGCATTCGTCACGGCCGCGGCCGGCACCGCGTTTCGCGCGCCGGATGCGACCGACCTGTACGGCTTCGGCGGCAACCCGGACCTCGAGCCCGAGGAATCGCGGAGCTACGAGCTCGCGTTCCGCCAGCGATTCGGCGGGCGGCACTCGGTGTCCGTGGCCCTGTTCCGCAACGAGATCGACGAGCTGATCCAGTTCGTGGTCACGGACCCGGAGACGTTCGACGGGGAGAACCGGAACGTCGAGCGCGCCCGCATCGAGGGGGCGGAGGCCGCCTGGCGTTACGACGGGCGGCTCTGGTCGGCGCGGGCGGGCCTCACGTGGCAGGACCCGCGCGATGCGATCACGGGCGCACGCCTCCTGCGCCGCGCGCGGGAGAACGCGACGCTCGCGGTCGCCCGGCGCATCGGCGAGCACGAGCTCGCGCTCGACATTCTCCATGCCGGCGAACGCAAGGACTTCGGCTTCCCGGACCCGGTCCGGATGCCGGCCTACTGGCTCGCGAACCTCTCGGCGCGGGTCGCCCTGGGCGGGCGCTGGGCGATGCTCGCGCGGGCGGAGAACCTGCTCGACGAGGACTACGAACTGGCGCGCGGATTCAATACCATGGGCCGCAGCCTGTTCGTGGCGCTGCGGCACGATTTCCGCTGAGGTCCGCTTGGGCAACCGCCTGTCGAAGATCTACACCCGCACCGGCGACGACGGCACCACGGGCCTCGGCGACGGCGCGCGCGTGCCGAAGGACGACCCGCGCGTCGAGGCCTACGGCTGCGTGGACGAGTGCAACAGCGCGATCGGCGTCGTGCTCGCCGTGCCCGCCATTCCCGACCGCGTGCGCGAGGTCCTGACCCGCGTGCAGCACGAGCTCTTCGACCTCGGCGGCGAGCTCTGCATCCCCGGCCACCGCGCGATCGAGGCGCGGCACGTGGCCGCGCTTGAGGCCGCGCTCGACGGGTTCAACGAGGGCCTGCCGCCGCTCAAGGAGTTCATCCTCCCGGGCGGTGGCACCGCGGCCGCCGCCTGCCATCTCGCGCGCACCGTCTGCCGCCGCGCCGAGCGGCGCGCCTGGACGCTCGCGCGCGCGCAGGCGGTCGCGCCCGAGCCGCTCCGGTACCTCAATCGCCTGTCGGATCTCCTCTTCGTCATCGCGCGCGTGCTCGCCCGGCACGAGTCCGGCGGCGAGGTGCTCTGGGAGCACGAGCGGCGCTGAGGGCGCCTCAGCCGGCCGCGCCGTCGCCCGACCGCGCGCGGTCGAACAGCGCGCAGACCTCCGCCGCCGCCTCCGCGATGCGCGGGCTCGGCCGCGAGAGCTTGTCGGCCGGCGCGCGGAACACGTGGCCGCCCGACACGGCGGGCAGGTCCGGGAATCGCGCCCAGTACGCCACCGGGTCGCCGTCGTCGGCCGACAGGATCACCTCCGGTGCGCGCGCGATCACCGACTCCAGGTCCACCGGCAGCGCGAGGTCCGCGGCGTCCGCGAAGACGTTCACGCCGCCGCAGAGCCCGACGATCTCCGTGATCAGGTGGCCGCCGCCCACGGTGAAGAGCGGCGCGTCGTCGATCTGGATGAAGACGCGCAGCCGCGGGCGCTCGCGATACGCGTCGCGCAGTCCCGCGATCCGCTCCCGGAACCCGGCGGCGGCCGCGCGCGCGACGGCCTGCGTGCCCGCCAGCTCGCCGAGCGCCTCGAGGCCCGTGGCGACATCTTCCAGCCGGTGCGTCGGGATGCCGACCACCCGCATGCCGAGCGACTCGAGCCGCGCGGCGACGCCCGCGGGCGTGCCGGTGGCCCAGACGACCGCGACGGAAGGCTCGAGCGCGACGATGCGCTCGTAGTCGAGGCGGAAGGCGTCGCCGATCCGGGGCAGGGACCTCGCCTGCTCCGGCCAGTCGCTGTACTCGCTGACGCCGACGACCTGGCCCGCCGCGCCCGCGGCGAAGAGCATCTCCGTGAGGTTCGGCGCGACGCTGACGATGCGCTCGCCGCGGGGCTGCGGCGCCTGCTCGGCGCAGCCCGCGGCGAGGATCGCGAGCAGTGCGGCCGCGCGCCTCAGGCGAGCAGCTCGCGACGGAAAGCGGCGCCGGCGCCGCGAAGCCCGCGCTCGAGGCGCCCCCAGTCGAAGGCGGGACCCGGGTCGGTCTTGCGCCCCGGCGCGATGTCGCTGTGCCCGGCGATCCAGCCATCGGCGAGCGAGGGATAGGCCTGCTGCAGCGATGCGATCAGCGGCACGAGCGCGGCGTACTGGCGGTCGTCGTAAGGCTCGTCGTCCGTCCCCTCGAGCTCGATGCCGATCGAGAAGTCGTTGCAGTTCGCGCGGCCGCGCCAGTACGACGG
The DNA here is from genome assembly GCA_036555345.1 of Steroidobacteraceae bacterium. GTDB lineage: Bacteria > Pseudomonadota > Gammaproteobacteria > Steroidobacterales > Steroidobacteraceae > SCUD01. Next base: position 3,721 of record DATBLN010000121.1, read on the forward strand.
CCCGGCGTGCCAGGCGCGCTCGTGGAACGGCACGTATTGCGTCAGGCGCCCTGCGCGGTCGACCAGCACGTGCGAGGACACGCGCAGGTGCTGGATGGTCGCGAAATACGGATGGGCATCCGGCGGCAGCGCATTCGCGAACAGGCGGTCGATCCAGGGCCCGCCGTACTCGCCGGGCGGCAGGCTGATGCCGTGGATGACGACGAGTTCCGGCACCAGTCCCTCCGGCCGCGGATCGGAGTTCGGCGAGGTGACGCTGCGCGCAGCGGCCAGCAATCCGCCCGTGATCGCGATGCTCTTCACCGCGACAGCTTAGCCCGCAGCCCGAACCGCTTCCAATCGCATACACTGCCTGCGGCATGCGGCTGATCCGGGTCTTCGTCGAGGCCACGCTCACGCCCGGCGGGCGCGTCGAGCTCGCGGGCTCCGCGTACGAGCACCTGACACGCGTGCTGCGCCTGGGTGCCGGCGATGCGGTCACGCTCTTCAATGGCGGCGGTCACGATCACCGCTGCGTGATCGCGGAACTGCGGCGCGGCCGCGCGGTCGTCGACGTGGGTGCGGCCGCGCCCGCGCGGGCCGAGTCGCCGCTGGCAGTGGCCCTGGTGCAGGGCATCGCGCGCGGGGAGCGCATGGACCTCGTGATCCAGAAGGCGACCGAGCTCGGCGCGACGGCGATCCGGCCGGTCGCGACTGAACGCAGCGTCGTGCGGCTCGATGCGGCCATGCGCGCGAAGAGGCTCGCGCACTGGCGCGGCATCATGATCGCCGCCTGCGAGCAGTGCGGGAGGGCGCGCCTGCCCGAGCTCGCCGAGCCCGTGCCGCTCGTGGATTGGCTGTCCAGGCCCGCGCCGCCGGGATGGCTGCGCCTGCAGCTCGATCCCGCCGCCCCGGAGACGCTGCCAGCCCGCGCCGCCGGCGCCCTGGCCATCGAGCTGCTCGTCGGCCCGGAGGGCGGGCTGACCGCGGGTGAGCAGGACACGGCGCGCCAAACCGGTTATCTTCCGAGCCGGCTGGGGCCGCGCGTGCTGCGGAGCGAAACCGCCGCGATCGCCGCCCTTGCCGTCCTGCAGGCCACGGCGGGTGACCTGAGATGAAGCAGAGCTCCGAACTGCGGCGCACGGTCCCGGCGGAAGACGGGCTGCGGCTGCTGCTCGATCCCTACCTCTGCTTCGGGCCCGGCACCGAGCACCACCGCGCCACGCTCGCCGAGATCGCGCACGATGCGGCTGCGCTCGGGCTCGCCCTCTGCGTCGAGAAGAAGAGCTGGGAAGAGGCCGCGACCGACCCGGACGTCGTCCGCCGCCAGGTGCCGCTGTGGCGCTTCGAGCCGCTGCTCAAGATCGAGGAACTGCCGCTGCCGTCGAAGCGCGACCTCGAGACCCGCTTCATGCCGGCGCGCAACGAGATCGACCGCGCGGACCTCCGGCTGCTCGGCGCGCTGCATGCGCGCATCGTGGAACTGCTGATCGCCGACGACGGCCGGCTGCACCGCCTTGCGAGCCGGGCCGGTCTTGGCCACCGGGTGCTGACGCCCTGCGACGCGCTGGCCTGGCTCGAGGCGCTCGCCGGCGAGGCCCGGGACCTCGCGGTCACCGAGATCGAGCCGCGGGCCGCGCTCACGAACCCGACCCTCGAGGCCATGCTCGCCGAGGATTGCGAGCCCTTCGATCCCTATCTCGCCTCGCGCCTGGAGGCCGCCGGCACGCGCGTGCTGGTCTCCAACGACAACCGCCGGCCGGTCGCGCTCGGCGTGATCACGACCGAGGCGCCCGAGCTCACGCTCGCCGCGATCGCCTGCGCCGATGCCGCGCGCGGCAGCCGCGCGATCGAGCCCGTGATCGCCGCGGCGCTCACGCTCGCGCGGCGCCAGCGCGTCGCGCTGCGCGCGCTCGTGCCGCCGCACCTGGACCACGTGCTGCTGCTGCTCGACCTGCTGCAGTTCGAGCGCCGCGGCCGCGACCGCCACGGCCGCGTGATCTTCCACCACGGCCTCGACGAGGCGGCGGCGCGTCCCGCTTCCGGCCGCGAGGCGTGGCTGCTGCCGCTCGATGCGGAGAGCCATGACCGGCTGGTGCCCGAGCTCGCGGGCGCGACGCAGGCGGAGCTCTTTCCCGCGACGCCCGCGCCGCAGACGCTCGGGAGCCCCGTGCGCAAGCAGCTGCTCGCCACGCGCGCAGCGCGCGAGCCGCAGCCCGGCGACCTGCTGCTGCTGTTCCACGCGCGCACGCCGGACCGCATCCGCTCAGCCTGCATCACCGCCGCGGCGCGCGTCGCGCGCGTCGGGCATGCGACCGCCATCGGCGAGCTGCTCGCGCAGTGCGCCGGGCATCCCTGCGACTCGCTCGCGCGCCTGCGTGAGCTGCTGGACGCCGGCTCGGTCTCGGTGTTCGACCTGCACTGGCTCGGGCGCCTGGCGCGCCCGCTGCCCGTGGCGGCGCTGATCGAACGCGGCGTGATCGCGCAGACGCCCGGCGTGCGCACGCGCCTGCCCGCGGAGGCGCTGCTGCGCCTCGCGCCCGACCTCGCCCTGGCCTAGCGGAAAATAGGGACAGGTACACATTTCGCTGACACGAAATGTGTACCTGTCCCTATTATCCTCAGGCAGTGACGGTGGTCTCGTCGGCGATCATCTCCTCGAGGCGCTCGAGGTCCGGGATCAGCGGCAGCTCGTTGACCATGCGCACCTGGCAGAGCACCGGCGAACGCTCCGGGAAGATGCGGGAGGTGTCGGGCGCGATCACGTGCGGGTTGACGCGCACGAGCTGCGGGAAGCCCTGGGTCGCGATGCCGAAGTGGCCGGCCGGCAGTTTCTGGCCGAGGCAGGTGAAGATCACGATGCGCGTGCGCCCGCCGATGACCGGGATGCGCTTGCCGCAGGCGCCCTCGAAGGACACCACCGGCACGCCGCGGCCGTTCCAGGCCGCGATGCCGAGGTACCAGGGCGGCGCGCCCGGCATCTCGGAGAGCGGCTGGAAGCCGGTGACCTCCGCGACGCAGGCGCGCGGCACCAGCAGGCGCTCGTCCAGCAGCGGCACCAGCAGCCCGTAGAGTTCCTGTTCCGCGCTCACGAGGCCTTCTTCCGCACCAGCGGTTCGATCGCCTGCAGCAGCTGCCCTTCCTGGTAGGGCTTGCCGAGGTACTCGTTGACGCCGAGCTCGATGGCGCGCGCGCGGTGCTTCTCGCCGACGCGCGAGGTGATCATCACGATCGGCACGTCCTTCAGGCGCGGGTCATTGCGCACGTGCGAGGCGACCTCGTAGCCGTCCATGCGCGGCATCTCGATGTCGAGCAGGATCACGTCCGGCACCTCGTCCTGCAGCACCGAAACCGCCTCGAGGCCGTCCTTCGCCGTGACCACGCGCATGCCGTTGCGCTCGAGCAGGCGCTGCGTCACGCGGCGCACGGTGATCGAGTCGTCCACCACCAGCGCGAACACGCGCCGGTCGTGCTGGCCCGCGAGCCGCGCCTCGGGCGGCGGCCGCTGCCGCCACTCGGAGCGCACCAGCGCGCCGACGTCCAGGATCACGCAGATGCGCCCGTCGCCCAGGATGGTCGCGCCCGAGATGCCGCGGATGCCCGAGATCTGCGGGCCCACGGTCTTGACCACGATCTCGCGGCTGCCGATCAGCTCGTCGGTCACGATCGCGGTCGAATGCTCCCCGGCGCGCACCAGGATCACGGGCACGGCCGCGTCCTGGTCCGGAATCGGCGACGGGGTGCCCGCGACGAACGCGGCGAGGTGCTGGAAGCGGTACTTCTGCCCGCCGTAGTCGAAGCTCGCGGTCTCCTCGGCGAGGTGCTTCGCGACCTCCGAGCGCGGCACGCGCACCACGCCCTCGACCGTCGGCAGCGGCAGCGCGTAGAGCTCTTCGCCCACGCGCACGACGAGGGCCTGGCTGATCGCGAGCGTGAACGGCAGGCGCACGGTGAAGCGCGTGCCCTTGCCCGCCCAGGTCTCGGTGTAAAGGGAGCCGCCGAGCTTCTTGATCTCGGTCGCCACCACGTCCATGCCGACGCCGCGGCCCGCGGACTGCGTGACCTTGCCCGCGGTCGAGAAGCCGGGCTCGAGGATGAGCTGCAGGGCCTGCTCGTCCGAGAGCTCCTGCTTCGGCGTGATCAGGCCCATGGACACCGCGCGGTCGCGCACCATCTTCAGGTTCACGCCGGCGCCGTCGTCCGCGACCGTGATCACGACCTCCGACCCCTCGCGCTTCAGCGCGACCTCGATCGAGCCGGTCTCGGGCTTGCCGGCGGCCACGCGCTCCGCCGGCGGCTCGATGCCGTGGACGATCGCGTTCCTGAGCATGTGCTCGAACGGCGCCAGCATGCGCTCGAGCACCTGGCGGTCGAGCTCGCCGGCCGCGCCGTGGATGTGCACCTCCGCCTTCTTGCCGGTCTCGGCGGCGGCCTGGCGCGCGATGCGCGTCAGGCGCTGCACGTGACGCTGGAACGGGACCATGCGCGTGCGCATCAGCCCGCTCTGCAGCTCGGAGACGATGCGCCCCTGCTGGGTCAGCAGGTTCTGGGCCTCGCGCGTCTGCGAGGCGAGCAGACCCTGCACGCTCGCGACGTCCGAGGAGGTCTCGGCGAGGGCGCGCGAGTACTGCTGGATGGACGAGTAGCGGTCGAGTTCCAGCGGGTCGAAGTCGTCGCGGCGCGTCCCCGAGTCGACGTGCCGGTGCAGGATCTGCGCCTCGGTCTCGATCTCGAGCTTGCGCAGCTGGTCCTTCAGGCGCTGCACCACGCGCCCGAGCTCCGCCAGGTTGAACTCGATGGACGAGACCTGCTGCTCGAGCCGCGAGCGGTAGATGCTCACCTCCCCGGCCGCGTTCAGCATGCTGTCGAGGAGGTCGGCGTCCACGCGCGCGACCTCGGCGCGGTCGGCGGCTTCGCGCAGCGGCGGCCCGGCGGGGGCAGCCGCCGCGGCCGCGTCGGGCTCCGGGGCCGCCATCGCGGCGACGGCCGGCTCGGTCGGCGCCGTGGCGGGCGCCGGCGTCGGCACGGCGGCGGCCGGCGCAGGCGAATCGGCCGCCGAGGGCGCCGCCGTGGGCGCGGTGGCGGCCGCTGCGGCCCTTGCGGGCTCGGGCGGCGCGCCGCGCGCGATCATGCGGATGCGGGTGACGAGGTCGCGCGCCGCCTCCACCGGCCGCCCCGCCCCGACGAAGTCGCGCATGCGGTTCAGCTCGTCGAGGCTCGACTGCAGCACCTCGAGACTGCGGTCATCGAGCGGGGCGCTGCCGTCGCTCACGTGGATCACGAGCGACTCGAGCTCGTGGCTCAGGTCGCCCATGGCCGTGATGCCCGCCATGCGCGCGCCGCCCTTCAGCGTGTGCAGCACGCGCTTGAGTTCGGTGACGCGCTCGCGGCTGCCGCGCTCCGCCCTGAGCGACCCGAGCGCCGCGTCGGCGGACTCGAGGAGCTCGGTCGCTTCCTCGCTGAAGATGGCCGCGACGTCCGGATCGTAGTCGACGGCGCGGGCCCCGGCGGGCGGCGGGGGCTCGGCCGCCGCCGCAGGCTCGGCGGCCGGAAGGTACGGCGGGCGGCCCTCGGTCGCGGCCGCGCCCGGGACCTTCGGCAGCACGCCGTGCACGTCTCGCTCCGGCGCAACCGACGCCGCCACGCGGCCGGGCACCAGCGTCTCGAGCGAGAGCCGCGGCGGCGGCGCCTCGGGCGGCGCCGGCGGCGGGAGCGCGGGCTCGGCCGGCCGCTCCGGCGCGACCTGCTGCGAGTCGGCAAGCTGCGGCGGTTCCTCCGCGAGCCGCTTCTCGAGCAGCGCGTCCTGCGCCTCGATGCGGCCCACAAGCCTGCCCAGGTTGGTGAAATGCCCCGTGTCCTCGTGCACCGCGGCCAGGATGTCCTCGAAGCCGACCACGCAGTCGGCGAGCACCGAGAGCCCGGCCTCGTCGAACGTGGCGTCATGGTCGAACATGCGGCGCAGCCAGCGGTGCAGCGGCTCCGCGAGCCGGATGCTGTGGCGGATGCCGGCGGTGCGCGAGGCGCCGCGCAGCGTGTGGCAGGCGCGGTAGAGGTCCTCGGTGACCGTATGGGTGCCGACCGTCAGCCAGGCATGGCGCAGGTAGCTGCGGATGGTCTCGAGGTGGCTCTGCACCTCCTTCTGGTAGATCTCCTGCAGCGACGAATCGCCACCCTCGGCGTAGGCGGCCGGGCGGCCGACCCACTCCGGCTCCGCGGGGGCTTCCGGCGCCGGCGACGGCGCTTCCGGCAGCACCTCGAGCCGCTTCGTGAGCTGCGTTTCCTCGACGCGGCCGATGGCGGGCGCCGGCGCGGCGGGAGCTGCCGCCGGTGGCCGCTGGCCGGTGGCGTGCGCCTCCGCGCGCGCGGCAACCGCCTCGGCCCCGTCCGCCGTCGCGCGCCCCTCGAGCTCGTCCGTGAGCGCGGGCAGCAGCGCGATCGCCTCGCGGATCGTCGCGAGCATGGAGGCGTTGCGCTCGAGCGTGCCGTCCAGGATGCGGTTCAGCAGGTTCTCGACGGACCAGGCGAAATCGCCGATGCGGCGCGCGCCGACCACGCGGCCGCTGCCCTTCAGCGTGTGGAACGCGCGCCGCACTCGCGTCAGCGACTCGCGGTCGGTCGCATTCTCCTCCCACAGCGGGAACAGCCGGCTGATGACCGCGATCTCCTCGCGCGCCTCCTCGACGAACAGCGCGAGCAGCTCCGGATCCACGGCCCCGGCCCGGGCCGCCACCGCGGGCGGCGGCGCGGGCGCGGGCGGCGCCTTGGGCGGCGGGGCAGGCGCGGGACGCGCGGGCGCGGCGGCGGCCGGCGCCGCGGCGCCGGCGGCGCCGCGCGCCTGGTCGAGCACCACGAGGCAGCGCTCGGCGTTGTCCAGCATGTACCACGGGTCGCTGCGGCCGGCCTGCAGCGTCTCCATGTAGTACTCGATGCCGACGATGGCATCCGCGAGCCGGTCCACGTACTCGTCGTTGCGCGACAGGCTGCCGGGGCCGAGCAGCGCCGCGATGTGCTCGCCGATGCGGCGCATGACCTCCATCGCGCGGTTGCGGCCGAGCAGCAGGAGCCCCGCGGTGATCCCGCGCGCGAGCGCGGGCGCCGCGTCGAGCCCCGCGCGGTCGGCCGTCGGGTCGAGCGACTGGCCGAGCAGCTCCTTGATGCGGGCCAGGTTCACGATGCACTCGCGCAGCACGGTCTCGGTGACCTGCCGGAATTCCGGGTCGGTCTCGGCGCCGGGCGCCGGCGCGCCGGGCGGCATGATCAGGCGCACGAGCGCGTCGTCGAGCCCGTCCTCGACGGCGATCAGGGTCGCCGCGATCTCGATCAGCACGTTCTGGTCCGCCGGCACCCGGCGCGTGATGATGTCGGTGAGGCGCGCCAGCTCGCCCTGCACCTGCTCCCGCACCGAGCCGAGGCCGAGCACCGCGAGCGTGTCGCCGATCTTCTTCAGCAGGTCCACCTGCGGCGCGAGCTCCTCCGGCGGTCCGCCCTTGCGCGTATAGAGGTCGAGCGCGTCCTTGACGCGGCCGAGGTCCTCCTTGATCGCGGCGGCGACCGTCCGCATGAGGCGCACCGATGGCGCGGACAGCGACTCGCGCTCCTGCTCCACCGACTCGTCGATCGGCAGCAGCTCGTCGAGGCGGAACGAGGCGCGCACCGCCTCGAGGCGCTCGCCCTTCGGCTCGGCGCGCGCGACGTAGAACAGCAGGTTGTTCAGCAGCTCGATCGGCGGCGTGGCCGCGTAGGCCTCCTCGCCCTGCGCGTAGAGCCTGCGCAGCTCGCGGTCGGCGTGGCCGAGCAGGCGCTTGACCGTGACGCTCGGCTGCAGGCTGCCCGCCGCGAGCGCATCGAGCAGCGCGCCCGCGACCCACCACAGCTGGTAGACGGCGACCGTGCTCGCGACGGTCTCCATCCGGTTCGCCACCTCGGAGAGCGCCGCGAGCCCCTGGTCCGGGCCCTCGCCCCGGATCAGCGCGAGCAGCCCGGCCTGGAACCTCGGCCGCAGCCGCCGCGCCCACTGCGCGACCGTGGCCTTCTGCCCGGCCGGCGGCGGGGCCTCGGGCGGCGCGCGCTCCGAGCTCAGGTTGAGCGACAGCAGCGTGCCCTCGGACAGCAACGGGGCGCCGCGCACGGCGCGCAGGTCATTCAGGAGCGGCAGCAGCACGAGCGCGAGGTCGCGCCCGCCGCCCAGCACGCGCTCGAGGTAGGTCGGCAGCTGCACGCTCGCGCGCATGAGCGCGTCGAGCCCGTCCGCGAACTGGCGGGCGTCCGTGTCGTTGGCCGCGATCCAGCGCGCGCTCTGCTCCATCTCCTCCGCGAGCAGCGCCGCGCCGTACACCTCGACCACGCGCAGCACCCCGCGCGCGCCGTGCATCAGCTCGGCGGTCCTCGCGACGGGCGCCTTGTCGGCCGGCGTCTCGGCCGCGGCCTCGAGCGCAACGCGCACCTCGTTGAGCGTCGCCGCGAGCTCGCGCGCGACGAGGTGCAGGGCCTGCTCGTTGACCGAGGGATAGTCGGCCACGCGCACTCAGCCTGCGACGCCCGCCGCGCGGCGCGCCTCGCCGTCGTCCGGCGCGGCCGCCGCCGTCGCCTGCCGCGCTTTCTTGCCCGGCGGCGGCAGCTGCTGCGGCAGGCGGAATCCCGCCGCGGACTTGCGCAGCTGCGCCGACATCTCCGCGAGCCGGCCGATCGCGGTCGAGGTGGCGCTCGTGTTGTCGGCGGTCTGCTGGCTGATCTCGCGCAGCACCTGCATGGTGCGCGAGATGTGCGCGGAGGTCGCCGCCTGCTGGCGCGCGCTCGCCGAGATGTTCTGCACGAGCTGCGCGATCTGGTTGGAGACGTCCTCGATCTCGCCGAGCGCCGCACCCGCGTTCTCCGCGAGCAGCGCGCCGCCCACGACGTCGGTCGTGGTGCGCTCCATCGACACGACCGCCTCGTTGGTGTCGGTCTGGATCGTCCGCACCAGCACCTCGATCTGGCGCGTGGCGTGGCCCGCGCGCTCGGCCAGCCGCTGCACCTCGTCGGCGACCACCGCGAAGCCGCGGCCCGATTCGCCGGCCATGGACGCCTGGATGGAGGCGTTCAGCGCGAGGATGTTGGTCTGCTCGGCGATGTCGTTGATCAGCTCGACGATGTTGCCGATCTCCTGCGAGCTCTCGCCGAGCCGCTTGATGCGCTTCGACGTGTCCTGGATGTTCTCGCGGATCGCGTTCATGCCGTCGATCGTGCGGCGCACCGCGTCGCCACCCTTGTGCGCGACGTCCACTGCGTGGCGCGCGACGTCGGCCGAGCGCTCGGCGTTCCCGGAGACCTCCTCGATCGAGGTCGCCATGGCGCTGACGGCGTCCGTCGCCGCCGCCACCTGCCGCGACTGCGCCACGCTCGCCTTGGCGAGGTGCCCCGCCGCGGCCTGGGTCTGGCGCGCCGCGGCATCGAGCTGCACGGCCGTCTCGTTGATCGTGGCCACCAGCTCGCGCAGCGCCTCGATCGCGTAGTTGATCGAGTCGGCGATCGCGCCGGTGATGTCGTCCGTCACCGTCGCCTGCACCGTCAGGTCGCCGTCCGCGAGGGAGGACATCTCGTCGAGCAGGCGCAGGATCGCGTCCTGGTTGCGCCGGTTGCGCTCGGTCTCGATCTCGGCGGCGCGGCGCAGGCTGGAGGCCGAGATCCAGGCGAACAGCGCTCCCGCGAAGGCGAGCACCGACACAAGCACGGCGACGAGCGCCGGCCCGGTGCCGGCGAAGCGCCCGGCGGCGACCTGCCGGCCGGCCTGCGCCTCGAGCCCGCCGGCAATCCTCGCGGCCGCTGCCGCGAGGTCGGCGGCGGCGCGCTGCGCGGTCGCGAGCGCGCCGGCGCGCGCGAGCGCGCCCTGCACGCGCTCCTCGTACTGCGCGAATGACTCGCGCAACGCCGGCAGCCGGCCCGCCGCCTGGCCCGTCACGGCGGGCACGCCCGCCGAGCCGTCCTCGCCCGCGAGGCCCGCGAGGAACTGCGCGAGCTGCGCCGTGCTCTCGGAGATCCGCTGCGTCGCCGCCGCCGGGTCTGCGGCGCCGCCGGCGAGCTGCGCAAGGTCGTCGCCCACGCGCTGCGCCGCCGTCTCGAAGCGCGGCAGCGCGCGCAGCGCCGCCGCGCCGCCCGGCGCGGACACCGCATCGCCGGTCGCGGCGAGCACGCGCCCGAGCGCGGCGCGCGATTCCTCGGCCCAGGACGGGAGTTCGCCGCCGGCGGTGCGGGCCGCGAGCACCTGCGCGGAGGTCTCGAGCACCGCGGCCCAGCCGGTCTCGCCGCCGAGCCGCTGCGCCGACGGCGAGGACAGCGCGTCAAAGGCGCCGCGCCCGGATTCGATCTCGGCCAGCACGCGCTCGAGCTCGGCGCGCGACGCGGCGAGCTTCTCGAAGCCGGCCGCGTCGCCGCGGCCGGCGTCGGCCGCCTGCCCGGGCATGGCGCCGGCGAGCACCGTGAGCCGCGACAGGTGCGAGCGGTATCCGCTCTCGTTGTGCTGCGCGCGGCCGGCGAGCAGGAGCAGGATCGCCGCGGCGAGCGCGGCGGCGAGCCCGGTGACGAGCATCACCGGCATCCACTTTGCCGCCGCATGCCTCTCAGGCAGGTTGACCATCGTGTTGCCCCTTCACCCGCCGGCGGTTCAGGCCGATCCCTGCAGGAACGCCGGGCTCTCGACCAGCGACCGCAGCGACAGCACCGGCCAGGCCTCGCTGCCGCGCCGGAACGACCCGGCGAGGTAATGTTCGCACCGGATCAGCGTCGGCGGCGAC
>DATBLN010000125.1:0-3218 GCA_036555345.1 Steroidobacteraceae bacterium
TGCTTACCTCCCCAGGTAATGCTGCCATAGTAACCGCGCGGCGACGGAACGCCATGGCGCCCAGCCGGCGCTGATGCGCCGCTGCGCCGCGCCGTCGGGCCGGCGGCGCAGGCGCTTGACCTCATGGAGCGCCGCGGCGAGTGCCAGGTCCCCGTCCGGCCAGACGTCGGGGCGGCGCAGCGCCATCAGGTAATAGATGTCCACGCTCCACGGCCCGATGCCGCGGAGCCGAAGCAGCGCCCGGCGTCCCTCGTCGTCGGGGGCGCGGGCGATCGCCGCGAGGTCGAGCCTGTCCTCGAGGACCTCCAGCGCGAGGCCGTGGCAATAGGAGGCCTTCTGGCGCGTCATGCCGTGGCGGCGCAGGCCGCGAACGCCGCAGGCCGCGACATTCGTGGGCGTCATGCCGCCGATCGCGGCCCCGATGCGGCGGAAGAGCGTCCGCGCCGCGGCGATTGACACCTGCTGCTCCAGCACGATGTGCACGAGCGTCGCGAAGCCGGGCCGGCGGCCCCACATCGGCGGCGTGCCGTGACGCGCGAGAATGGCGGCGAGGTCGGCGTCGCGGCGCGCAAGCTCGTGCGCGCCCGCGGCGAGCGCGGATCCGGTCAGGACGCGGGGTGCCGCGGTCGACATCGCATCCGGGCCCGGCTCAGGGCGCCCGGAACCGCGTGCTGAAGTGGTAGCTCGAGAGTTCCATCCCCTCGCGCAGGTAGAACCGGTGCGCGCGCTTTCGCTGCACGCCGGAGTCGAGGTGGAAGGCGTCGCAGCCGTCCTCGATCGCGAGCCGCTTCAGCCAGTCGAGCAGCGCCTTGCCGTGTCCCTTCGAGCGCGCGGACTCCGCCGTGACCAGGTCGTCCACGTAGAGATTGCGGCCGTAGAACAGGTTGGTCGAGACGCGGTAGCCCGCGACCGCGACCACCCGCCCGCCATCGCGGATGCACGCAAGGCGGTACCCGTCGGCGTGCATGGACTTGACGAGCGGCAGGAAGCGTTCGCGGGAGATGTGCGGGCGCAATTCCGCCATCACGTCGTAGCAGTCGGCGATCTCCGCATCCGTCGTCGCGTGCTCCGGCATCGGCTCAGTCCGCGAGGTAATACTCGACCGTCGAGACCACGCGCACTTTCTTGATGTGCGGCGTGGTGCTGTCGCGGTTCTCGATCGAGAACTGCCCCTGCGAGGCGCTCTTGATCTTGCCGAGCCGGCTCTCGGAGTCCGCCGCGAACTTCTCGGCCACCGCGCGCGCGTTCCTGGTCGCCTCCTCGATCATGGCGGGCTTCAGTTCCGCGAGCCCCGAGAACACGAACTGGGTCTGGTTCTGGTAGTCCTCGCCCGACAGCGCGACGCCCTTCTTGCCGAGCGCGATGACGTCCTTCATGGCGTTGCGCACTGCTTCGACGTCGCTCGAGTACACCGTGACCGTCGAGCCGCCCGTGTAGCGATAGGCGATGTTCGCGGTGTCGCCGTAGGCCTGCGCGTGGCGGTCGGTAACGTTGGGCGGCGAGATCGTGATGGCTTCCTTCGCGATGCCATGCCCGGCCAGGAACTCGGCGATCTGCGCATTCTTGCGCTGCATCGACTCGAACAGGGCATTGAGGTCGTTGCTCGCCTCGCGGAACGTGAGCGGCCAGATCGCGATGTCGGCCGGCACCTCGCGCTCCGACAGGCCCTTCACCGCGACCGTGCGCTCGAGGGACTTCACGCGCATCGCCGCGTTGCCGAGCAGCAGCCCGAGCGCCACCAGCCCGGCGAGCAGGAATGCGCCGAGGATGACCATGCCCTTCGTGTTCGAGTCATTCATGCGAGTAACAGCTCCCAGTAGCCGACGTCCACCCAGCGCCCGAACTTGAGGCCCACCTCGCGGAAGGCGCCGATCGGGACGAAGCCCAGTTTCTCATGAAGCGCGATGCTCGCGGGGTTCGGCAGCGCGATGCCGCCGATGGCGCAATGCAGCCCGCGCCCGCGCATGGCCGCGATCAGGGCGGGATAGAGCTTCGAGCCGATGCCGCGGCCGGTCGCCTCCGGAACGGCGTAGATCGTGCTCTCAGCCGTCAGCCGGTACGCCGAGCGGCGCTTCCACGACGAGGCGCAGGCGTACGCGAGTACCACGCCGCCGTCCTCCCAGACGAGCCAGGGATAGCTGGCGGCAATCTCCGCGATGCGGCGCGCCATCTCGGCGTCCGCCACCGGCTCCTCCTCGAAGGTGACCACCGTCTCGCGCACGTAGTGGTTGTAGATCGCGGCGACGCGCGGCGCATCGGCCGCCCGGACCTCGCGGATCGCCACGTCAGCCCTTTGCCGCGGCGAGCCTGGCGCGGAGCGCCTCGCCGCGCGCCAGCGATTCCTGCGGCCAGTACTGCTTGCGGTCGTAGTACTCGGGCACTGCCGGCACGCCCGGTGGCAACACGACCCAGGGCTGCTTCGACGCCGTGTAGATGTGGATGTCGGGCGGCAGGTGATCCGGCATGTCGAGCGTGCCGACGCGCACGAAGCAGACGGCGCGGCCGCCCCCCGCGTAGTGGCTCCACACCGCGATGCGGCACTTCGGGCAACGCGCGATGAGCTGGCCGCGGCCGCTCGCGGAGGGCGTGTCCACGAGTTCCGGCTCGCCGCCCTGGAGCGTCACGCGGTCGGCCTCGATCATCGCGTTCAGCGCGAACGAGGCGCCGGTCTCGCGCTGGCACCAGCGGCAGTGGCAGCAGTGCACGAACAGCGGGCGCGTCTCCATGCGGTAACGGATCGCGCGGCAGTCGCAGCCGCCCGCGAGCGGGAACACACCGTCGACAGCCATCAGTCCTTCACCTTCACGTACAACATGCTGTCGATCAGCTTCCCTTCCTTGAAGACGCTCTTGCGCAGCACCGCCTCGCGCACGTAGCCGCATTTCTCGAGCACGCGCATCGAGGCCGGGTTCCATTCGTACACGGGCGCCTCCAGCCGGACGAAGCCGAGCGCGCCCAGGGCATGGTCGGTCACGCGCCGCACGGCATCCGTCATGATGCCACGGCCCCAGTAAGGCTCGCCGAGCCAGTAGCCGATGTGCGCGGACCTGGCATGCACGTCCACGCCGGGCATGAGGCCGATGCCGCCGACCGCCATGCCGTCCACCTCGATCGCCCAGCCGGCTTCCTCGGGATGCTCGCGCGCGAACGAGAGCCACCAGTCGGCTTCCGCCGGGCCATAGGGGTGCGGGAAGCGGTCGCGCAGGTTGCGCGAGATC
>DATBLN010000130.1:0-2721 GCA_036555345.1 Steroidobacteraceae bacterium
GACGAAGTCCGGCGTGCCGCCCGGGGAGCTGCCGGCGCTCGCGCGCGCGGTCGCGCGCCTGCCGCGGCTCGCGCTGCGCGGGCTCATGGCGATGCCGCCGGAAGAAAAGGACCCGGCGCGCCAGCGCCACTGGTTCCGGGAGCTCAGGCGGCTGCGCGACACGCTGAATGGAGGGGGGCTCGCGCTCGACGCGCTCTCGATGGGCATGAGCGGCGACTTCGAGGCCGCGATCGCCGAGGGCGCGACCCATGTGCGCATCGGCACCGCGCTGTTCGGCGCGCGCCCGCCGGCCGCCGCGCGCTGAGGCGGTCTCAGGCCGGGAGCGCCTTTGCGATCGGCAGTTCCCGCAGCCGCCGGCCGGTTGCCGCGAAGATCGCGTTGCAGACCGCCGGCGCGACGAGCGCCGTCGAGGGTTCGCCGATGCCGCCCGGCGACTCCTCGCTCGCGAGCAGCCGGACCTCGATCGCCGGCGCCTCGGGCAGGCGCAGCAGGCGGTACTCGTGGAAGTTGCCCTGCTGCACGCGGCCACGTGCGAGCGTGATCTCGCCCCAGAGCGCCGCGGTCAGCCCGAACACGATGCCGCTCTCGATCTGCGACTCGACGATCGCCGGGTTCACCATGCGCCCGCAATCCACCGCGCAGCAGATGCGGTGCACCTTGAGGCGGCCACCCTCGACCGAGACTTCCGCCACCTGCGCGAGGTAGGTCCCGTAGCCTTCCATCAGCGCGATGCCCTGGTGGCGCCCCGCCGCAGGGCTCCCCCAGCCGGCCATGGCGGCGGCCTCCTCGAGCGCGCGCCGGAAACGCGGCTGCCTGCCGAGGAGCGCGAGGCGGAACTCGTACGGGTCCTTCCGCGCCGCGTGCGCGAGCTCGTCCATGAAGCTCTCGGCGACGAAGCAGTTGAGCGCGTGGCTGACCGAGCGCCAGTAGCCGACGTCGATGCCGATCTCCTGGCGCTGGTACTCGACCGACACGTTCGGCACGTCGTAGGGGTAGTTCTGCGCCGCCTCGACGGCGAACGGGTCCGCCACCTTGGGGTCGGCCACGACCGCCGGGGCCCAGCGCGCCGTGATCGACGGACTGCACAGGTGCAGGCGCCAGGCGACGAGCGCCCCGTCGGCGCCCAGCGCGCCCTCGGCCGTGTCATGCGCCGGCGGTCGGTAGTTGTCGTGCGCGGTGTCGTCCTCGCGCGTGTAGATGAGCTGCACCGGCCTGCCGGCGGCCTTCGAGGCCTCGACCGCGGCCGGGATGAAGTCCACGTCCAGGCGCCGGCCGAAGCCGCCGCCCAGGAGCGTCGTGTGCACCTTCACCTGCGCCGGCTCGAGACCCGCCGCGGCCGCGGCCGCCGCCTGGGCGACGCCCTGCACCTGGGTGGGCACGTACAGGTCGCAGCCGTCGGCGCGCACGTCCGCCGTGCAGTTCTGCGGCTCGAGCGTCGCGTGGGCGAGGAGCGGCAGCCGGTACACGGCCCGCAGCTTCCTGCGCGCGCCCGCGATCGCCGCGGCCGCGTCGCCGTCGCTGCGCACCGCGATGCCGGCGCCGGCCCTCGCCGCCTTGGCGAGCGTCGCGAAGACGGCGGCGCTGTCGAGCCGCGCGTTCGGGCCGTCGTCCCAGGTGACCTTCAGCGCGTCGCGCGCCTGGCGCGCCTGCCAGAAGTGATCGGCGACGACCACCACGCCGCGCGAGGTGACGACGACCTTGCGGACGCCGGGCATCGCCTCCGCCGCCGCGGAGTCCACGCCAGCCGCCGTGCCGCCAAGCGCCGGCGGCATCGCGACCGACGCATACAGCATGCCGGGCAGGCGCACGTCGATGCCGTAGGTCGCGCTGCCGTCCACCTTGCCCGCCGAGTCGGTGCGCTTCGCGCGCGTGCCGATCAGCCTGAAGTCCGCCGGCGACTTCAGTGCCACGTCCTGCGGCACCGGCAGCTTCGATGCCGCCTCCGCCACCGCGCCATATGTGAGCGCATCGCCGTCCGCATTGAACACCTGCCCGCCCTCGACGCGGCATTCCGACGCGTCCACCTCCCAGGCCGCGGCCGCCGCCTGCAGCAGCATGACTCGCGCGGTCGCGCCCGCCTGGCGCAGCCTGTCCCAGGCGTCGCGCACGCTGGTGCTGCCGCCCGTCACCTGGATGCCGAGCAGCTTGTTGACGTAGGCCTCGCCCGGCGGCGCCGCCTCGACCGCGATCGCGGCGAGCGGCACCTCGAGTTCCTCGGCGATCAGCATCGGCAGCGCCGTGTAGACGCCCTGCCCCATCTCGGAGCGGTCCACGAGGATCGTGATCGTGTTGTCGCCGCCGATCCTGAGCCAGGCATTCGGCATGCCGCCGGCCGATGAGCCGAGCGGCTTCTTCCCGCAGCCCGGCAGGGAAAGCGCGATGACCAGTCCGCCGCCGGCGAAGGCGGACAGCTTGAGGAAGTCACGGCGCCCCGGGTCCTTCATCACGGCGCTCATGACGCGCCTCCCTCGCGCGCCAGTTCGGCGGCGCGATGGATCGCCTTGCGGATGCGCGGATAGGTGCCGCAACGGCAGATGTTCCCGGCCATGGCCGCGTCGATGTCGGCGTCGGTCGGCGACGGGTTCGCGGCGAGGAGCGCTGCGGCGGACATGATCTGGCCCGACTGGCAGTAGCCGCACTGCGGCACGTCGAGCTCGAGCCAGGCGCGCTGCACGGCATGGCCGCGGCCGGTCGAGAGTCCCTCGATGGTCGTGACCTGCC
>DATBLN010000162.1:0-11375 GCA_036555345.1 Steroidobacteraceae bacterium
CGGCAGTGGCTGCAGGTTGCGCCTGCGTGATGCGGCTTGCGCCGTTCACCGTTGCGGGGGCAGTGCCGGGATGGCGAGCGACTCGCTGCACCGGCTTCCCGATTAGCCCGGGCTCGCGCCCGGGACACCTGTCATCGCCGGCCAATGTAGGGAGCGCCGCGGGCGCGGTCAAGCGGGCGTTGACGGGCCGGGGCCGTCCTTGCAGGCTGGCGGCATGGCGAATTCCCCGAGGCTCGATGCCGCGCTCGCCGCGGCCGCCGCCGCCGCGGAACTCATCCGCGCCGCGTACCGCCAGGACATCGCCGTGCGCACGAAAGGCGACGGTTCCCCGGTCACCGAGGCGGATGTCGCGGCGGAGGCCGCGATCCGCGACGTGCTGCTGTCGCGCTTCCCGGCCGACGGTTTCTACGGCGAGGAATCGGACGCCGTGCGCATGGATGCCGAGCACCTCTGGATCGTGGACCCGATCGACGGCACCAAGTCATTCGTGCGCCATTACCCGATGTTCTCGACGCAGATCGCATTGATGCACCGGGGCCGACTCGTGGCGGGGGTCTCCTGCGCGCCGGCCTGGGGCGAGACCGCCTGGGCCGAGGAGGGCGCCCCCGCCCGCCTGGACGGGGCGCCGCTCGCGGTGAGCGCGATCGCGACGATCGAGGAGGCGACGATCTCCACCGGCAACCTGCGTTCGCTCGCACGCGGGCCGCGCTGGGGGGCGTTCGGCCGCCTGGTCGCGCGGCTCGACCGGATCCGCGGATTCGGCGATTTCCTGCACTACCACCTGCTCGCCGCAGGCCGCATCGAGGCGGTGATCGAGTCCGACATCGGCATCCTCGACATCGCCGCGCTCACGGTCATCGTCGAGCGCGCGGGCGGGCGCGTGACGGACCTCGATGGCGCGCCCATCGGCCTGCGATCGGGGAGCATCCTGGCCAGCAACGGCCGGCTGCACGACACGATCCTGGAAGCGCTCAGGGGCTGACGAACACCCGGCCGCCGCGCCAGCCGATCTCCTCGACCGGCACGTCGTAGAGCGAGGTGAGGCTCGCCCCCGAGAGCACCTCGTCCGCCTCACCGAATTCCCAGCGGCCGTCGCCGAAGAGCAGGAGCGCCCGGGTGGCGTAGCGCGCGGCCTGCGTCGCGTCGTGCAGGGTCGCGAAGACGAGGCCGCCCGCGTCGGCGCGCGCGCGAAACAGCGCGAACACCTCCTGCCGGTGCCGCGGGTCGAGGTGATTGGCCGGCTCGTCCAGCAGGCACACCGCGGCGTCCTGTGCGAGCAGCGTCGCGACGTCCAGCCGGCGCCGCTCGCCGCCGGAGAGCGACGTGACGTCGCGCGTGGCGAGCGCATCCAGGCCGACCGCGGCCAGCGCCGCGCGGGCGCGCGCGTGGTCCTCCGCGCCTTCCCACTGCCAGAACGGCAGGTGCGGGTGGCGCCCGATGAGCGCGGTGTCGAAGACGGTGGACGGAAAGGGATCGTCCGTGACCTGCGGCAGCAAGGCGAGCCGTCGCGCCCGCTCGCGGCCCGGCCAGCCTGCGAGGTCGCGCCCGTCGAGCAGGACCGTGCCGGCCGCCGGCGCGCGCAGGCCCGCGAGCGTCAGCAGCGTCAGCGTCTTGCCGACCCCGTTCATGCCGAGCACGGCGATGAAGTCGCCGCCCCGGGCCTCGATGGCGAGCGCCCGCACCAGCGTGCGCCCGGCCACCGCGACGTCGAGGGCGCGCGCCGCCAGGCGCGGCACGGCGGCGCTCAGGGTTGCAGGCGGTGGTGACGCCATGGCTCGGCGTGGAAGCGTCCGGCGCCGGCGGGCGTCATCTCGCGCGTCCAGCGCGCGCGGTCGTGCAGGCGATGTTCGCCCTCGGTCCAGAGCTCGACCACGGCGGCCCACAGGCGGAAGCCGCCCCAGTTCGGCGGCCGCGGCAGGCGCAGGCCCGGTTCCTCGTCGTCCTCGGGCGTGCTGAAGGGATCGGGCGCCCCATGGCGCGCGGCGGTCTCGCGCAGGTGCTGCAGCAGCAGCTGTCGCGAGGCGATGGGGGCGCTTTGTTCGCTGGTCAGCGCGCCCAGCCGGCTGCGCCACGGGCGGCTCGCGAAGTAGTCGTCACTCTCGCTCGCGAGCGCGCGCACCACCGGGCCCTCGACCCGCAGCTGCCGGCCGAGCGCGTCCCAGTGAAACACCACGGCGGCCCAGGGATGCGCGGCGAGCTCGCGGCCCTTGCGCGAGTCGTAATTGGTGTAGAAGACGAGGTAGCCCGGGTCCGCGACGATCTCCTTGCAGAGCATCACGCGCACCGATGGCCTGCCGTCGCCGCCGGTCGTGGCGAGGCACATCGAATTCGGGTTGCGCTGCACCTGTTCGTCGAAGGCCTGGCGCAGCCAGGTGGATGCGAGCGGCATCGGGTCCGCCGGCAGCGGGTCCGGGAGCGTCTGGAAGCGCGCGTGCATGCCGCGATGTTAACGCGCCAGCCGCCGGCAGGTGTAACTTGGGGCCGTGCATCGGCTTGCGGTCAACGGCGTGCGGATCGCCTGCGCGGAGGCGGGGCGCGGCGAGACGATCCTGCTGCTGCACGGTCTCGGCGGCAGCCACGACGACTGGCGCCTGCAGCTGTCGGAATTCTCGAAGCGGCACCGCGTGATCGCCCCGGACCTGCGCGGCTTCGGCGCCAGCGGCCGCCGCGAGCCCTTCACGATCCCGCAGCACGCCCGCGACATGCTGGAGCTGCTGTCCCTGCTTGCGGTCCCGCGCGCCCACGTCGTCGGCCTGTCCATGGGCGGCGCCATCGCGATCGAGATGGCGCTCAGGAAGCCCGCCGCGGTCGCCTCGCTCGTGCTCGCGAACACCGCGCCCGGATTCAGGCTCTCGACCTGGGAACGGCGCCGCATGGCGTGGTTGCGGGCGCTGGTCGCCTCGGTGCTGGGCGTCGGCGCGGTCGCCCGCATCACCGGCCGCGGGTTCTTTCCGAAGCGCGGCCAGGGCCGCCTGCGCCGCCGCCTGATCCGCCGCGCGAGCGAGACCAGCCGCTGGGTGTACCTGGCGACGCTGCGCGCCCTCACGCGCTGGAATGCCGAGGCGCGCCTCGCGAAGATCCGCGCACCAACGCTCGTGCTCGGCGCCGAGTTCGACATGACGACGACCGCCGAGAAGCGCCACTGGGCCGCGCGCATCCCCGAGGCGCGGGTCGTGGAGCTGCCGGGCAGCCGCCACCACAGCGAGCAGGACTCGCCGGAGCGCTTCAATCGCGAAGTGCTGGCATTCATCCGCTCGCAATCCATTGATTAGGAATGGATTATTCAATTAAGCCCCGATTCAGCTAGCGAGGACGAGACTGTCGCCACGCACCCTGAGGAGGAGCCACGATGTTCAAGACAGCACTGACCGCCGCGACGCTTGCGATGCTGCTCGCGGGGCCGGCGTTCGCCGACGACGATGACCACCGCGGCCGGGGTGACGATCGCGATGATCGCTACGACCGCCGTCACGACCGCCGCGATGATCGCCGCGACGACTGGCGCGATCACCGGCGCGACGGCCGCTACTGGCACGACGACGTGCGCCGCTATTACCGCGGCCGCCACGACGACCGCAGCTGGAACCGTTATCGGCACTGGCGCCACGTCCCGCCCGCCCGTTACGGCCTGAGCCTGGGTTACCGCTCGGGCTACGAGCTGGCCTGGGACGACTGGCGGCGTCATGGCCGCCACGACCGCAGGTGGCGGCGTCACTCGTTCCGCAGTGACTTCGGCTTCCGGGCCGGCTACGAGGCCGGCTGGCGCGACGCCGTCATCTATTTCAGCGACGGCTACGGCCCGCGCTACTGGGCGCGCGACCCGCGTGGAAGCTGGTATTTCGGCTTTCACATCGACGGCTGAAACCCGAACCGCCGGCCCGCTTGCGCATTCGCAGGCGGGCCGGCGCACCGGGTGGTCGCCGACCTGAACGACCCCATGGCATCGAAGGACCTGCGCGAGCGTCTGGCCCGCCTCGAGGGCGCGCGGATTGCGCTCATTGCCGGATGCCAGCACCGCTCCGGGAAGTCGCCCGCGCCAGGCGCGCCTGTCGAGCGCGACTTTTGACGCGCGCCTCTCGGCCGCTTCCGGCCGCGCTCGCGGAGGCCGTCGGCTGGCGCTGCGGGGCCTGATGGCGAGCAGGGACGCAGCCGGCCTGGCCCGCCTGGCACGCCGGCGGCAGGCCTGCCTGCGGTACCGTGCCGTCGCCTGCCAGACCTGATATGCTAATGCAACTGATTCTCATTACCATATCGAGGCAGCCATGAATACGCTTGTCGCCAGGACCCTGGGACTGGCCGCCACCCTGGCGATGAGCCTGGCCGGGGGATCCCAGGCGCAGGCCGCCGGCGACCCGCTCGTGGTGTACACCGCCCGCAAGTACCAGCTGGTGGACGAGCTCTTCCAGGAGTACGGCCGCGAGCGCGGCATCGAGGTGAAGTTCGTCACCGACGACGGCGCGCCGCTGATCGCGCGCCTCACGGCCGAGGGCGCGAACAGCCCGGCCGACCTGCTGGTCACCGTGGACGCCGGCGACCTGTGGCGCGCGACGGAGGCGGGCCTGCTGCAGCCGGTCAAGTCGGCGATGCTCGAGGCGGCGATCCCCGCGCACCTGCGCGATCCTGCGGGCCACTGGTTCGGCCTCGCGGTGCGCGCGCGCACGATCGCCTACTCGACCGAGCGCGTGAAACCGTCCGAACTCTCGACCTACGCCGCGCTCGGAGACGCGACGTGGAAGGGACGGCTGTGCCTGCGCAGCGGCAAGCACGCCTACAACCAGTCCCTCGTCGCGATGATGATCGGCGACATGGGCGAGGAGGCGACCGAGCGCATGGTGCGGTCGTGGATCGCGAACCTGGCCGCGGAGCCGTTCTCGAACGACACCCTGATGCTGAAGGCGATCGCCGCAGGCCAGTGCGACGTCGCGATCACCAACAGCTACTACCTGGGCCGGCTGCAGAACGAGAACCCCTCGTTCCCGGTGCAGATCTTCTGGGCCGACCAGGGCGGGCGCGGCACGCACGTCAACATCTCGGGCGGCGGCGTGACGAAGCACGCGAAGAACCGCGCTGAGGCGATCCGCTTCCTCGAATGGCTGGCCTCGCCAGCGATCCAGCAGCGCTTCGCCGCCGTCAACTTCGAGTTCCCGGCGAACGCGAACGTGGAGCCGCTGCCCACGGTGCTCGCCTGGGGCAGGTTCCAGCCGAACCTGGTCAACGTCGGCACGATCGGGAAGACGCAGCCCGCGGCCGTGAAACTGATGGATCGCGCCGGCTGGCGCTGACATCATGCGGCGGGGTGCCTGACCGCATGACCTCGTCGCCATGACCGCCGCGCGATCGCCCGGCCCGGCACTCGCCGCGACCGCGGTCGCGCTGCCGATGGCCGCGATCATCGCCGCCGTCGTCTACGGCGCCGGCGGCGCCGATGCCGGGCTGTGGGACCACCTGCGCGAGTACGTGCTGCCGCAGGTCGCCTGGAACACGGTCCTGCTGGTCGTCGGCGTGGTCGCCATGGCGATGGCGCTCGGTACCTCGCTCGCCTGGCTCACGGCGGCCTGCAATTTTCCCGGCCGCTCGTTCTTCTCCTGGGCGCTGCTGCTGCCGATGGCGATGCCGGCCTACGTGCTCGCCTTCGTCGCGGTCGCGACGCTCGATTACGCCGGCGCCGTGCCGGTGGCGCTGCGCAGCTGGCTGGGCCAGGGCCTGCCATGGCCGCCGATCCGCTCCACGGGCGGCGTGATCCTCGTGCTGGCGCTCGCAGGCTACCCCTACGTGTACCTGATGGCGCGCGGCGCATTCCTGACGCACGGCGCGCGCGTGCTCGAGGCGGCGCAGTCGCTCGGCCTCGGCCCCTGGCAGGGCCTGTTCCGCGTCGCGGTGCCGCTGGCGCGGCCGTGGCTCGCGGGCGGCGCCGCGCTGGTCGCGATGGAGACGCTCGCCGACTTCGGCGCGGTGTCGGTGTTCAACTACGACACGTTCACGACCGCGATCTACAAGGCCTGGTTCGCGCTCTTTTCGATCGGGACCGCGCTCGCGCTCGCGCTGCTCCTGCTGGTGCTGGTCGCCGCGGCGCTCGCGATCGAGCGCGCGGCGCGTGGCCGCGCGCGCTACGCCGCCGCCGACGCCGGTTATCGCGCGCCGCAGCGGCTGCCGCTCGCGGGCGCCCGCGGCTGGGTCGCCTTCGCCTTCGCGGCGGGCGTGCTCGCCATCGGCTTCGCGCTGCCGGCGGTCGCGCTCGCGCAGTGGGCCTGGAAGGTGGCGCCGCTCGACCTCGACGCGCGCTACGTGGACTACGTGCTGCGCACGGTGAGCCTCGCCGGGATGGCATCGCTCGCCTGCCTCGCGCTCGCCCTGGTGCTCGGCTACGCGACGCGCCACGCCGCGACCGGCATCGCGGCCGGCGCGGCGCGCGTCGCGACGCTCGGCTATGCCGTGCCCGGCACCGTGCTCGCGGTCGGCGTGGTCACGGTGCTCGGCGCGCTGGACCAGGGCATCGCCGCCATGACGGGCCGCGAGGGACTCTGGCTGCAGGGCACCGTGCTCGCGCTGCTGCTCGGCTACGTGGCGCGCTTCCTCGCGGTCGCGCACGGGCCGGTGCAGGGCGGGTTCGCGCGCATCCGGCCGTCGCTCGAGGAGGCGGCGCGCGGGCTCGGGCTCGGCGCGGGCCGGGTCTTCACGCGCCTGCACCTGCCGCTGCTCGGCGCCGGCGCCGGCACCGCGGTGCTGCTCGTGTTCGTGGACGTCATGAAGGAGATGCCGATCACCCTGATGACCCGGCCGTTCGGCTGGGACACACTGGCGGTGCGCGTGTTCGAGATGACGGCGGAGGGCGAATGGGAGCGCGCGGCGCTGCCGTCGCTCGCGATCGTGGTCGCGGGGCTGCTGCCCGTGGCGCTGCTGACCTGGAGGATGGAGCGTGCGGCTCGAGCTGCTTGAACTCTCGAAGGCCTACGGCGGCGTGCCCGCCGTCGACCGCCTCACGCTCGCGCTGGGCGCGGGGCGCATCGGCTGCCTGCTCGGGCCCTCGGGCTCCGGCAAGACGACGGTGCTGCGCTGCATCGCGGGCTTCGAGCGGCCGGACGGCGGGCAGGTGCTCGCCGGCGGCGAGGTCCTCTCGGGCCCGGGCACCTGGGTGCCGCCGGAGCGGCGCCGCATCGGCATGGTGTTCCAGGACTATGCGCTGTTTCCCCACCTCGACGCGCTCGCGAACGTCGCCTTCGGCCTGCGCGACGCGGATCCCTCGGCGCGGCGCCGGCGCGCGCTCGAGCTGCTGTCGCTGGTCGGCCTCGAGGCCCAGGCGGCGAGGATGCCGCACGAGCTGTCGGGTGGCCAGCAGCAGCGCGTCGCGCTCGCGCGCGCGCTCGCCCCGCGCCCGCGCCTCGTGCTGCTCGACGAGCCGTTCTCGAACCTCGATGCCGAGGTGCGCATGGAGCTCGCGCAGCAGGTGCGCGCGGCGCTCGTCGCCGAGCGCTCGACCGCGCTGCTCGTGACCCACGACCAGCGCGAGGCCTTCGCGATCTGCGACGAGATCGGCGTGATGCGCGCGGGCCGGCTGGAGCAGTGGGACGCGCCCTGGAACCTGTACCACTCGCCCGCGACGCGCTTCGTCGCGGACTTCGTCGGCGAGGGCACCTTCATCGAGGGCACGGTGGTCGGCCCCGGCCGCGTGCAGACCGAGCTCGGCGTGATCGAGGGCCAGCTGACCGTGGAACGGCCCGCGGGCGCGCGCGTGGACCTGCTGCTGCGGCCCGACGACGTGATCCACGACGACGCGAGCCCGCTGCGTGCCGAGGTCGTCGAGCGCGTGTTCCGCGGCGCCGAGTTCCGCTACAAGCTGCGCCTGCCCTCGGGCGCGACCGCGCTCTCCTTCGTGCCCAGCCACCACGACCACGCGCTCGGCGAGCGCATCGGCATCCGCCTCGAGACCGAGCACCTGGTCGGCTTCCCGCGCGAGTAACTGGATAAAGGGGACGCGTCCATTTACGGGCAGTATCCCTTTGCGTCAGCAAAGACTGCCCTCGTAAATGGACCCGTCCCCTTTATCGGCTCACTCGCGGCGCATCAGCAGCAGGAAGAGCGGCACGCCGATCAGCGCGGTGAGCGCGCCGACCGGGAGCTGGCGTGGCGCGACGACGGTGCGGGCGAGCAGGTCCGCGACGACCAGCAGCGCGCCGCCCGCGAGCGCCGCCGCCGGGATCACTCCGCGGTGCGAGGAGCCGATGACGAGCCGCACGAGGTGCGGCGTGACAAGCCCGACGAAGCCGATGCTGCCCGCGGTCGTGACGGCGGCCGCCGTCAGCACCGAGGCGGCGACGTAGATCGCCATGCGCAGCCCGCGCACTGGCACGCCGAGCACCTGCGCCTGGAGCTCCCCGCGCGCGAGCGCATCGAGCGGCCGCGCGGCGAGCAGGCAGAGCGGGATGGCCGCGAGCCCGAGCGCGAGCAGCATCCACGGCGTCTGCACGTAGGCGAAGTCGCCGAGCAGCCAGAAGAGCATGCCGCGCAGGCGCAGGTCGTCCGAGAGCGAGAGCAGCAGGCTCACGATCGCGCCGCAGCCGGCGGCGACCACGACGCCGGTGAGCAGCAGCCGCGTCGTGGTCCAGCCGCCCGGTCCGTGGGCGACCGCGAACACGAGCAGCATCGCGCCGAATGCGCCCGCCGCCGCGCCCGCATCCACCGCGAGGCCCGTGAGCCCCGCGAGCATGACGGCGAGCGCCCCGACCGCCGCGCCGCCGGAGACCCCGAGCACGTAGGGATCGGCGAGCGGGTTGCGCAGCAGCGCCTGCATGAGCACGCCCGCGAGCGCGAGCACCGAGCCCGCGCCGAAGGCCGCGAGCGCCCGGGGCAGGCGCAATTCGAGCACGATCGTGCGCACCAGCGGGTCGCCGGCGGCGAGCCCTTCCCAGGGCGCGTCGATGCCCGAGCTGCCGAAGGCGAGCGACGCCGCGATCGCGGCCAGGGACGCCGCCGCCAGCAGGCCGACCAGGAGCGATGCGGGCATCCTTCTCATGCGCTCCCACATATTAAGATTGCGGGGATGGATCGGGAAACGGATTACATCGATGCCGGCGGCTACCGCGCCAACGTCGGCATCGTGATCATGAATGCCGGGGGCCAGGTGTTCCTGGGCGGCCGCGCGCGGGCGCGCGGCTGGCAGTTCCCGCAGGGCGGCATCCGCCGCGGCGAGCGGCCCGAGGAGGCGCTGTACCGGGAGCTCGCCGAGGAAGTCGGCCTCGCGCGCGGCCAGGTGAGCGAGGTTGCGCGCACGCGCGGCTGGCTGCGCTACCGCCTGCCGCCGCAGTTCGTGCGCCGCGACTCGGAACCGCTCTGTATCGGCCAGAAGCAGCGCTGGTTCCTGCTGCGCCTGGACGCCGACGAGTCCGCGCTGCGATTCGACTCGACCGACTCGCCCGCCGAGTTCGACCGCTGGCGCTGGGCCGGCTGGTGGGACGCCGTGCGCGACGTCATCTATTTCAAGCGCCGCGTCTACTCGCGCGCGCTCCACGAGCTCGGCGCGCACGCCTTTCCCGCAGGCCTGCCGGCCTACCCGGAGTGGTGGGAGGAGCGCATGGGTTCCGCGCGGCGCGGCCCGCCGCAGCGGCCGGCGACCTGAGTCAGAACGGCTTCGCGACCGCGAGCAGCACGATGCCGATGAGCAGGAGCGACGGCGCCTCGTTGAACAGGCGGTACCAGCGCTCGCTGTGCGCGTTCCGCCCGCGGGCGAAGTCGCGCACGAGCTTCCAGCACCAGGCGTGGTAGGCGATGAGCAGGACGAGCAGCCCGAGCTTCACGCGCATCCAGCCGGTGAACAGCAGCGCCGGATTGCGCGCGAGGAGCCACAGGCCGAAGGCGGCGGTGAGCGCCGCGCCGATCGTCATGATCGCGAGCAGGCGCCGCTCCATCACGCGGAAGCGCTCGATGCCGGCGGCGTCGGTCGCCGTGGCGTGGTATACGAACAGCCGCGGCAGGTAAAAGAGCCCCGCGAACCAGGTCACCATGAAGATCACGTGCCAGGCCTTGATCCAGAGCATGCGCGGTCACCCCCGTGGCCCGCACGATTCTAGCGGCGGGAACTCGGCGTGAGCGAGCGCCGCAAGGCCGAGCGCAGGAAGCCGAAGCCGCCATCCCGGTGGCGCACCGCGGGTGTCGCCGCGCTGGCCTTCGCGCTCGTGTACGGCGGCTTCGAGCTCGGCCGCGCGGTCGCGGGCTACTCGGTGGTGGCCGCGATGAAGGAGGGCATCGAGCTGCGGCGCGAGAACCGCGCGCTCGCCGGGTCGAACGAGGCGCTCGAGCGCCGCGCGGCGACCGCGGAGCTCGGCCAGCGCGTGGACCGGCAGGCGCAGGCGGATGTGCAGCGCATGATGGGCGAGCTGCAAGCCGAGACCGCGCGCCAGCAGCAGGAACTGCAGTTCTACCGCGGCCTGGTCGCGCGCCAGTTCGGCGCGGGCACGCTGCGCGTGCAGGAACTGCGCATCCGCCACGGGGACGAGCGCCGGTTCCGCGTGCTGATCACGCTCGTGCAGGCGGCCACGCGCGACAGCGTCGCCAACGGCACCGTGACCCTTACCGTCGACGGCAGGCAGGGGGGCGAGCCGCGCCGGCTGGCGCTCGCCGACATCGAGCCCGGCAAGCGGCGCGAGCTGCCATTCTCGCTGCGCTTCTTCCAGCAGATCGAGGTGCCGGTGGAACTGCCGCAGGACTTCGAGCCGGAGAGCCTCGTGATCGAGCATCGCCTCGGCCGCAATGCCGAGCCGCAGCGACAGACGTTTCCGTGGCGCGTCGAAGCCGAGCCGGAACCCGTCGTGCTTTGACCGGCCCCGGCCGCGGGCCTAGAATTTCGCGGACGGAAGCCCCATTTGCCAAGGCAGGCCATGCCCGAAACCGCGACACCGAACGACGGACTCATCTTCACGGACGCCGCCGCCCGCAAGGTCGGCGAGCTGATCCGCGAGGAGGGGAACCCGAACCTCAAGCTGCGGGTGTTCGTCTCCGGCGGCGGCTGCTCCGGGTTCCAGTACGGCTTCACCTTCGACGAGAAGGTCGAGGAGGGCGACGCGCAGTTCCCGAACCAGGGCGTGACGCTCGTGGTGGACCCGCTGTCGTTCCAGTACCTCACCGGCGCGGAGATCGACTACCGCGAGGACCTCGAGGGCGCGCAGTTCGTCATCCGCAACCCGAATGCCAGCACGACCTGCGGCTGCGGGTCGTCGTTCTCGACCTGAAAGAAATAGGAAAGAAATAGGGACAGGTACACTTTTCCGCAGATCGGAAAAGTGTACCTGTCCCTGTTTTCTATCTGCCGGCGCGGGCGACGAGGATCGTCTGGTCGGCGGGGGCGGCGTCGAGCCGCGCGAGCAGCGGCGCGGTCTGCGCCT
>DATBLN010000152.1:0-11595 GCA_036555345.1 Steroidobacteraceae bacterium
CGCGGAGTTCGACGGAGAGCCCTGTGTGCAGGTCTGCGTGCCGGCGCGCGTCAGCGACGCGGGCGAATACCAGCGCAAGCTCGAGGAGGCGATGCAGAGCGACCCGGCGACCGGGTTCCTGCACCGGCGCTGGTTCGTCGACAAGTTGCGCGCGCGCATCGCCGAGCCGGCGAAAGGTGGCGTGCGCTGCCTCGCCTACGTCGAGCCCGACCAGTACGAGGCCGTGCACGAGGAGCTCGGCGTGCTGGTCGGCGAGGACTTCCTGACGGACTTCGCGCGGCTCCTGAAGGAGCAGCTGCAGCCCGGCGACCTCGCCGGCCGCTTCGGCGGCAACGGCTTCATGATGCTCGTCGAGCGCGGCAACACGCAGGACGTCGAGGCCTGGGCCGAGCACGTCGTGCACAAGGTGGCGACGGAGGTCTTCCAGGCCGGCGCGAAGTCGCTCTCCACCACCTGCACCGTCGGCCTCGGCCCGGTGCCGGCGGAAGTGCTGTCGCCGGAGGGGCCCGCGAACGACGCCTGGGGCGCGCACCGCCAGGGGCGCGAACTCGGCGGCAACCGCGTCCAGCTGCTCGAGCACACGGGCGCCATGCTGCGGCTGCAGGACCAGGACCGGGTCTGGGTGCAGCAGATCAAGGCGGCGCTCATGGAGAACCGCTTCCGGCTCGTGCAGCAGCCGGTCGCGAGCCTGGTCGGCGAGGACCTCGGCATGTTCGACGTGCTGCTGCGCATGCTGAACGAGAGCGGCCAGGAGGTGCTGCCGTCGGTGTTCATGCCGGCCGCCGAGCGCAATGACCTCATGAAGAGCATCGACCGCTGGGTCATCGGCGCGGCGATGGCGTTCTGCGCCGCGCGCAAGCCGGGAGCGCTGTTCGTGCGCCTGTCGCAGGATTCGCTGTCGGACCAGACGCTGCCCGCCTGGCTCGCCAACCAGCTGAAGTCCACGCGCGCGGACGCCGCGCGCATCGTGTTCCAGGTGCGCGAGGACGCCGTGGCCCAGCAGCTCAAGGACGCCGTGGCGCTGCACCAGTCGCTGCGGCAGCGCGGGTTCCGCTTCGCCATCGAGGGCTTCGGCCTCGGCCGCGACGCCGAGCGCCTGCTCAATCACCTGAAGCCGGAATTCGTGAAGATCCACGGCGCGCTCATGCAGGGCCTCTCCGCGGACCAGGACAAGCAGGCGCGCGTCAAGACGCTGGTGGAGCTGGCGCGCGACTGCAAGGCCGTGACGATCGGCGAGCGCGTGCAGGATGCGAACACGATGGCCGTGCTCTGGCAGCTCGGCGTCGAGTTCATCCAGGGCTATTTCGTCAACGCGCCCGAGGAAGTGGTCATCGGCTGAGTGGCGGCTGACGCAGGCCCGGCCGGCAGATTCAGGCCGGGCTCGCTCGCTCAGGCCGGCGACCGGATTCGCTCGCTCGCGCCCCGGCCTGAATCTCCCAGCCGGACCGGCGTCACTCGACGCTCAGGCGGTCGACCTTCCGCCAGCCGCGCGGGAGGACGGAGCCGCGCTGGCCGCGGGCACCGAGGTAGTGCTGCAGGTCCTTCCAGGAGAGCGTCATCTTGCGCTCGCCGGACCAGACGATGGTGGATTGCTCGGGGGCCACCACGGTCGCGGCGACCATCAGCTCCTCGCCCGCGCGCGACTTCTTGCCGGGAATTCCGAAGAGGAGGTTGCCCCGGCCGCGCTCCATCTCCGGCAGGTCGGCGACCGGGAAGGCGAGCATGCGGCCCTCGCTCGAGACCGCCACGACCAGCGCGCCCTCGGTCGCGGGCACCGGCGCGGCCGCGAGCACCTTCGCGTTCTCCGGCAGGTTGAATACGGACTTGCCGGCGCGGTTGCGCACGAACAGGGAATCGAGCTTCGCGATGAAGCCGTGCCCCGCGTCGCAGGCGAGCAGCCACCGGTCGCCGGGCTCGCCGACCAGCACGGCGGCGAAAGTCGCGCCCTCGGGCGGGTCGAGGCGGCCCGACAGCGGCTCGCCCTGCCCGCGCGCGGACGGCAGCGTGTGCGCCGGCAGCGCATAGGCGCGGCCCGTGGAATCCACGAATACCGCCTGCTGCGTGCTGCGCCCGCGCGCCGCCGCCTGGAACGCGTCGCCGGTCTTGTACGAGAGCTGGCGCGGGTCGAGGTCGTGGCCGCGGGCCTGGCGCACCCAGCCAAGCGTCGAGAGCACGACGGTGACGGGCTCCGAGGTGACGAGCTCGGTCTCGTCGATCGCCTGCGCCGCCTCGCGCTCGACGATGCGCGTGCGGCGCGCGTCGCCGTAGCGCTCCGCATCGGCCGCGATCTCCTCGCGGATCAGCTTGTTGAGCTTCGCGCCGCTCCTGAGCGTCTTCTCCAGCGTCTCCTGCTCCTCCGCGAGCGCCGCCTGCTCGCCGCGGATCTTCATCTCCTCGAGCTTCGCCAGGTGGCGCAGCTTCGTCTCCAGGATCGCCTCGGCCTGGACATCCGTGAGCTTGAAGCGCTTCATCAACACCGGCTTCGGCTCCTCCTCTCGGCGCACGATGCGGATCACCTCGTCGAGGTTCAGGAACGCGGCCAGCAGGCCGTCCAGGATGTGCAGGCGCGCCTGCACCTTCTCGAGGCGGTAGCGCAGGCGCCGCTTCACGGTCGCGGTGCGGAAGTCGATCCACTCGGCCAGGAGCTCCTTGAGCCCCAGCACCCTCGGCCGGCCATCGAGGGCGATCACATTGAGGTTGACGCGGTAGCTGCGCTCGAGGTCGGTGGTCGCGAACAGGTGCGCCATCAGCTGCTCGACGTCCACGCGGCCCGAGCGCGGCGTGATCACGAGCCGCGTCGGGTACTCGTGGTCGCTCTCGTC
This sequence comes from Steroidobacteraceae bacterium, assembly GCA_036555345.1. GTDB lineage: Bacteria > Pseudomonadota > Gammaproteobacteria > Steroidobacterales > Steroidobacteraceae > SCUD01. Next base: position 2,823 of record DATBLN010000152.1, read on the forward strand.
GCGCAGGTCCTCGACCATCGGCAGCTTCCTGGCGCGCATCTGCCCGGCGACCTGCTCCAGCACCTTGGCGCCGGAGACCTGGTACGGCAGCGCGGTGACCACGATCTCGCCGTCCTCGACCTCGTACGCGGCGCGCGCGCGGAAGCTGCCATTGCCGCTCTTGTACATCGCGCGCAGTTCCGGCTTCGGCGTGATGATCTCGGCGCCGGTCGGGAAGTCGGGCCCCTGCACGTGCTTGCAGAGCTCGGCGATGCTGGAATCCGGCTTGTCCAGCAGCTGGACGCAGGCGGCGGCGACTTCCCTGAGGTTGTGTGGCGGGATGTCGGTCGCCATGCCGACCGCGATGCCCTGGGTGCCGTTCAGCAGCACGTTCGGCAGCCGCGCCGGCAGCAGCTTCGGCTCCTCGAGCGTGCCGTCGAAATTCGCCTGCCACTCGACCGTGCCCTGCGCGAGTTCCGCGAGCAGCACCTCGGCGTAGGGCCTGAGGCGCGACTCGGTATAGCGCATCGCGGCGAAGGACTTCGGGTCGTCGGCCGAGCCCCAGTTTCCCTGGCCGTCGACCACCGGATAGCGCGTCGAGAAGTCCTGCGCCATCAGCACCATCGCCTCGTAGCAGGCGGAATCGCCGTGCGGGTGGTACTTGCCGATCACGTCGCCGATCGTGCGCGCGGATTTCTTCGGCTTGGCGCCCGCCGCGAGGCCGAGCTCGCTCATCGCGTAGACGATGCGCCGCTGCACCGGCTTCAGTCCGTCCGCGAGCTGTGGCAGCGCGCGGTCGAGGATCACGTACATCGAGTAATCGAGGTACGCGCGCTCGGTGAACGTCCTGAGCGGCTGGCGCTCGATGCCCTCGAAGTCGAGCGGCTGCGACTGCATCTCAGACATTGGCCAGGTTGCCCTTCGACTCGAGCCACTCGCGCCGGTCGGCCGCGCGCTTCTTCGCGAGCAGCATGTCGAGCAGCGCGTCGGCGCCGTCCTTCGCGTCCACCGTGAGCTGCACGAGGCGGCGCGTCTCCGGCGCCATCGTGGTCTCGCGCAGCTGCATCGGGCTCATCTCGCCGAGGCCCTTGAAGCGCGTGATGACCGGCTTGCCGCGCACGCCCTCGGCCTGGATGCGGTCGAGGATGCCGTCGCGCTCGTACTCGCCGAGCGCGTAGTAGACGTTCTTGCCGACGTCGATGCGGTAGAGCGGCGGCATCGCGACGTGCACGTGCCCCGCGAGCACCAGTGGCCGGAAGTGGCGCAGGAACAGGGCGCACAGCAGCGTCGCGATGTGCGCCCCGTCGGAGTCCGCGTCCGCGAGGATGCAGACCTTGTGGTACCGCAGGCCGGAGAGGTCCGCCGAGCCCGCTTCCACGCCGAGCGCGGTGGCGATGTCGTGCACTTCCTGCGACGCGAGGATGTCGGCCGCCTGCACCTCCCAGGTGTTCAGGATCTTCCCGCGCAGCGGCATGATCGCCTGGTACTCGCGGTCGCGCGCCTGCTTCGCCGAGCCTCCCGCCGAGTCGCCCTCCACCAGGAACAGCTCGCAACGCTCCGGCTCCTGCAGCGTGCAGTCGGCGAGCTTGCCGGGGAGCGCCGGCCCGGCGGTGATGCGCTTGCGCGTCACGCGCGCCGCCTGGCGCGTGCGCTCCTGCGCATTGCCGATGGCGGACTGCGCGATCTTCTCGCCCGCCTCAGGGTGCTGGTTGAGCCACAGCGCGAAAGCGTCCTTGACGACGCCCGAGACGAAGGCTGCGCTCTCGCGCGACGACAGCTTCTCCTTCGTCTGCCCGGCGAACTGCGGGTTCTGCATGCGCACCGACAGGATGAAGGCGACGCCGGCCCAGACGTCCTCGGGCGCGAGCTTGAGGCCGCGCGGGACCAGGTTCCTGAATTCGCAGAATTCGCGCACCGCGTCCGTGACGCCGCCGCGCAGGCCGTTCACGTGCGTGCCGCCCTGCGGCGTCGGGATCAGGTTGACGTAACTCTCGGCGACCGATGCCTCGGCGTCCGGCGCCCAGCAGAACGCCCAGTCGGCGACCTCGTTGCCGCCCTTGACGTGCCCGGTGAACGGCTCTTCGGGCAGCCGCCCGGCCTTGCCGATCTGCTCGACCAGGTAGGCGGCGAGGTCGCCCGTGAAGAACCACTCCTCCCTTTCTCCGGTCGCCTCCACCGCGAGCGCGACGCGGAGCCCCGGGCACAGCACGGCCTTGGCTTTCAGCACGTGCTTCAGGCGCGGCACCGAGACGTTGGGCGAGTCGAGGAACTGCGGGTCCGGCCAGAACCGGAGCGTCGTGCCCGTGCGGCCGCGCTTCGCCTCGCCGACCGCCTCCAGCCTGGAGACGACCTTGCCGTCCTTGAAGCCGATGTTCCACTCCTTGCCGTCGCGGCGGACGTTGCACTCCAGGTGCTTCGAGAGCGCGTTCACCACCGACACGCCGACGCCGTGCAGCCCGCCCGCGTGCTCGTAGCTGCCCTCCGAGAACTTTCCGCCGGCGTGCAGTCGCGTCAGGATCAGCTCGACGCCGCTGACCTTCTCCTTCGGGTGGATGTCGACCGGCATGCCGCGGCCGTCGTCCTCGACCGTGACCGAGCCGTCCTTGTGCACGGTGACCCCTATGTTCCGGCAGTGCCCCGAGAGCGCCTCGTCCACGCTGTTGTCCACGACCTCGTGCACGAGGTGGTTCGGGTTCCTCGTGTCCGTGTACATGCCCGGCCGGCGGCGGACCGGTTCGAGTCCCGTCAGGACCTCGATGTCTGAGGCGGTGTAGGTGCGGCTCACGGCGCGGGGATTCTAGCAGCCGCCGCTGCGGGCATCGCGCGCCGCGAGGTTGACCGGCTGCGTCCTGGCTGTGAAACTGGATCCGCAGTCATCCATGTCAGGCGGCCTTTCGTGACGCGGACCAAGCCGGCGACCCCGGATTTCGAGGCGGCCCTCGCCGAACTCGAGCAGATCGTGATGCGGCTCGAGCAGGGCGACCTGCCGCTCGAGGAATCGCTGCGACAGTTCGAGCGCGGCGTCGCGCTGACGCGCAGCTGCCAGAAGGCATTGCGCCAGGCCGAGCAGAAGATCCGCGTCCTCGCGAAGGGCGCCGATGGCGAGCCGGTCGAGCAGGACTTCCCGCCGCCCGACGGGAACTGACCGCCACGACCAATGCAGGGCGCACCCGAAGCCGCGGCGGACTGGCAGGCGACCTGGCTCGGGCGCGCCGAGGCGGTGATCGAGCGCTGCCTGCCGCCCGTGGGCGCGGAGCCGGCGCGCCTGGTGGCCGCGATGCGCTACGCGGCGCTCGGACCCGGCAAGCGCGTGCGCCCGCTCCTCGTCTACGCCGCCGGGCACGCGATCGGCGTCGCGCCGGCCCTGCTCGACCCGGCGGCCGCGGCGGTGGAGCTGATCCACGCCTATTCGCTGGTGCATGACGACCTGCCGGCGATGGACGACGACGATCTGCGCCGCGGCCGTCCGACCACGCATCGCGCCTTCGACGAGGCGACCGCGATCCTCGCGGGCGACGCGTTGCAGGTGCTCGCCTTCGAGGTCCTCGCCGACGAGGCGCGCGCGCCGCTCGACGCGGCCGCGCGCGCCCGCATGATCGGGCTGCTCGCGCGCGCGAGCGGCACGGCGGGCATGGCCGGGGGCCAGGCCATGGACCTCGCCGCCACCGGGCGGCGGCTCGAGCCGGCGCAGATCGAGGAAATGCACGCGCGCAAGACCGGGGCACTGATCCGCGCTTCGGTCCTGATCGCCTGCGCGGCCGCGCCCGCGCTGCCGGGCGCGCGCCTCGCCGCGCTCGAACGCTACGGGACCGCCGTCGGGCTGTCGTTCCAGATCGTGGACGACCTGCTGGACGTGCTGGGCGACCCGGCCGTCACGGGCAAGGCGCAGGGCTCCGATGCGCTGCGCGGCAAACCGACCTACCCGGCGATCGCCGGGGTCGCGCGCGCGCGCGCGCGCGCCGTGGAACTGGCGCGCGAGGGCGTCGCGGCCCTTGCGGACCTCGGGCCCGAGGCGGGGCAGTTGCGCGAGTTCGCGGCGGGGCTGGCCGCGCGCGCGCGGTAGCTGCGCGCCCCCGCGCGCGTCCAGTAGACTGCGAGCATGGGTAATGCGCCGCGCACCGGCCTGCTGGAAGCCATCGAGACGCCGGCCGACCTGCGCGCACTCGAGCGCAGGGACCTTCCCGCCCTGTCGGCGGAATTGCGCGAGTACCTGATCCACACGGTCGGACAGATGGGCGGCCACCTGGCCGCGGGCCTCGGCGCGGTGGAGCTCGCCGTCGCCCTGCATTACGTGTTCGACACGCCCTACGACCGCCTGATCTGGGACGTCGGCCACCAGGCCTACCCCCACAAGGTGCTGACGGGGCGCGGACGGAGGCTCGCGAGCATCAAGCAGCAGGGCGGCCTCGCGCCTTTCCCGGCGCGCGCCGAGAGCGTGTACGACAGCTTCGGCGTCGGCCACTCGAGCACCTCGATCAGCGCGGCGCTCGGCATGGCCATTGCGAACCGCGCCGCCGGCAGTGACCGGCGCGTGGTCGCCGTGATCGGCGACGGAGCCATGAGCGCGGGCCTCGCCTGGGAGGCGCTGAACCACGCCGGCAGCCTCGACGTCGACCTGCTGGTCGTGCTGAACGACAACGACATGTCCATCTCCGAGAACGTCGGCGCGCTGTCGAACTACTTCGCGCGCCTCCTGTCGGGGCGCATGTATTCGCACCTGCGCGAGGGCGGCAAGAGGGTGTTGCGCTCGATGCCCTCCGCCTGGGAGCTCGCGCGCCGCTCCGAGGTTCATGCCAAGGGCATGGTGCTGCCGGGCACGCTGTTCGAGGAAATGGGCTTCAACTACATCGGCCCCGTGGATGGCCACGACGTGGACACGCTCGTCACCACGCTCGGCAACATGCGCACGCTGCCGGGGCCGCAGCTCCTGCACGTCGTCACGCAGAAGGGCAAGGGCTACGCGCCGGCGGAGGCCGACCCGATCAAGTGGCACGGCCCCGGGCCCTACGATCCGGCGAGCGGCACGCTCTTCAAGGAGCAGGCCGCCGGCCCCACGTATTCGCAGGTGTTCGGCGAGTGGCTCTGCGACATGGCCGCGCAGGACGAGCGGATCGTGGGCATCACGCCGGCGATGCGCGAGGGCTCGGGCCTCGTGGATTTCGAGAAGCGCTTCCCGGACCGCTACTTCGACGTCGCCATCGCCGAGCAGCATGCGGTGACCCTCGCCGCCGGGCTCGCCTGCGACGGTCTCCGGCCCGTCGTCGCGATCTACTCGACGTTCCTGCAGCGCGGCTACGACCAGCTGATCCACGACGTGGCGCTGCAGCGCCTGCCGGTCGTGTTCGCGATCGACCGCGCCGGGCTCGTCGGTGGCGACGGCGCGACGCACCAGGGCAGCTTCGACCTGTCCTACCTGCGCTGCGTCCCCAACATGGTCGTGATGGCGCCGGCCGACGAGAACGAGTGCCGGCAGATGCTGTACACGGCCCTGCAGGTCGACGGGCCGGCGGCCGTGCGCTATCCGCGCGGCCGCGGCCCGGGCGTCGCCGTCGAGCGCGCGATGCAGGCGCTGCCCCTCGGGCGCGCGGAGCCGCGCCGGCAGGGCGGCAGCGGGCTCGCGCTGCTCGCCTTCGGCACGATGGTGACCCCGGCCGCCGCGATTGCCGAGGCGCAGGACGCCACGCTCGTGAACATGCGGTTCGTGAAGCCGCTCGACGAGGAGGCGGTCCTCGCGGTCGCGGAGGCCCACCGCGCGCTCGTGACGCTCGAGGAGAATGTCGTCGCCGGCGGCGCGGGTTCGGCGGTGCTCGAATGCCTGCAGCGTCACGGCATCGCGATGCCGGTGCTGCAGCTCGGCGTTCCCGACCGCTTCATCGAGCACGGATCGCGCGAGGACAACCTGCGCGCGGCGGGACTCGACGCGGCGGCGCTCGCCGCCGCGATCGGCAACTTCTGGCGGGGCCTGGCGCGCCCGGTGGCGCGACCCGCCGGCTAATCAGGACCAATATGGTATGATTTCGCCATGAACGCCAAGAGCGCGGGCGCCACCGTCACGCCGATCATCACCGACGTCCAGTCGCGGCCGGACACGCGGCGCATCCCGATCGACCGCGTCGGCATCAAGGACATCTACCACCCGGTGCGGGTCAAGGACCGCTCCGGCGGCGAGCAGCACACGATCGCCAACTTCAACATGTACGTGCACCTGCCCCAGGACTTCAAGGGCACCCACATGTCGCGCTTCGTCGAGATCCTGAACGAGCACGAGCGCGAGATCTCGGTCGAGTCCTTCAACGCGATGCTCGCGGAGATGACCGAGCGCCTCGATTCCGCCGCCGGCCACCTCGAGATGACGTTTCCGTACTTCATCATGAAGCGCGCGCCCGTGACCGGTGTGCAGAGCCTGCTCGACTACCGGGCGACGCTCGCGGCCGACCTCAGGGACGGCGCGGTCGAGACCTGGCTCAAGGTCGTGGTGCCGGTGACGAGCCTCTGCCCCTGCTCCAAGGAGATCTCGGACTACGGCGCGCACAACCAGCGCTCGCACGTGACGGTCTCGGTCCGCATCGCCGAGCACGTCTGGCTCGAGGAGCTCATCGGGATGGCCGAGCAGGAGGGCAGTTGCGAGCTGTACGGCATCCTGAAGCGGCCCGACGAGAAGTACGTGACCGAGCGCGCGTACGACAATCCCAAGTTCGTCGAGGACATCGTGCGCGACATCGCCGTGCGCCTCAATGCCGATGAGCGCGTGCGGGCCTACGTCATCGAGTCGGAGAACTTCGAGTCGATCCACAACCACTCGGCCTACGCGCGCGTCGAGCGCGACAAGGACGCCGACAAATAAAGGGGACGCGTCCAATTATCCGCCCCGAGGGCCTGGATAATTGGACGCGTCCCCTTTATTTCAGCTCGCGACGCTGCGGTCGCCGTGCTGGAGGCGCGAGATCAGCGCGCGCAGGAACACCTTGTTGAAGCGGAGCTGGCAGGCCGGGGAAGCCTGTTCCAGCAGCGTGGAGCTGACCTTCAGGATGGTGACGCCGTCGCCCGCGACGACGCCGGCCTGGCGCTTGGCGCCGCGCAGGTAACTCGTCTCGCCGAAGCAGTCGCCCGCCTCCAGCCGGCCGACGATGACGCCGTCGCGCTCGACGGTGCAGCTGCCGGTCACCAGCACGTAGAAGCGGTCATCCACGCCGCCGGCCTTGACGATCTCATCGCCACGCTGGTGCGGCTGGATCGTGCCCGCGCGCAGCACCTCCCAGATCTCGCCCGACGAGAACTCGTGGAAGAACTTCAGCCGGCGCATCTGGTTGAACTGCTCCTGCTGCTCGCTGCGGTCCGCCTGCGTGCGCTGTTGCGCGTGGATCTTCGCGATCGCGGCCGCGAATTCGGCGCCGTTGGGGTAGCGCTTGTGCGGGTCCTTGTCGAGCGCGGTCGCGACCACTTGCTCGAGCTCCGGCGGCAGCTCCGGACGGATGGAGAGCATCGGCGCGGGCGTCGCATACACGATCTGGTGAAGCAGCTTGGCGAGCGCGCCGGCGCGGAAGGGGCGGTGCCCGGTCAGCAGCTCGTACATGACCGCGCCGAGCGAGTACAGGTCGGAATGATTGGTCAGTTCGGCCGACTGGACCTGCTCCGGCGACATGTAGCTGGGGCTGCCCGCGATGCCCTCGATGCGCGAGAAGTCGGCGTCGGTGTGCAGCGCGATGCCGAAGTCGATGAGCCGCAGGTCGCTGTCGGTCGTCAGCATCAGGTTGCTGGGCTTGATGTCGCGGTGGATCACGCCGCGCGAGTGCGCGTAGTGCAGCGCCTTGGCGCCCTTGAACATGAGCGTCAGCACGTCCTCGACCGGCAGCAGGTTGTCGGGGCGCGTGTAGGCGGCGAGCGTGCGGGCGCCGTGGATGAATTCGGTGACGATGTAGTAGTGGCCGTTCTCCTCGCCCGCGTCGTAGATCGGCATGATGTTCGGGTGCTGCAGCATCCCGACCATGTGCGCCTCGGACATGAACATCTTGCGCGCGACCTTGGCGCGCGCGGGATCGTCGTCGGCGGCGATACGGTAGGCCTTCACGGCCACGTCGCGGCCGTAGTACGGGTCGTGCGCGAGGTAGACGGTGCCGGTCGAGCCGCGGCCCACCTCGCGGATCACCTCGTACTTGCCGATGCGGTCCCCGATCCCGGTCGGCCCCTCGGTCGGGGACCGGATCGTCGGCACGGTTGCGGTAGCGATGACGCGTTCCTCCAGGGCTGCCGGCGGGCGCGCCACCGGATGACCGCGTCAGGATATTTCGTCAAAACCCCCGGAACCGTGAAGCGGATCGCGCTTCGCCGGGGGCCCGGGGGTCACCCTGCGAAGTGGTCGAAACCGTGACCGGCGTCTCGCGGCAGCGCGGCGCCGTCGACCAGGACGCCGCGGCCCGCGACGACCGTGCCGATGCGCCGGCACGCCACGCCCGCGGTCAGCGCCCCGACCGCGCCACGCTGCCCGGCGGGCGCCGTGAACAGCAACTCGTAATCGTCGCCACCCGTGAGCGCATGGCGCACCGCCGCCTCGCGGCCCGCGGCCGCGACCAGCGCCGGAGACAGCGGCAGCTCGCGTGACTCGATCCGCGCGCCGGCGCCGCTCGCCGCGCACAGCTTCGCAAGGTCGCCGGCAAGGCCGTCCGACACGTCGATGCAGGCGCTCGCGAGGCCGCGCAGCGCGAGCCCGAGCGCGACGCGCGGCTCCGGCAGCAGGAAGCGTTGCAGCAGCCGCTCGCGCGCCTCGCCGGCGGCCTCCAGCCCGCCCTGCAGGATC
>DATBLN010000051.1:0-14712 GCA_036555345.1 Steroidobacteraceae bacterium
CCCCGTTGGATCACTGGGGACCGGCCGCCCCGAGGGATCGCTTGGCACCGGCCGTCCCGACGGATCGCTTGGCACCGGCAGCCCGGACGGATCCTTGGGTACCGGCAGCCCTGATGGATCGCTTGGCACCGGCAGCCCGGACGGATCCTTGGGTACCGGTAGCCCTGATGGATCACTGGGAACTGGTAGTCCTGATGGATCACTGGGCACTGGCCGACCGGATGGTTCGCTTGGAACTGGATCGCCCAACTAGCATACAAACGAATTTGTCATGCAGGCCTCGCGGAATCGTTTCTGCGAGGCCTTTCGTTTTCATGCTGGCACTTTGAGCAAATCGCGCCAACGAGCTAGCGAGGCATGTCCATCAGAATGCGTTAGGAGTGTGTAAGAGTCGTTAAGAGTATCGAGCTTTCGTGGGATAAGCTTGCCCCAACCCCCGCCGCGGGTTGCCGGGCATAAATGACGCGATCGCTGCATTTCTTGTCGTCCGCAAACCGGTCAGCCTTTGCGGCGCTGTTCCTCTCTGCAGTGTCAGCAATCTTGCTCGGCAGTTGCGCCGACCGCGAGTCGGCCCAATCGCGCGACCCCGCATCGGAAGCGCGCGTCCTGCGCCGCGGTCTTGGCGGTCAGCCGGGGTCCCTGGATCCCCAGCGCGCCGAAGACGCGTTTTCGTATGACGTCCTGCGCGACTTGTACGAGGGCCTCGTGGCGAGCAGTCCGGACGGAGAGGTCGTGCCTGCTGTGGCCGAGTCCTGGGAAGTCAGCGCGGACGGCATGGTCTACACATTCAGGCTCCGCGGCAATGCGCGCTGGTCCAATAAGGACCCCGTCGTTGCCCAGCAATTCGTGGCCGCGTTACGCCGAGCCGTGGACCCGGCTACGGCGTCCGGTGCCGCAGACTTGCTGCGCGTCATCGAGAACGCGCCGGCGATCCTGCGTGGCGAGCTGCCACCCGAGCGGCTCGCCGTCAGCGCCGTCGACGAGCACACCCTCGTGATCCGCCTGTCGCGGCCCGTGGCTTACTTCCCGGACATCCTGACCAACACTGTTGCGTCTCCCCTGCATCCGTCGTCCTTGACGGGCAACGGCTTCTCGAGCCCCGGCAAGACGGCAACCAACGGCCCGTACCGTCTCGTGGCGCTCGCGCCAGGCGCCAATCTTCGCCTGAACAGGAATCCGCACTATTGGGATGCCGCGTCGGTTGCCTACGACGAGGTCCGCTACGAATTCATGCCCGACGAGAACGCCGAGTACACGCGCTTTCGCGCAGGCGAGCTGGACGTGACCAACAGCGTACCGGAGCAGCGCTTCGCGGAGCTGGCAAGCAACGCGGCTTCCGGGCTCCAGCATCGGGCCTGGCTCGCGACCTTCTATTTCACCTTCAATACCGCCCGCGGACCATTGCGTGACAGGCCTGGCCTGCGGCAGGCCTTGTCGCTCGCCGTCGACCGCGAGGCAATCGGCACTTCGATTGCGCGCGCGGGACAGGTGCCTGCCTACTCGCTGGTCCCGGACGGCATCTGGAACTATAAGCCGTCGCGATATGAGTGGAGTCGCGCGCCGCAGGACGAGCGTCTCGCACGCGCGCGGTCACTCTACGCGGCCGCCGGATTCGCGCCGCAGCGGCCATTGCGGCTGCGGCTGCTGTACAACGAAAACGAGCTCGTGCAGAGGGTCAGCCTGGCGATTGCCGCGATGTGGAAGGAGGCCCTCGGCGTGGAGGTCGAACTGATCCAGATGGAATTCAAGGCGTATCTTTCCGCGCGCGCCGATCCGGAGCAGTGGGACGTGGTACGCGTGGGCTGGACCGCCGACTACAACGACGCGTCGAGCTTCCTGGACACCATGCTGGAGGGCAGCCCGCAAAACTTCGGGCGCTGGCATGACCCGGATTACACGCGACTGCTGGAGTCAGCCGCCAACGAGACGGATGCCGCGCGCCGGCGCGAGACCCTGCAGCGGGCGGAAGCCCTGATGCTCCAGGACTATCCGCTGCTGCCGGTCTACTTCTACGTCACGCGGCGCCTCGTGCAGCCGCAGGTTCAGGCGCCGCCCATCAACCCGATGAACCGGACCTACTCGCGCTACTTCCGCCCGGCGGCCTGAGGCCGGTCACTGCGCCCGTTCGACCTTGGCCTTGCTGACGAGGTCCTTCAGGTGCGCCTCGAACTGCTTCTGTTTCACCAGCGGGCCGAGCTGCGCCTTGACCGCGTCGTAAGGCGGGGGAGTCGTCGGGCGCGTCTCCTCGAGCTTGATGACGTGCCAGCCGAAATCCGACTTCACGGGTGTGGCCGTGTACTTGCCAATCTCCAGCTGCTGCACCGCGTCCGAAAATGGCTTCACCATCTGGCCCGGACTGAACCATCCGAGGTCGCCGCCTTCCGCCGCCGAGCCGTCGGACGAGTTTTCCTGGGCCAGCTTCTGGAAGTCGGCGCCCTGGTCGATCTGCGCGATCAGGTCCTTGGCCTTGGCCTCGTCGGCGACCAGGATGTGCCGCGCGTGGTACTCGGTCTTCGGCATCTCGGCGATGCGCGCGTCGTACTCCGCCTTCAGTTCCTCTTCCGTCGGCTCCTTGCCCTCGGTGACCTTGCGGAACAGCATCTCGGCCAGCGCGCTGTGACGCACGAGCTCGAGCCGGGCGCCAGGCTCGCCTTCCGCGAGCTTCTGCTTCTCCGCCTCGGCCGCGCCGACATACATGCCGATCAGTTCCTCGAGCGCCTCGCTGCGCTCCTCGGGCGTCAGCTGGTCGACGGTCTTGCCCTGATGGCGCGTCTTCACGTACAGCTCCCAGACTTCGGTCGAGATCGGCTTGCCGTCGACGGTCGCGACCGGCTTGGCCGCGCCTTCCGCGGGCGTCTCTGCCTTGGTGCAGCCGACGGCGAGCAGCAAGCCCGTCAGGGTGATCGCGATTGCCTGCATGTATCTCATGAGTTCCTCGATGGTTGGTCGTCTGGTGATCGTGCGTCGATGTTCAGTGCGTGAATCTCGCCCGGCAGCATCGCCGCCAGCGCCTCGTAAACCATCCGGTGCCGTTCGAGCCGTCCGCGCCCGCTGAATGCCTGAGACTCGATGTGCACACGAAAGTGCCCCGCGCCGCCCTGTGCACCGGCGTGGCCGGCGTGACGCGCGCTGTCGTCCTCCACCGCGACACGCGCCGGGGCGAAGGCGGCTTCCAGCATGGCGCGGATCCGCTCAACCCGCGGCCGTTCCATCGTGGCGCGCCTGCGCGGCGATCCAGAAGCCCTGGGCGACGATGAAGACAAGCGTCAGGCCTAGCATGCCGAACAGCTTGAAGTTGACCCAGGCGGCCTCGTCGAAATACCGGAACACGACGATGTTCGCCGCGCCCATCACCAGGAAGAAGGCCACCCACATCGCGTTGAGCCGGCGCCATTGCCCCGGGCTCAGGCCCAACGGCGTCTCGGAGGCGGACATCAGTCGCTGGACCAGCGGCTGGCCGCCGAACCAGCGCCAGGGGCTGGCGAAGAATGCGGCCGCGAACAGCCAGTTGACGATCGTCGGCTTCCACATGATGAAGGCCGCATCGCGGATTGCGAGCGTCAGGCCGCCGAACACGAGCACGAGCCCCGCGGACACCAGGTGCATCGGGTTGACGCGGCGCGTGCGCAGCCAGTGGATGGTGACCTGCAGGACCGTCGCGACGATGATCACGAACGTCGCGACGAAGATGTCGGCGAGCTTGTAGGCGACGAAGAACGCGATGACCGGGAGGAAATCGAACAGCAGCTGCATGCGCGGGACCGTCGAAAGGGGCGGCAATCATAGCCGAAAGGGGGCCCCGGCGCCCCCGGTCCATAATGGACCATGGCCGAACGGCTGGAATTGCATCCGACGACGCCGCAGGCGCGGCTCCTGCGCCAGGCGGCGGACTGCCTGCGGGACGGCGGCGTCATCGCCTACCCGACGGATTCGTGTTACGCGCTCGGTTGCGCGATCGGCGCCAAGGAGGCAATGGAGCGCATCCAGCACATCCGGCAGACCGGCAAGCGCCATTTCTTCACCGTCATCTGCCGCGACCTGTCGGACATCGCGCGTTTTGCGCGCGTGGACAACTGGCAATACCGGCTGCTGAAAGCGTTCACGCCGGGCCCCTATACGTTCGTGCTTCGCGCGACCCGCGAGGTTCCGCGGCGGCTGCTGGAGCCACGCCGCAAGACGGTCGGCATCCGCGTGCCGGAGCACCCGGTCGTGCGCGCCCTGCTGGAGGAGCTGGCGGAGCCGCTCATGAGCACGACGCTGATGCTGCCCGGCGACGAGGTGCCGCTCACGGATGGCCGCGAGATCGACGGGCGCATCGGCCACGCGGTCGACCTCGTGCTCGATGCGGGCGCTTGCGGTCTCGAACCGAGCACGATCGTCGACCTATCCGGCGCTGCGCCCGTGCTCTTGAGGGCCGGCAAGGGGGATCCCAGGCCATTCCAGTGACCGGCGGCGGGCCGCGTCGCAACGTATAATCGGCGCCCGATGGGACAATCGATCGACGTGGCCGGCTTCCTGCAGACGCTGTCGATCGCGGCCATCCCGATCCTGTTCGCGATCACGCTGCACGAGGTCGCGCATGGCTGGGTGGCGCTGACGTTCGGCGACCGCACCGCCGAGTCACAAGGGCGCCTCAGCCTCAACCCGATCCGCCACATCGACCCGATCGGCACGGTGCTCGTCCCCGTGCTGCTGCTGTTCCTCGGCGGCTTCCTGTTCGGCTGGGCGAAGCCCGTGCCGGTCAATCCACGCTACATGCGGAATCCGCGCGCCAACATGGTGTGGGTATCCGCCGCGGGACCTGCGGCGAACTTGCTGATGGCCGTCGGCTGGGCCTTCCTGATGATGTTGTGCCAGTCATTCGACCTGGGCGTCGTCGGACGATGGCTGGAGGCGATGGGAGCGGTCGGCATCACCATCAACCTGCTGCTCGCCGTGTTCAACATGCTGCCGATTCCGCCGCTGGACGGCGGCCAGGTGCTCACGAACCTGTTGCCTCGCGGTCCGCTCACGGCCATGCTCGAGGCCCTGTACCCGTGGGGCCTCTTCATCGTGCTGGGGCTCGTGGCGACCGGCCTGCTCGGGCCTCTGGTCAGCGGTCCGATCTCATTCCTGCAGGGGCTGCTGGTCGCGGTTTTCGGGCTGCACTAGCCGGGAGCGACCGTGCCTGCCAATCCGGTTCAGCAGCGACGAGTGGTTTCCGGCATGCGGCCGACCGGCCAGCTGCACCTCGGCAACTACCACGGCGCGCTGGTCAACTGGATCGGGTTGCAGCGGCGCTTCGAGTGCTTCTTCTTCGTGGCCGACTGGCATGCGCTGACGACCGGGTACGAGGACACGGCCACCTTCAAGGCCAACGCCCGCGAGGTCGTCATCGACTGGCTGGGCGCCGGACTCGATCCCGAGGCCTGCACGATGTTCGTGCAGTCGCGTATCGGCGAGCATGCGGAGCTGCACCTGATCCTGTCGATGGTCACGCCGGTGTCGTGGCTCGAGCGCGTGCCGACCTACAAGGACCAGATCGAGCAGCTCAAGGACAAGGATCTCGGCACCTACGGCTTCCTCGGTTACCCGCTGCTGCAGAGCGCGGACATCCTCATGTATCGGCCGCAGTACGTGCCGGTCGGTGAGGACCAGGTTGCGCACGTCGAGATCACGCGCGAAATCGCGCGTCGCTTCAACAACATCTACGGCCGGGAGCCCGATTTCGCTGCGCGCGCCGGACGCGCGGCGCAGAAACTCGGACCGGCGGGGGCGGAGCAGTACGCCGAACTGCGCCGGCAGTACCAGGAGCATGGCAACGGCGAGGCGCTTGCGCGGGCCCGCGCACTCATCCAGGGCGGGTCAATGCTCGCGACCGAGGACCGGGAGCGCCTGCTGGGCGACCTGGAGGGCGGTGGCCGTGCGATCCTGCCCGAGCCGGAGGTGCTGCTGACCCGGTCGCCCAAGGTGCCGGGCCTCGATGGCCGCAAGATGTCGAAGTCCTACGACAACACGATCCGGCTGCGCGAGGACCCGGCCAGCGTCGAGAAGAAGCTCAAGGCGATGCAGACCGACCCGGCGCGCGTGCGCCGCAGCGATCCGGGCGATCCGGACAAGTGCCCGGTGTTCAGTCTGCACCGGATCTACTCGACGGAGGAGACCCAGGCCTGGGCGGCGCAAGGCTGCCGCACCGCCGGCATTGGCTGCCTCGACTGCAAAAAGCCGCTGATCGATGCGGTGCTCGCGCAGCTCGCGCCGGTCCGCGAGCGGGCCCGCGAGTATGAGGCCAATCCGGGCCGCGTCGCCGAAATCCTCGATGCCGGGTGCTCGCGCGCCCGCGAGGCCGCGCGTGCGACAATGGATGAGGTCCGCGCCGCCGTGGGGCTCGATTACTGATGTCCGACGCCGCCGACAGCGAAGTCATCGAGGCTGCCGAGAGCCCGCCCGAACCGCCGCCGCAGCAGGGCGAGATGCCGTTCGCCATCGTCGAGGGCGAGCCGGTTACCGAGGTGCCGCGCGATCTCTACATTCCGCCGCAGGCGCTCGAGGTGTTCCTGGAGGCCTTCGAGGGTCCCCTGGACCTTCTGCTGTACCTGATCCGGCGGCAGAACCTCGACGTGCTGGACATACCGATCGCGGACATCACGCGCCAGTACATGGAGTACATCCAGCTCATGCAGGAGCTCGATCTGGAGCTCGCCGGGGAGTACCTGCTGATGGCCGCGATGCTGGCCGAGATCAAGTCGCGGATGCTGCTGCCGCGCAGCGCCGAGGCCGGCCAGGAAGAGGAGGATCCGCGCGCCGAGCTGGTGCGCCGGCTGCAGGAGTACGAACGCTTCAAGCGCGCCGCCGAGGACATCGACCGGCTGGCGCGGCTGGACCGCGACGTGCACCAGGCGCATGCCGAGCTCACGCACCGGCAGGTGGTGCGCTTGCTGCCCGATGTCGCGCTGCAGGAGATGCTCGTGGCCTTCAAGGACGTGGTGCAGCGGGCGACGATGTTCGCGCACCTGCACGTCCGGCGTGAGACGCTTTCGGTGCGGCAGCGCATGTCGGAGGTGCTCGCGCAGCTCGAAGGCAACGGCCTCGTCGAGTTCGTGCGGCTGTTCCGCTTCGAGGAGGGACGCATGGGGGTGACGGTCACGTTCGCCGCCCTGCTGGAACTGTTGCGGGAAGGCCTGATCGACATCGTGCAGGCCGAGCCGTACCGGCCGCTCCACGTGCGCCGCGCGGAGCGCGACCCGGACGCGCCCGCGGTCGACGATGTCGAGATCACGACTGCCTGACGGACGGAGTGGCGATGGACAGCGGACAACTGAAGCACATCGTCGAGGCCGCGCTCCTGGCCTATGGCCAGCCGCTCAGCGTCGACCAGCTGCGCGAGATCTTCGACGAGTACGAGCGGCCCGAGGCCGCGGACGTCCGCACGGCGCTTGCGGAGCTTGCGCGCGACTGCGAAGGCCGGCCGGTCGAGCTCGTCGAGGTCGCGAGCGGATGGCGCCTGCAGGTGAGGAGCGCCTTCGCCTCGAGGCTGTCGCGGCTCTGGCAGGAGCGGCCGGGCCGCTACTCGCGGGCGCTGCTCGAGACGCTCGCGCTGATCGCCTACCGCCAGCCGATCACGCGCGGGGAGATCGAGGACGTGCGCGGCGTGACGGTCAACCCGAACATCGTGCGCACGCTGACCGAGCGCGGCTGGATCCGCGTGGTCGGGCATCGCGAAGTGCCCGGCCATCCGGAACTGCTCGGCACGACGCGCGAGTTCCTCGATTACTTCGGGCTCAAGAGCCTCGACGAGTTGCCATCCCTCGCGGCGCTCAAGGACATGGATGACGTCGGCATCCAGCTCGAGTTCGCGGGGGCGCCGACCGTGCAGGCCGCGGTGGCGGGAATGCCGGCGGCCAACGACGCCGAAGCCTCGGGCTGAGGCGCGGCGGCCCGGCCGCGCGTGTCCCCGATGCGCGAAAGAATCCAGAAGGTCCTGGCGGCGCGCGGCGTCGGCTCGCGCCGGCAGATCGAGGCCTGGATCGCGGCCGGCCGCATCACCGTCAACGGCGAACTCGCGAAGCCGGGCCAGCCGGTCGGCGAGCGGGACGACGTGCGCCTCGACGGCCGCAGGCTGCGGCTCGGCCGCAAGGCCGACGACGTTCAGCTGGGCCTGGCGTATCACCGCCCCGCCCAGGAAGGGGTGCGCGCGAGTGCGGACGCGACGGTTCCAAGCTCGCTTGAAAAGCTGCCGAAATCCGCGGGCCGGCGCTGGATCCCGGTCAGCCCGCTCGGGCCGCAGGATGGGGGGCTGGAACTCTTCGTCACGGACGGCGCGCTGGCCGCGGCGCTCGCGCGCCGGGGGCACGCGATATCCTGCGAGTACAGCGTGCGGGTGCGCGGCGCATTCGACGACGCGGCCGTGCCGGGGTTGTTGAAGGCGGCCGGCGAAGACGCGCAGACGGCGGGCCGCCTCACTGCCCTGGAGCCGGCGGGAGGCGAGGGCAGCAATCGCTGGGTGCAGGTGCACTGCATCGGCCTGCGGCCGCGCGACTTGAAGGGGCTGTTCGAGCGTTGCGGTTTCGAGGCCAACCGGGTCCTGCGCACGCGGTTCGGCCCGATCGCCATGGACCGCGCGCTGGCGCGCGGGCGCAGCCGCCCGCTCACCGGCGGCGAATTGCGGTCACTGCACGATGCCGCTGGAATCCAGGTTGAGGCGCCGGCCAGGCCCGCGTCGCGCAGGCGCCGCTGACCGGGCCCTGCGCCGCGAGCTGCGTCGCCTGCTGGCGGCGATGGGGCGTCGCTACGATCACCGCGCGTGGTGGCCTGCGCGCACGCGCGTGGAGATGATGGCCGGCGCGATCCTGACGCAACGCACGCGCTGGGAGTCCGCGGCCGCGGCGGCGCGACGGCTCCGGCACGGGCGGTTGCTGCGGCACGGCCGGCTCGCGGCGGCGCGCGCCGGAAGCATTGCGGCGCTGATACGCCCCTGCGGCGATCACCGTACCAAGGCCCGCCGCCTCGTCGCGCTGGCGCGTTTCCTGGACAGCCACGGAGGTCCCGCCGCGCTCGCCGCGTGGCGAACGCCGGTATTGCGCGATGCGCTGCTCGCGGTGCAAGGGATCGGGCCGGAGACCGCCGACGTGATCCTGCTCTACGCCTACCACCGGCCTGTCTTCGTGGCGGACGCGTACGCGCTGAGATTCCTGGGACGCGTGGGATTCCTGCGGCGCGCGCGACTCGCGCCGCGCTACGGAGCCGTCCACGCTCGGGTCACGCGACTGCTGGCGGACAGCGCGGCGGAGCTTGCCGACCTGCACGCGGTGATCGTCGAGCACGGCAAGGAGCTGTGCGGACCAAGGCCGCGATGCGCGCGCTGCTTCCTGGCGCCAGACTGCGACTACGGCCGCAGGCTCACGGAGCGCAGTCGACCGACCGGCCGTTGACGCCCTGGCTGGCCGGGCCGAGCAGGTAGACGAACGGGCCGACCACCTGCGCCGGTTCCGGGTGCTGCGCGGGATCTTCGGCAGGATAGGCCTCGCGCCGCATGGCAGTGCGCACGTGGCCGGGATTGACGCTGTTCACGCGGATACGCGTTCCTTCCGATTCGTGCGCGAGCACCTGCATCAGGCCCTCGACCCCCCACTTCGACGCGCAATACGCACCCCAGTAGGCGCGTCCTTCCTGCGCCAGGTTGCTCGACGTGAAAACGATCGAGGCGTCTGCGGAGCGTTTCAGCAGCGGCAACAACGTGCGCGTGAGGATGAACGCTGCGGTCAGGTTCACGTGCAGCACGCGGCACCAGGTCGGCACGTCGTAGTGCTCGATCGGCGAGAGCGCGCCGAGGATGCCGGCGACGTGTGCGAGCCCGTCGAGCTGCCCGAACTCGCGCTCGAGCGCCTCCCGCAGGGCGTCGTATTCCGGGGCCGCCGCGGTTTCGAGGTTGAAGGGCAGCAGCGCGGGCGTCGGCCCGCCGCCCGCCACGATGCGGTCGTAGGTGCGCTCGAGCTTGCGCGGCGTGCGGCCGAGGAGCCCGACGGTCGCGCCCTGGCGGGCCAGCGCGAGCGCCAGTGCCTGGCCGATGCCGTCCCCGGCCCCGGTCACGACGATGACCCGGCCGGCGTGCGAGCCCGGCTCGGGGACCGGGATGTCAGTGTTCTTCGGGTGGGGCAAGCTCGGGATTCGTGCCGTCGGCGAGTCGCGCCGTGACCTCGATCTCGGTGAGGTCCTCGATCGGCTTGTCCGCGCGCACGCCGAGTTCGGTGAATTTGCGCGCGCCGGGCAGCACCTTGCGCTCCAGCGAGCCGATCGAGGCGTTATAGGCGGTGACGCTCGCTTCCAGCGAGCGCCCAAGCCTGCCGAGGTGATCGCGGAAGGTGCCGAGGCGCGCATAGAGCTCCTCGGCGAGGCCGCGGATGCGTTCCGCGTTCTCGGCGAGCCGCACGCTCTGCCAGCCGCTGTGCACGGCCTTGAGGAGCGCCAGCAGCGTCGAGGGCGTCGTCAGGATGATGTCCGCGCCCATGGCGCGATCGAGCAGGTCGGGTTGCTGGTCGAGCGCGGCGGAAAGGAACTGGTCACCCGGCAGGAACAGCACGACGAATTGCGGCGCATTGGCGAACTGGGAGGCGTAGTTCTTCGACGACAGCAGGCGCACGCGCTCGGCAACGTGCTGCGCGTGGCGCCTGAGCGCCGCCGTGCGCGCCTCGTCGGTCGGCGCCTCGACCGCGACCAGGTAGGCGTCGAGCGGCGTCTTGACGTCAACGACCACGTCGCGGCCCTCGGGCAGGTGGATCACCATGTCGGGGCGCAGCGAGCCGTCCTCGCCCGCGACCTGCACCTGTTCCTCGAAGTCCACGTGCCGGGTCATGCCGGCGAGCTCGACCAGCCGGCGCAGCGCCACCTCGCCCCACTGGCCGCGCACCTGCGGCTTGCTGAGGGCCTGTACGAGGTTGCGCGTCTCGCGCTGCAGGGCGCCGTGCGACTCGCGCATGTCGGAGAGGTGCTGGCGCAGGCTGCCGAAGTCCCGTTGGCGCTCGACCTCGATGTCGCGCAGCGTCTGTGAGGTGCGGGCGAGCGACTCCTGGATCGGCTTGACGAGCGCCTCGATGGCCTGCTCGCGTTCCTTGAGCGTGCTCTGCGCGGCCTGCTGGTGCTGCCCGAGGTTTTCCTTCGCGAGGCGCAGGAAGTTCTCGATGTTTTCCCGCAGCTGCCGGCCGGCAAGGTCGTCGAAGCGCCGGTCGAGCTGTTCCATGGCGCGTTCGAGGGCGAGCGCACGCTCGGCCTCGAGCGCCGGTTCGGACGACAGCTTCGTTCCCAGGACGGCGACCTCGGTTTCGAGCGCGGCCGCGCGGCGCCGGCCCAGCCACCAGCCCGCGGCGAGGGCAGTCGCGAGCCCGGTCAGGATCAGCAGGATGGTCGCAAGGTCCATGTTCAGTTCCCGAGCCCCAGCCAGCGAAGCAGTTCGCCTGGGCGGCCGAGGATGCCGTCGGGCCGCCAGGCGGCGGGGTCTTCATCCTCGCCCAGGTAGCCGAATCCGGCCACCAGCGGAATCATGCCCGCGTTGCGCGCCGCCTGCACGTCGCGCTCGGCGTCGCCGAGGTAGAGGCATTCGCCGGGCTCGCAACCGAGCAGTTGCGCCGCATGCAGGAGGGGCAGCGGATGCGGCTTGCGCTCGGGCAGCGTGTCGCCCGCGACGATGCAGGCGGCGCGTGCCGCCAGGCCGAGCGCCTGCAGCAGCGGCCGCGTGAGCCAGCCGGGCTTGTTGGTCACGACACCCCAGCGCAGGCCGGCGTCCTCGATGGACGCGAGGACCTGCTCGAAGCCGTCGAACACCCGGGTGCGGTTGGCGATGCCCTGGCGATAGATGTCGAGGAAGCGCCCGCGCAGGGACTCGAAGCGCGCGGGTTCCGGGTCGTCGAAGCCGATCCGGATCAGGCGCAGCGCGCCATGCGACACGTGCGGCCGTATGCGCTCGAACGGCAGCTGCGCCAGGCCCTCGTCGGCACGCAGGCGATTGAGCGCGTCCGCCATGTCGGGCGCGGTGTCCAGCAGCGTGCCGTCGAGGTCGAGCAGCACGCCGCGAACGCGGCGCGGGCGGCTCACCCCTGGGCCACCCGGCGGAAGTGGGCGAGGTAGTTGACCGAGGCATCGGCGCTGATCCGCGCCTGGCGCGTGGCGGGGTTGTACTCGAGTCCCGCGAGGTCCACGAGTTCGAGCCCGGCGGCGCGCGCCCAGCGCGCGAGTTCGGAAGGCCGGATCAGGCGCGAGTACTGGTGCGTGCCCCTGGGCAGCAGCCGCAGCACGTACTCCGCGCCGACGATCGCGAGCGCGAAGGCCTTCGCGTTGCGATTGATCGTCGAGCAGACGACGTCGCCGCCCGGCCGCACCAGGCGCGCGATCGCCCGCAGCACGGCGGCGGGGTCCGGGACGTGTTCCAGCATCTCGAGGCAGGTCACGAGGTCGAATGCCTCCGGCTCGGCGGCCGCCAGCGCATCGACCGCGATCTCCCGGTATTCCACGCCGACGCCGGATTCGAGCGCGTGCAGGCGTGCCACCTCGAGGGCAGCGGGCGCAAGGTCGATGCCGGTGACTTTCGCGCCGCGGCGAGCCATTCCCTCGGCCAGCAGGCCGCCGCCGCAGCCGACGTCGAGCACGCGTCGACCGCCGAGCCCGGCAAGCGCCTCGATGTAGTCGAGCCGCGCCGGATTGAGGTCGTGCAGCGGCCGGAACTCGCCCTCCGGGTCCCACCATCGTGGGGCCGCGGCGTTGAATTTCGCGATCTCAGCGGGGTCGACGTTGGCGCCGGAATGCATGGGGAAAGTATACCCCCTGTGGTAAAATTCAGCCTTTCCTACGGCCCTGTTTTTACGGGAAAAACGACACCCGCATGAGCGAGATCGCGCGCGAAGTCCTGCACGTCAACCTCGAAGACGAGATGCGCCGTTCCTACCTCGATTACGCGATGAGCGTGATCGTGGGGCGGGCGCTGCCCGATGTCCGGGACGGGCTCAAGCCCGTCCATCGCCGCGTGCTGCACGCCATGCGCGAGCTCGGCAACGACTGGAACAAGGCCTACAAGAAGTCGGCCCGAATCGTCGGCGACGTCATCGGAAAGTACCACCCGCACGGCGACACGGCGGTGTACGACACGATCGTGCGCATGGCGCAACCCTTCTCGATGCGCTACCTGCTGGTGGACGGGCAGGGCAACTTCGGCTCCGTAGACGGCGACTCAGCCGCGGCGATGCGTTACACCGAAGTGCGGATGTCGCGCATCGCGCACGAGCTCCTGGCCGACATCGACAAGGAGACGGTCGACTTCGTTCCGAACTACGACAACAGCGAGCAGGAGCCCACGGTCCTGCCGGCACGCATCCCGAACCTGCTGGTCAACGGCTCGGCCGGAATCGCGGTCGGGATGGCGACCAACATCCCGCCGCACAATCTGGGCGAGATCGTCGACGCCTGCATCGCCCTGATCGACGATGCGGGCCTGACGCTTGCCGACCTGATGCGCTTGGTGCCGGGCCCGGATTTCCCGACCGCCGGCATCATCAACGGCTCCGCGGAGATCGTGCTGGCCTACAAGACCGGGCGCGGACGCCTGCTCGTGCGCGCGCGGACCTCAATCGAGAAGATCGACGAGCGCGGCAAAGAGGCGATCGTGATTACCGAACTGCCGTATCAGGTCAATAAGGCACGCCTGCTCGAACGCATCACCGACCTGATGCGGAACAAGGAGATCGAGGGGATCGCCGAGGTGCCGCGCGATGAGTCGGACAAGGACGGCATGCGAGTCGTCATCGAGCTCAAGCGCGGCGAGAACAGCGAGCTCGTGTTGAATCAGCTCTTCAAGCTGACGCCAATGGAATCAGTGTTCGGCGTCAACATGGTGGCGCTGCTCGACGGCCAGCCAAAGCTGCTGTCCTTGCGCGAGATGCTGGACGCGTTCTTGCGCCACCGGCGCGAGGTGGTCACGCGGCGCACCATCCACGACCTGCGCAAGGCGCGCGAGCGCGCGCATCTGCTGGAGGGCCTCGCGGTTGCGCTCGCGAACATCGACGAGGTCATTGCGGTGATCAAGGCTTCACCGTCGCCGGGCGAAGCGAGGGCCGCCTTGCAGGCGCGCGCCTGGAAAGCCGGCGCGGTGCCCGCGATGCTCGCGCGCGCGGGGAACGTGCCGACGCGCCCGGACGGGATCGCCGACGACCTCGGCCTGCAGGGCGAGGTCTACCGGTTGTCGGAGGCGCAGGCACAGGCGATCCTCGACCTGCGGCTGCACCGCCTGACCGGGCTCGAGCAGGACAAGATTGTCACCGAGTTCGGCGAGCTGCTCGACCTCATCCGCGACCTGGGCGACATCCTCGCGCGCCCGGACCGGCTGCTGGCGGTAATCCGCGAAGAGCTGAAGGCGGTCAAGGAGGCCTACGGCGATGCCCGGCGCACCGAGATCGTCGCCGACCAGTCCGACGTCACGATCGAGGACCTGATCGAGCGCCAGGACCTGGTCGTGACACTGTCGCACGCCGGTTACGCCAAGACCCAGCCGGTGACCGACTACGAGGCGCAGCGCCGCGGCGGCAAGGGCAAGATGGCGACGACGGTCAAGGACGAGGACTTCGTCGACAAGCTGTTCATCGCGCACAGCCCCGACACGCTGCTGTGCTTCTCCGACCGCGGCCAGTGCTACTGGCTCAAGGTCTACCAGCTGCCGCTCGCGAGCCGCGGCTCGCGCGGCAAGCCGATCGT
>DATBLN010000073.1:0-13316 GCA_036555345.1 Steroidobacteraceae bacterium
CGCGAGCGTCTCCCGGTACAGCTCGTCCGCGGCACGCGCGAGGGCTGCCTCGTCGCGGCCCGAGCCGAAGACCACCGGCCCGCATTCCGGCACGTCGGCGAGCGGAAAACCCGGCGTGAGGCAGAGCGACGCGGCGGAATCCCGTTCGAGCGCCGCGGCGCGCGGCATCAGCGAGGCGAGCGGCTCCACGAGCGTGCACTGCGAGGTCAACGGCATCAGGTACGGCAGCGGGCGGTGCACGCGCGCCGTCACGGGGCGGCGCAGGATGTCGTGCAGCACGGCCGCGGCTCGCGCGCCGGTCCCGGCCATGTCCACGTGCGGATAGCTGCGGTAGGCGACGAGCGCATCCGCCTGCTGCACCATGAGCGGCGAGACGTTGGCGTGGAAATCGAGGCTCGCAACGAGGGGCACGGAAGGCCCGACCGCCGCGCGCACGCGGCGCAGCAGCTCGCCGTCCGCATCGTCCAGGTGCTCGGCCACCATCGCGCCGTGCAGGTCGAGGTAAATCGCATCGCAGCCGCGTGCCTTCGCGATCCGCTGCAGCAGCTCGACCGCGATCGACTCGTAGGCCGCGCGCGTGACCCTGCCCGCGGGCTGCGCGGAGCACCACAGCAGCGGCTCGAGGCGATGGCCGAGCGCCTTCGCCTCCGTGACGAAGCCCGCGGCCGGGAGGTTGATGCCGGCGATGGCCGCGAGCATCTCGCCGCCGCGCACGAGCCCGGGCCAGGCATCCGGCTCGACGAACTGCGCGAGCCCCGTCTGCAAGTGCGAGAAAGTGTTGGTCTCGTGCTGGAAGCCGCCCACCGCGATGCGCGCCATGCGGTCTCCCGGTCTGGTCGTGTCTGGTGCCGGCGGAGGGAGTCGAACCCCCGACCTGAGGTTTACAAAACCACTGCTCTACCAGCTGAGCTACGCCGGCGCCGGCCGGCATTCTAGCCCGGCGGCGGCGCCTGCGGCTTCCGGCCGCCCGACAGGTGCACCAGCAGGCCCAGGAGCGCCATGGCCCAGACGATGACGGCGCCCGAAGGCAGGTCGGTGACGACGGAGAGCACGAGGCCCGCGACGTAGCTCGCCGCTCCCAGCACATAGCCGGTCGCGAGCTGGCGGTTGGCCGCCAGCCGGTAGGTCGCGACCGCCGGCACGATCAGGCTCGTGAACACGAGATAGACGCCGACCAGCTGCACCGACGCCGTCACCATCACCGCGAACAGCAGGTAGAAGCCGATGCGGCCGATCCGCTCGCGCCAGCGGAACCAGACGAGCGCGAACACCGCCGTCAGGATCGCGGTACGCAGCAGCTGCGACTCCGACACCCAGAGGATCTGGCCGGACAGCAGCTCCCGCAGGTTCTCGCCACCGTGCGGATCATTCGCGAGCAGCAGGATCTGCATGGCGGAGGCGAGCACGAACAGGATGCCGATCAGCGCCTCCTGCGCCTCCGGGCGCCTGCGCTCGGTCCAGGTCAGGAGCAGCGCCCCGGCCAGCGCCGCGAGACCGGCGGCGGCCTGCGCGCTCCAGCCTTCCACCGGAAGCCCGAAGCTGCTTGCGGCGATCACGCCGAGGCCCGCGACCTGGGCGATCGCGAGGTCGATGAAGACAATGCCGCGCGCGAACACCTGTTGCCCGAGCGGAACGTGGGACACGACGACCAGGAGTCCCGCCGCCAGCGCCGGCCACAGGATGCTCCACTGCAAGGCGAGTTCGCTCATCGCACGGCCTCCAGCAGGCGGTCGATCGTGTCGTCGAAGAGGCCGAACAGGTCCTTCGCGCGCTCCGTGCCGCCGACCGAGTACGGCAGCACGACCGCGGGCGCCTTGACGCGCGCCGACAGCCAGTTGGCGGCCTTGGGGTCGTTGTAGGCGTTCAGCAGGATCACGCGCGGCGGCGTTCCCGCGAGGCTCTTGACGAGTTGTCCGAGGTAGCCCGCGCTCGGCGGTACGCCGGGTTTCGGCTCGATGGAGGCGACCTCCGTCAGTCCGAGCCAGCGGCAGAGATACGCCTGGTCGCGGTGCATGATCACGACCGGCGTGCCGCGCAGCGGCGCCGCCAATTCCTCCCAGCGGCGGATCGCCGCATCCCAGCGCGCGTCAAAGTCCTTCGCGCGGGCCGCAAAGTAGGCCGCACCCTCCGGATCGAGCGCCGCCAGCTTCGCCGACAGCGCGCGGGCGACCAAGGCGACATTGCGGGGATCGAGCTGGATGTGCGGATTGCCCTGCGGATGGATGTCCCCCAGCGAGCGGTCGAGCTGCGACGGCACCTCGACCAGCCTGACGTGGGACGCCGCTTCGAAATAGCCGGGAGTTCCCCGCTGGATGTGCGGGTTGCCCGATTCCTGGACCAGCACTGGCAGCCAGCCGACCTCGAGCTCCGCGCCATTCGCGACCACGAGGTCCGCATTCCTGGCGCGGGCGATCAGGCTCGGCCGCGCTTCCACGCGATGCGCGTCCTGCAGCGCGCTGGTCGCCGTGTAGACGGTGACCCGGTCGCCCCCGAGCTCGGCCGCGAGCGCGCCCCAGTCGGCGGTGGTCGCGAGGATGCGAAGTGCGGCATTGGCAGGCACGCTGGCGGCGAGGAGTGCGAACGCGAGCAGGCCGTTTCCGATGATCCGTTTCATGGCGGCCTCCTCAATACTTGTGGGCGCCGTGGGCGCCGATGCCGAACAGGTACTGCAGACGCAGCTGGCCGTCGGTGTCGCCGTCGTCGCGCGCCTCGTCCCAGGCGTACTGCAGGCGCCAGCGCGAGAACTCGCTGGGATTCCAGTCGAGCATGACCGTGCTGCGGGTGGCGTCCCCGGGCAGCAGCGCGGGGAACGCCTCCAGCGGCAGCACGCCGCCGGACACGAGTCCGATCGACGGCGTGCCCGAGTCGAGCGAGTCGTAGCGCAGGCCGGCGCGCCAGCGCGGCCGGAACCGGTACACGCCCTGCAGGTACCAGCCGGACTGGCTGCTGCGATAGGCGTCGACGAGCCCCGCGCCGTCCACGTCGAACGCGAGCGTGCCGCGCTCGCGCCGGCTCAGGTACTCGCCCTGCAGCTTGAGCTGGCGGCCGGGCGCGCCACGCTGCGGCGTCCACTTGAGCACGGCGTCCGCGATCCAGGTGCGTGACTTGCCCGTGAAGGCATTGACCACCGCGTCGCCGGACTGGTCGAGGTCCTCGTACGCGCGGTCCTCCGCGTCGGTTTCGTGCCACGAGGCGCCGAGCCGCCAGCTCAGGCTGTCGCCGATGTCGCCACCGACGTGGGCGAAGAATGCGGCGCCGCCGGCGCCATTTCCCTCGCGTCGCGTGCCAGGGAAGGCGCCGTCATTGCCGGCTTCCGCGCCCAGCTCCAGGAAGAGATCAGTCGGCGCCAGCCACTTCAGTTGCGCGCCGTCCTGGGCATATTGGTTGGCATAGAACGCCTGGTAGGCGAGCGGCTGGTCCGCGAAGTCCCAGGCGTGGCCGTGCACCTCGTTGAGGTAGCCGATGCCCGAGAAGAAACGCCCACCCTTCAGCGTGAACCCCGCCGGCAGCGCGAGCGTGCGGAAGTAGGCCTCCTCGACCTCGATCTCGTCCTCGCCGGTGATCGCGGCGATCAGCGTGCCGGAAAAATATGGATCGATACTGGCCGCCAGCTGCAGCTCCGACTCCCCGACTCCGAAGCTGCGTTCGCCGGGACCGATCTCGCCACCGTTCGGCATGAAGCCGGCGATGCGCCAGTCACCGGGATCTCGCGAGGTATCCGCATAACTGCCCGCCAGGATCAGCGAGATCGCGGGATTGAATGCGGAGGCCGCCGCGCGCGTGGCGGCAACCGGCGCCGGCGCCGGCTCCGGCACCGTGGCGGGCGCCGATTCCAGTTGCGCGAGGCGCGACTCGAGCGCGGCGACGCGCGCATCGTAGTCGGCCCTCAGCGCCTGCAATTCCGCGCGGAGTGCCGCCACCTCGTCTGCGGCCATCGCGGTCACGGGGAGCGCGGCGCAGGCCAAGGCCATGAGCGCCGCAAAGGGCTTGATTCCATGCATGATGGTGTCCTCGTCCAGTGAATCGAATGCCGCCCGCATGCGGCGGGCGCCAACTCATCGCTCTAGACGAAGGACGGTGGGGCGCGGGAACGGTAAGAGCCGGAGGGCGAGGAAGGAACCGCGGCACATGCGGGCGTGGCGACGATGGTCGCCCAGGCCAGCGTCCGGACGGGCAGGTCGAGCGCAGGCGGCCCGGCGGCATGCTGCAGCTGGGAAGACGCCAGGCAGAAGCTGCAACTGCGCGCGATGCCCTGGCGCTCGCCGGGGTCGTCGGAAAAATGCGAATAGGCGTGGATCACGGCGCCGGACTGCGCGAACAGCAGCGCCAGCACGAGCACCCGGGCGAGCATCCAGTGACGTTGACCGCTCAGCGGCATCGCTCCCAAGAGACCATCCCAGTATCCGCCGGTTCCCGGACTCGGGCAACCGGCCCGCCTCGTCAGCGCGGCGCCTCGGCGCAGGGGCGCACCTCGAGGCGCAGGATGCGCCCGCCCTCGCCGTGCAGGCGCGCGGCATCGGGCAGTTCCTTCGGCGGCACGACGTCCACGTCGATCCAGTACACGGTGCCGCTGCGCTCCCGCTCGGAGACGCGCGGCTCGAGGCCGAGCGCCTTGACGTCGTCCATGCGCCGCAGCGCGCGCTGGCGCTCGCTGAAGAGGCCGAGCGAGATCGTGATGCGCCCGCCGTCGCCCGGCATCGCATAGGCGTCGCCGATGCCGAAGCGCCGCAGGCGCTCGATGACGCCGTCGGCCGCGCCGCGGTCCGGCAGCCCGTCGAGCGCGACCCAGTAGCCCTTCCACACGATGCCCTCGCTGGTGCGCTGGCGCGGCTCGAGCTCGTTTTCGCGCAGGAGCGTCGCCGCGCGCGCGGCGTCGGTCAGGTCCGCGAACGGGCCCAGGCTCAGGCAGTTGTCGGCGGCGCGCGCGAGAGCCGGCGCAGCGGCCGGTGGCGCTTCGCGCGCAAGCACCAGCTGCGGGCCCTGCGGCCGGGCGGCCGCCTGCGGGGCCGGGGCCGGGCCCTGCACCCAGTGCGTCCAGGCGTACCAGGCGACGTTCGCGAACAGGAGCAGCGCAACCAGCAGCTTCATGCGGGGGATTCTATGCGCTTCGGACCGAGACTTCGCCGGAGAGCACGCGCCGCTCGCCGCCCGGCGCCTCGACCAGCAGGGCGCCGTCGGCATCCACCCCGCGCGCGAGCCCCTCCAGCACCTCGCCGCCCTGCAGCACGCGCACGCGCCGGTTGGCGAGCGCATCCGCGGCGCGCCATTCGTCCGCGAAAGCGGCGATGCCGCGGGCGCCGAACTCCTCGAGCATGCGCGCGAGCTCCGTAATCACTGCGGCGGCCAGCTCGTTGCGCGAGCACCGCGTGCCGAGTGCCGCGAGGTCGGTCGCGCCAGTGCCCTCGGCGGCGAGCGCGGCGAGCGTCGCGGCCGGGAGGCGCACGTTGATACCGACGCCGACCACGACGTAGGCGGGCCCCGCGGCCTCGCCGCGCAGGTCGATCAGCACGCCGCCGAGCTTGCGCCCCTCGTGCACGATGTCGTTCGGCCATTTGAGCGCGAGGCCGGCGGCGCCCAGGCGCCCGAGCGCGCGCAGCACGGCGACGCCCGCCGCGAGCGACAGCGCGCCCAATGCCGAGGGCGGCTCGCCGAAGGTCCAGTTCACCGACAGGCACAGGCCCGAGGCACGGGGCGCGAGCCAGCGCCGCCCGCGCCGCCCGCGGCCCGCGCTCTGGAACTCCGCGAGGCAGGCGTCGAAGCGTCCTGGCGGCAGGTCGGTGACCGCAAGCAGGCGGTTGCTGGTCGAGTCGAGTTCCCCGTGCACCTCGAGCCGGCGCAGCCGCTCGCGCGGCCACTCCGGCAGCGCACCGCGGATCGTGGTCGCGTCCAGCAGGTCGGCGCCGGGCATCATGCCCGCGGCGTGCGCGGCCTGAGCAGCCACAGCCGCCCGAGCCGCAGTTCATTGCCCGCCCGCATGCGCGCGATGTTGGCGCGGTGCGCCCAGACGATGAACGCAGTCATGGCGACCGTGAAGACGAGAAGCGACCGCGTGCTGCCTGGCAGGAATGCCGCGGCCACCGGCACCGAGGCCGCGGCGACCATCGTCGCGAGCCCCGCGAATCCGGAGAGCATCGCCACCGCGAGCCAGGCGGCGAGCGCGATCGGAACCGTCGCCGGCGCGAGCGCCAGCAGCGCGCCCACGAAGGTCGCGCCACCCTTGCCGCCGCGAAACCCGTGGTAGAGCGGCCAGACGTGTCCCGCCACGGCTGCGGAGGCGCAGGCCGCGGAGAGCCAGTCGCGGCCGACCGCCGGGTCCGCGGCGACGCCCGGGATCGCAACACCCGGCAGCCAGCCCGCGGCGAGCCAGCCCTTGCCGACGTCCACGGTGGCGGTCACGAGGGCGAACCAGAAGCCCTGGGTGCGCAGCGCGTTGGTTCCGCCCAGGTTGCCGCTGCCCTGCTCGCGGATGTCCACCCCGCGCGGGGAACCGGCAATGAGCCCGCCCATCACGGAACCGAGCAGGTAGGCGATCAGCGTCTTGAGACCGAGTTCGAGCAATGGGGCGGCCCTGCAGGAATCGCGCGGGGATGCGCCGATTCTATCAGCCGCTCCCGCGCGGCAGGAAAACCTCGGCGATCATGCAGCGCACGCTGCCCCCGCCGTGGCGCTCGATGACGGGAATCGGCGCGGTCACGATGCGGCCATGGCGCTCGAGCGCGGAGCGGGCATCCGGCGGCAGCGACGCCCAGGCCGCATCCGACATCGCGATCAGCTGCGAGCCATCGCGGGAGCGGAGCGCCAGCAGGTTGCCGGCGAAGCCGTGCATGGCCGCGGCGCCGATCACGACCGGCTCGTGGCCGCAGTCGCGCAGTTCCCGCAGCACGGCAGCGCGTGCGGCGGCATCCGCAATCGCCTCCGCGCAGACCACCGAGAAGCCCTCGCCCACCGCCATCATCACGTTCGTGTGGTAGAGCGGCTCGCCCGCGCGGCCGCGGGCATCGAAGGCGACCACGCGATAGCCGAGCCGCGCGGCAAAGTCGTCGAGCGCCGCCGGCGTCGTGCGCGGCGAGCGGCAGGCATAGGCGATGCGGTGGCAGCGGTCGAGCACGAGGCTCCCGGTGCCCTCGAGGAACTCGCCGCGCGCCTCCCAGCCCGAGAGGTCGAGCGTGCGCGCGACGCGAAAGCCCGCGGCGCGCAGCCGCTCGATCGGCTCGCGGCGCCGCTCTGCGCGGCGCGACGGCGCCATCATCGGGTAGAGCACCACCGTGCCGTCGGCGTGAAAGCTGACCCAGTTGTTGGGGAAGCAGGCATCGGGCTTCGGCGGCTCCGGCGAGTCCTCGGCGACCACGACCTCGACGCCGGCCTGCGCGAGCCGGCTGACGAGACCGTCGAACTCGCGCCCCGCGGCCCCGGCGGCGCCGGCATCCGCCCCGCCCTGCTGGAAGCGGTTCGAGTCCGCCGTTTCCGGATTCGCGCCGAAGCGCGCCGGGCGGATCATCAGCACCGCGTCGGCGCACTGGCGTTCCGGCTGCTGCCTGGCGTTCACCGCCGCAGTCTAAGCCGCCGCCGCGCGCCGGCCAAAGAAAAGGGGCGCGGCGGTCGCCCGCCGCGCCCCGGTCTCATGCCCTCGCCTCAGAATTCGAAGCGGATGCCGAACTGGATCTTCCAGACCGACGGCAGCGCCGACAGCGAGTTGAAGGGCGCGGCCGGTCCCGTCTGCCCGGAACGCGGGCGATACACGTAGCACGACGACTGGCCCGCCTGGCAACCGGTGGTCGAGATGCGGTTCACGTCCACGACCTGCGCCACGTACGGGAAGCTGACCTGCCTGAGCTGGCCCCAGTCCGAGTTGATCATGTTCGCGAAGTTCTCGATGTCCAGCGTGATCGCGCCGCGCGCGCGGCCCCAGACCGGAATCTCCTGCTTCAGGCGCAGATCGAGGATCGAGAGCCACGGGCTCGTGAAGCCGTTGCGCGGCGTGATGCGCCCGCGGTACTTCTCGAGGCCCTGGTTCACGATGTACGCCTCCGTCGCGTCGCGGAAAGTGGCCGCCTCCGGAATGATCGAGCTCCAGAAGCCGGCCGTGGTCGTACCGACGCAGTTGTTGGCCGGGATGGCAGTCTGCGCGGTCGAGCACCGCGCCTCGTAGATGACGTCGGTCGGGCTCGCCGGCACGTAGAAGAGCTGGCGGCCGCGGTCGTCCTGGCGCTGGTCGCCCCAGACGGACGCCGGCGTGCCGGTGCCGAAGGTGTAGCTGAACGGGCGGCCCGAGCGGCGCTCTCCGACCAGCGCGATGCTGGTCTCGTAGTCGCCGAAGAAGGCCTTGCGCCAGGTGAACGCGCCCTTGAACTGGTGCTCGATCTCGTAGTTCGAGGTCGACAGCGCCGGGTGGTTCGGGTCCTCCGTCGCAAGGTTGTCCCAGTTCGAGGACGCGGTGGAGCTCGTGCCAGGGTTGGTGTCCTTGACGTCCTGGTAGCCGTAGGCCAGGTAGGCGTCGAAGCGGCCCGCGCGCGTGCGCCAGGTCTTGGCGAAGTCCACCGTGAACACGGTGCCCTCACCCTCGCTGGTGTTGGTCAGCAGGAAGTCCTGGATCGACGCCGTGCGCGTGTCGCCGGGCTGCGGGCCGTAGACCGGCCGGCCGTCCGGCGCGGTGGACGTCTGCACCAGGCGGATGTCCTGCCACAGCACTTCGTCCTTGACGCGCGAGTAGATGACGTCGGCCGACATCTCGATGTCCCAGGGCAGCATGTGCTTGACGCCGAGGTTCCAGCGGTACTGCGACGGAACCTCGAACGCCGGGTCGACCGCGTTGACCGGGCCGTCGTTCTGCAGGCCCGAATGGAACGTGAGCACCTCCGGCGGGAGGTCGAAGCCGTCGATCGGGTGCATCCCGTCGGTATTCAGCGCGAACGGCTGCAGCGTCGGATTCTGGGTCGACGAGACGTTGGTCTGCACGACCACGACGCCGTCATTCGAGAAGCTGTTGGAGATCCACACGTTCGGCGTGCCGCCGCCGAACAGGCCCCAGCCGCCGTAGATCGTCGTCTCCGGCCGCCACTGCCAGTTGAAGCCGATGCGCGGCATGATCAGGTCGCGGCCGTCGAGCGTCTCCGTATTGCCGAAGCCGTAGCGCGACTGGAAGTTCGTGTTGAGCGGCGGCGTGTCGCTGCTCGAGAACTTGTCCATGCGCACACCGGCCTGGATCTTGAAGTCGGGCGTCACCTGCCATTCGTCCTGGACGTAGATGCTGTCCACGTCGTAGGCGAAATTGGCGGCGCCGTCATCGGCGTCGTTCGTGAACGCGTTCGTGTAGTTGAAGTTGGTGGCGACGCGGTTCTGGAAGTTCGCGATGCTCGAGAAGATGTACTGGCCCTGGCTGCGCGGCACGAACAGGTTGAAGATTTCGAGCATCTCGCGCTCGTAACCCACCGTCAGGGTGTGATCGCCGAGGAAGAAGTTGCCCTTCAGCTTGACCGTGTCGAGGTCATTGGTCAGCGCGTTGGCGTGACGGAACTCGTCCGGGCCGATGAACATGGTGCCGCCCGTCGCCGTGCGGATCTGCATCTCCGCGAACTCGGTGCCGAACAGCGAGTCCTGACCCGTGTCAACCTCCTTGCGCGCCAGCTTCAGCTCGGTCGAGAACCACTCGTTCCAGTCCGAGAACAGCTGCAGCGAGGTGGACTCCATCAGGATCGCGCGGTTGTACCAGTTCGACGGCGCCGACACGCGGTTCTGCGAGGTGCTGTTGTTCGAGGTGATGACCTCGTTGCCCTCGGTGCGCTGCCAGGAGAGCGACGCGCGGTGCTCGTCGGTGATGTTCCAGTCGAGCTTGGCCAGGATCTTCTCGTCGTCCTCCGGCAGCACGTCGAGCCGGTCCTGACCGGGGTTGAAGCCATAGACGTTCTGCGCGATGTCGACGATCTGGTCGTACTCGGCCTGCGTGACGCCCGAGACCTCGACCGGGAATCCGGAGCCCGCCGGCCCGAACTCCTGCGGCGCAACCTTGTCGAGCTTTTCGTAGCTGCCGAAGAAGAACAGCCTGTCCTTGATGATCGGACCGCCGAAGGTGCCGCCGTAAGTCTCCTCCTCGAAGGTGAAGGTCAGGTCGCGGTCCTTGCTGCGATCCCCGACGAGCCCGTCGTCGCCCTTGTAGTAGAAGGCGGAGCCGGTGAACTCGTTGGTGCCGGACTTGGTGACGACGTTGATCGTCGAGCCGCGGAATGCCGAGTACTCGACCGAGAATGGCGCGGTCAGGATCGACACGGCCTCGATCGCGTCCACCGACAGCGGGCTGCGCTGCGTCGGGTAGCCGTTGTTGTTCAGGCCGAAGTCGTCGCTCTGGCGCACGCCGTCGATCGTGACGCTGTTGTAACGGTTGTTGACGCCCGCGACCTCGAGCGCGTCCGAGTTGGTCGGGTCGATCCAGGCCTTCGGGTCGAGGCGCACGACGTCCTTGATGTCGCGGCTGATCGACGGCAGCTGGCTCACGTCCTGCGCGCCGAAGCGGCTGCCCGCGCCGATCGTGACGTCGCGCTCGGAGGCGCCCGTCACCTCGACGCCGGCCAGCTGGGTGATCGGCTGCGCGACGAGCGTCACCGAGCTTCGCTGCGCGAGCTGCGTGTAGAGGTCTTCCACGATCGCGTCCTGCACGCCCTCGGCCTTGGCCGTGACGCGGTACGGGCCGCCGACCCGCAGCCCGGTCGTGGAGAACTGGCCGGAGGCGCCCGTCGTGACGCTCGACGTCGTGCCGGACGGCACGTGCACGATCGTCACCTGCGCGCCTTCGATCGGCTGCCCGTCGGCGCCGACGACGAATCCCGTGAGCGAGGCGGTCGTTTCCTGTGCCTGCGCCAGCGGCGCGGCGGCGAGCCCGATGGCCAATGCGCCCACGGCGACGGCCGGTGCGGACAGGATCGAAGAGACAGCGGCGGCGAGACGGACCGAGCGGCGGCGATCGGACATGGATGTGGCTCCCCTAAATTTCCCTAAACGCAACAGATACCGGCATTGCGCCGGCATCACGTTAGTGCCGGAATGTTACAGCCTGTCGGCCGCCGATTGCGAACCGAAAAACAGTCTGTTGCGCGCGGTCCACAACCCGGGCCGGGCCGCGAGCGATGTTTCCTGAAACGACAATGGCTTGGCGCGGTTTCTTGAGCGTGTCTCTACGCGGCGGGCCGGGATCCGCGTCAGGCCGCGAGGCGCAGGGCGGCCTGCTCCGCGATCATGATGGTCGGCGCATTGGTATTCCCGCCTGGCAGCGTCGGCATCACCGAGGCATCCGCCACCGAGATGCCCTCGAGGCCGCGCAGGCGCAGTGTCGCGTCCACGACCGCCATCTCATCAAGGCCCATGCGGCAAGTGCCGACCGGGTGGTAGATGGTGTCGGCGCGGCGGCGGATGCGCGCGATGAGTGCCTCGTCGGACTGCCCCTCTTCCGCGAACATCTCCTCGCCGCGGAAGCGGTCGAGCGGCGCGCCGTGCAGGATCTCGCGCGCGGCCTTCACGCCCGCGAGCAAGGCAGCGAGGTCCCGGTCGTCGCCCAGGAAATTCGGGTCGATGCGCGGCGCGTCCTGCGGGTCGGCGGAGCGCAGCCGCAGGCTGCCGCGGCTCAGCGGCCTGAGCGCCGCCACGTGGCAGGAGATGCCGTAGCCGCCATGTAGCCTTCGCGCGTGGTCGTCCACCAGCCCGGTCAGGAAATGCAGCTGGACGTCGGGCCGCTCGAGCGCGGCCTGGGTGCGCAGGAAGGCGCCGGCCTCCGCGAAGTTGGTGGTCAGCAGGCCCTTGCCCTGCCGCCGCCAGCGGAAGTAACCGGGTATGGCGCGGAGCGCGGTGCGCGGCGTGATGCCCATCAGCGAGGAATCCGAGGAGCGGTGCACGAGCGCGAGATCCACGTGGTCCACGAGGTTCGCGCCGACGCCCGGCAGCTCGTGCCGCAGCGCAATGCCGTGGCGCTCGAGTTCCCCTCGCGGCCCGATGCCGGAGAGCAGCAGCAGCTTCGGCGAGCCGAAGACGCCGGCACACAGCACGACTTCGCGACTCGCGTCGATGCGGGCCGTGCCGCCGTCGCGCCCGACTTCCACGCCCGCGCAGCGCCGTCCCTCGATGACGAGGCGGGTCGCGTGCGCATCCGTGAGCACCGTCAGGTTCGGCCGCGGGAGCGCCGGCCGCAGGAAGGCGACCGCGGTGCTGCAGCGGCGCCCGCGGCGCTGCGTCACCTGGTAGAGCCCCGTCCCCTCCTGTTTCGCCCCGTTGAAGTCGTTGTTCGGCGGCAGGCCGCGGCGGATGGCCGCCTCGACGAAGGCGAAGGACGCCGCGGCCGGGCTCGCGAGGTCCGAGACCGTGAGCTCGCCGCCGACGCCGTGATAATGGTCCGCGCCGCGCTGCTGGTCTTCCGATCGCCGGAAGAGCGGCAGCACCTCCTCGTACGACCAGCCGGGATTGCCGAGCGCGGCCCAGTCGTCGTAATCGCCGGGATGGCCGCGCATGTAGACCATGGCGTTGATCGAGCTCGAGCCGCCGAGCACGCGGCCGCGCGGCTGGTAACCGCGCCGCCCGCCGAGGCCCGGCTGCGGTTCCGTCTCGTAGGCCCAGTTGACCGCGCGGCCCGGCACCGTGCGCAGGACGCCGGCGGGGATGTGGATGAGCGGCGAACGATCGGGCGGGCCGGCCTCGATCAGGCAGACGCTCTTCGACGGATCCGCGCTCAGCCGATTCGCGAGCACGCAACCGGCGGAGCCGGCGCCGACGATCACGAAGTCGTACTTCACGGCAGTCAGCTTGGAGGCCGGGCGGAAAAATGCAACCCCTGGCGCGGGCCGGTGCGTACCGACGCCGGCCTGGGTTGACCTCCCCAAATTGCCTTCGCTCGCGCCTCAGGCGAGCCCATGCCGCTGCAGCGCGCCCTCGACCTCCGCGAAGAACGCCTTCCTGCCGTCGCGCGAGCGGATGTCGATGCGGTCCACCGCGATCTGGTGGATCGGGATCGCGTACTTGGTCGCGCATACCTGCGGCAGCGTCGCGTAGTAGGCATTGAGCCCGGACAGGAATGCCGCATCGATGCCCCGCTCCTCCTTGCGCCCGCGCTTGTGGATGCGTTTCAACAGCGTGTCCACGCTCTCGACCGTCAGCATCAGGACCAGGTCCGGAGGCCGCACGTTACGGTGCAGGCGCTGGAAGTACTCGAAATAGAGGTCCAGCTCGCGGTTGTCCATGTGCCCGAGCCCGTGCAGGTACTTGGCGAAGATCTCCGGGTCCTCGTACAGCGTGCGGTCCTGGATGCAGCTCTTCGGCACGGTCTGGATCAGCTCATGGTG
>DATBLN010000091.1:0-5321 GCA_036555345.1 Steroidobacteraceae bacterium
GCGATCGCGAGCGGCGCGGGCGGCCCGGCGTCCGGTCGCTCGTCGTCCACCGGCAGCAGCCGGCGCGCGATCAGGCGCGCGAGCCGCTCGCCGAGGCCGATCTTCTCGAGGAGCTCGGTGCCGTCCTTGAGCGCGAGCGCGCGCGCGACCTCGTCGAGCCGGCCGTCGGGCAGCTTCCGGATCGAGAGGTCGAACTCCTCCAGCGCCTGGTTCAGCATGCGCCCGCCGAGCTCCGCGGCCTCGCCGCGCTTGAGGGTGCGCAGGTACTGGCGGATCGCCGAGCGCGCCTTGGCGGTCGTCACGAAGCTCGCCCAGGCCGGGTTCGGCTGCGCGCCCTTGGCGGTGACGATCTCGACGGTCTGGCCGTTCCGGAGCACGGTGCGCAGCGGCACCAGCCTGCGGTCCACCTTGGCGGCGACGCAGCGCTGGCCGACGCCGGTGTGCACCGCGTAGGCGAAGTCCACGCAGGTGGCGCCGCGCGGCAGGCGCATGATGTCGCCCTTGGGCGTGAACACGTAGACCTTGTCCGGGAACAGGTCCACCTTCACGCTCTCGACCAGCTCCTCGGCCGATCCCTCGTGCAGCTCCATGACGCCCTTGAGCCACTCGGCCGCGCGCGCCTGCTGCACGGCGCCGTCGGCGTCTCCGGTCTTGTACTGCCAGTGCGCGGCGATGCCGGACTCCGCCATGCGGTGCATGTCGACGGTGCGGATCTGCACTTCCAGCGGGATGCCGTTCGGGCCGAACAGCGTGGTGTGCAGCGACTGGTAGCCATTGACGCGCGGGATGGCGATGTAGTCCTTGAAGCGGCCCGGCGTCGGCCGGTAGAGGCCATGCACCAGGCCGAGGGTGCGGTAGCACTCGTCCACGGTCCGGACCACGATGCGCACGCCGAACACGTCCACGACCTGCGCCAGCGGCAGGTGCTTGCGGCGCATCTTCATGTACACGCTGTAGAGGTGCTTCTCGCGCGCCTCGACCGTGCCATTCACGCCCGCGGCCACGAGCGCCTGGCGCAGCGCCTTGACGATCTTCGGCAGGAACTCCTTCTGGTTGCCGCGCGCGCGCTTGAGCTCGCGCTCGATCACGCGGTAGCGCTGCGGGTAGAGCGTGCGGAAGCCGAGCTCCTCGAGCTCGAGCTTGACCGAGTGGATGCCGAGGCGGTTGGCGATCGGCGCGTAGATGTCGAGCGTCTCGCGCGCGACCGAGCGGCGCTTCTCGGGCGGCATGGCCGCCAGCGTCCGCATGTTGTGCGTGCGGTCGGCGAGCTTGACCATGATGACGCGGATGTCGCGCACCATCGCCAGGATCATCTTGCGGAAGCTCTCGGCCTGCGCCTCCTTGCGGCTCTTGAACTGGACCTGATCCAGCTTCGTCACTCCATCGACAAGTTCGGCGACTTCGCGGCCGAACTTCTGCTCGACCTCGGCCATCGAGGAGGGCGTGTCCTCGACCACGTCGTGCAGGATCGCGGCCGTCAGCGTCGGGCCGTCGAGGTGCAGCTCGGCGAGGATGTCGGCGACCGCGACCGGGTGGGTGATGTAGGCCTCGCCGGACTGGCGCTTCTGGCCCTTGTGCGCGACCTCGGCGTAATCGAAGGCCTCGCGCACCCGCTCGACCTGGTCGGGCGGCAGGTAGGCCTCGATCCTGGAGATGAGCTGCGCGATCCCGGGGGCGCGTCTTCCGCCCGGCAGCAGCCCGAGGATGGAAGACGCGTAACTCATCGGGTCTTGCCGCTCGCGGTCAGTCCCCCAGGCCGAGCTGCGGTGCGCGGAAGTCGACGCCGAGGTCGAGCGGGTTCTCCGGAATCAGCTCCGGCTCCGGCTCGGGATCCGGCTCGGACAGGAGGTCGATGGTGACCTTGCCCTCCGCGATCTCGCGCAGCGCCACCACCGTGGGCTTGTCGTTCTCCCAGTCGACCAGCGCCTCGGCGCCGTTCGTCAGCCGGCGCGCACGCTTGGCGGCGAGCAGGACGAGGTCGAACAGGTTGTCGACGGTATGCAGGCAGTCTTCGACGGTGATGCGGGCCATGGAAAAGACCGTAATTTCAGGGAATTGGACCGCCTATCCTACCCGAGCCGGGGGTGTCCCGGCCAGCACGGGCGGGAGTCCGTCAATCCTTGGGTGCCCGGCGGTCCCGGCGCTTGCGGCGATCGTTCGTGACGCCGACCGGCCTCGCGAATGCGTCCATGTCCTCGGCCCGCCTGCCGCCGGCGCGACGATCCTCGTGGTGCTGGTAGGTGCAGCGGCACTGGCTGGGCCAGTCGCAGCCCGGGAGCGGCAACTGCGGCGCTTCCCGCGACAGCCAGCGGCGCTCCTTTCCGGACTTGGCCGTCTCGCAGGCGCCCGGGCCCGGCTTGACGGAGACCGCATGCCAGCGACGATCGCTCTTCCCACCGGGGTTCTTGGCTGGCATTGGGTTGCGCCTCCCTGTTCCCCGGACATGCTAGCGAATCCGCAGCCGCCGCCAAGTGGCGGCATGTGCCTAGGCCCTTTCGGGTCCCGGCCTCAGCCCTGCAGCAGGCCGGCGGCCAGCCCGGCGAGGCCCGGGCGATCGCTGCGGGACGCCTCGCCGCGTCCGTCGAATACCGCTTCGAGTTCCGCCAGCGCCTCGTCGAAGTGCCGGTTCACGATCACGTAGTCGAAGTCCCGCCAGTGCGACATCTCGAGCACCGATTCCGCGAGGCGGCGGGCGATGGCTTCCTCGCTGTCGGTGCCGCGGCCGCGCAGGCGGCGCTCGAGTTCGCTCCGCGACGGCGGCAGGATGAAGATCTGCAGCGCCTCCGGCAGGCGCTCGCGGACCTGGCGCGCGCCCTGCCAGTCGATGTCGAGGATGAGGTCCTGCCCCGCCGCGAGCGCGGCCTCGACGACGCTCCTGCGCGTGCCATAGAGGTTGCCAAACACGTCGGCGTGCTCGACGAACTCGCCCGCGGCGATGAGCCGCTCGAATTCCGCGCGCGAGATGAAGTGGTAGTCGCGGCCGTCCTGTTCGTGCGCGCGCGGCCGGCGGGTCGTGCAGGAGACGGAGAACCGCAATGCCGGGCGCTTCTGCATCAACGCCCGCAGCAGGCTGGTCTTGCCGCCGCCCGACGGCGCCGCGATCACGAACAGCTTGCCGCGCCTCCCCATCCGCCGATTCTAAATGGGGACAGGTACGAATTACTTTCGCAATTCGTACCTGTCCCCATTTCAGGCAAGGCTGAGCGATGCTCCGGCGAGCACGAGGCCGATGGCGATCGCGGCGAGGACGTCGCTCGGGTAGTGCAGGCCGAGCACGACGCGCGACAAGGCGACCAGCATCGCGAACGGGACCAGCAGGACCGCGAGGGCGGGAAACCAGGCGCAGGCGACGGCGGTGAAGGACACCGCATGCAGGGTGTGCCCGGACGGGAAGCTGAACTGGTCGAGCGGCGCGACGAGCGCGACGACGCCATGGCCCGCGGCGCAGGGGCGCGGCCGGCGGATACGGCGCTTGAGCGCGCGGTAGAGGGCGAGCGCCGCCAGGCCGGTCAGCGCCATGTGCAGAGCGGCCCGGGCGCCCTGCTCGCCGCCCAGGACCGCGAGGGCGACCATGAGCAGGTACCAGAAGGCGCCGTCGCCCAGGCGGCTGATCGTCGCGAAGAAGCCGTGCACGAAGCTGCGCGAACCCCAGCGGTTCAGCGCGAGGCAGAGCGGGAGCTCGGCGGCGGTCATGCCGGCGCTCCCGCGGGCAGGCTCGCGAGCAGGCCGACGAAGTCACGCGCCACCTGCTCGGGCGAGAGCTCGAGCGCCGCGCGCCGGGCGGCGCGTCCCTGGTCGCGCCTGGCCGCGTCGTCGAGCGCCAGTTCGACTGCGGCGGCCACGAATCCCCGCGCATCGTCGCAGGCGACCACGCGCCCGTGCTCGCGGTCCCGCACATGCGCGTGCGCGGCGCCGTAGTCGAAAGCGACGGTCGGCACGCCCGCGGCCATCGCCTCGAGCGTGACGTTGCCGAAAGTCTCGGTCAGGCTCGGGAAGAGAAACAGGTCCGCGGAAGCGAAATGCGCGGCGAGGTCCTCGCCGAGCCGCAGACCCGTGAAAACATGGTCCGGGTGCTCGCGCTGCAGGCGCTCCGCGAGCGGCCCGGTGCCGACCCACACGAAGCGCGCGTCGGGACGCCGCTGCCGGATCGCATGGAACGCCGCGATCGCGAGGTCGAGGTTCTTCTCGGGCGCGATGCGCCCGACGTAGGTGACGGCGAGGCCGCCGGGGGCCACGCCCCAACGCCCGCGCAGGGCCGCGTCGCGCCGCGCGGGATCGAACAACGCGGTATCCACGCCGCGCGCGACCACGCGCACGCTCTCGAATCCCTGCTGTTCGAGCCAGTCGCGCAGCTCCGCCGTCGGCACGATGGTCGCGCCGGAGGCGTTGTGCATGAGACGCAGCCAGGCGCGCACGACGGGGGTCAGCGGGCCGAGGCCGTAGGCTCCGGCGTAGGAATCGAAGCGCGTATGGAAACCGGTCGCGACCGGGATGCCCCGCTTGCGCGCGGCGCGCACGGCCGACCAACCGAGCGGGCCCTCGGTCGCGACGTACACCGCGTCCGGGCGCCGCGCGCCAAAGTGCCGCGAGAGCAGCCGGCCTGCCGGAAAGCCGAACCGCAACCCGGGGTACTTCGGCAGCGCGGCGCCCGCCACGAGCAGTTCCTCGACCGGCTGCGGCAGCGGCAGCGCCGACACGCCCGGCTGGCGTGGACGCACGAGCACGATCTCGTGACCGTTGGCCGCCATCTGCGAGACGAGCGCGTGCACCGTCAACGCGACGCCGTTGACTTCGGGCGGATAGGTCTCTGTGACGACTGCGATTCTCATAGGGCACCGCCTCGGTGCGGCGCCATTGTCGGGATCGCGCGTGGCGCGCCCGTTACAGGGAGATGACGATCGCGTGAAACGCCGTGCCGAGCGGCATCAAGGACTTACATAAAGGGGACGCATCCCTTTTACCTAATTGGGATGCGTCCCCATTTACGCACTTACGACTTGCCGAGCCAGCTGTCGGGCGTGGGGAAGTTCGCGGCCTCTTCCTTGAGCCAGGAGCGCAGCGCGCAGACCTTCGGCAGCTCGGAGTAGGACGGCGGGCAGACGAACCAGTAGCGGAAGCGCGAGGGCACGATGGTCTTGCTCGCGAGCACGAGCCGGCCCGACAGGAGATCGTGCGCCGCAATGGACCAGCGCGCGGGCGCGTAGCCCAGGCCCTCGATCACCGCGGAGAGCACGCTCACCGAGTCGTCGATGATGGTCGGCCCCGCGGGCCAGGGCGTCGGCGCCGCGCTCTTCTCGAAGCGCGACCAGGGCTCGTCCTTC
>DATBLN010000119.1:0-9505 GCA_036555345.1 Steroidobacteraceae bacterium
GGCATGGCGAAGATCGCGCTGTCGCTCGAGCCCGCGCAGATGCACGACACGCTCGCGGCGCTCGGTTTCGGCGAGGTCACCGCGAGCGGCTTCCCGGGGGAGTCGGCGGGGCTCCTGTCGGGCGCGGCGCACTGGCGCCCGATCGGCATCGCCACGATGGCCTACGGCTACGGCCTCTCGGTCACGCCGCTGCAGCTCGCCCAGGCCTACGCGACGATCGGCGCGGGCGGCGTGCGCCACCCGGTCACGTTCCGGCGCGCGCAGGGGCCGGTGCCGGGCGAGCGCGTGCTGCCCGAGCGCATCGCGCGCGACCTCGTGGGACTGCTCGAGGAGGCGGTGCAGCCGACGGGCACGGGCATCAAGGCGGCGGTGCCCGGCTACCGCGTCGCGGGCAAGACCGGCACCGCCTGGAAAGCGACCGCCGGCGGCTACTCGACGGACAGGTACCTGTCCGTGTTCGCGGGCGTCGTGCCGGCCTCGCGGCCCCGCCTCGCGGTCGTCGTCATGGTGGACGAGCCGGGCGGGGCGCTCTACTACGGCGGCGACGTCGCCGCGCCCGTGTTCGCGTCGGTCGTCGCGGGCGCGCTGCGCCTGATGTCGGTCGCGCCGGACGACCTCGAGCGCGTCGCGCCCGTCACGCTCGCCGAGGCGGGGCCATGAGCGCGCCGGTCAGGCTCGATGCGCTGCTCGCGGGAGTCGCCGCCGCGCCGCCGCTCGAGGTATCGGGGCTCGCGCTCGACTCGCGCGAAGTCGGGGCGGGCGACGCCTTCGTCGCGCTGCAGGGCGCGAGTCGCCACGGCCTCGAGCACGCGGGCGAAGCCGCCCGGCGCGGCGCCAGCGCCGTGCTGTTCGATCCGCAGGAGTCCGGCGCGCGTGCCCTCCCGGCCGGCGTCCCCTGC
The DNA here is from genome assembly GCA_036555345.1 of Steroidobacteraceae bacterium. Classification (GTDB taxonomy): domain Bacteria; phylum Pseudomonadota; class Gammaproteobacteria; order Steroidobacterales; family Steroidobacteraceae; genus SCUD01. The sequence continues at coordinate 900 of DATBLN010000119.1, forward strand.
GTCGCGGTGCGGGACCTGCGCGACCGCCTCGGCGGCATCGCGGACCGCTTCTACGGCGCGCCGTCCTCGCGGCTCGCGGTGGCGGGCGTGACGGGCACCAACGGCAAGACCACCTGCGCCTGGCTGCTGGCGGGGTCCGTGACGCGGCTTGCGCGCCGCGGCGCCTACCTCGGCACGCTGGGCGCGGGATTCCCGCCCGCGGTCGCGGGCGGCGGGCTGACGACGCCGGATGTGATCACGCTGCACCGGCAGCTACGCACGCTCGCGGACGCCGGCGCGACGCACGTCGCGATGGAGGTGTCTTCGCACGCGCTCCATCAGGGCCGCACCGACGGCGTGCGCATGCGCGTCGCGGGGTTCTGCAACCTGACGCGCGACCACCTCGACTACCACGGCACGATGGAACGCTACGAGGCGGCGAAGCAGCGACTGTTCCGGCTGCCCGGCCTCGAGCACGCGGTCATCAACGTCGGCGACCCGGCGGGCGCGCGCTTCGCCGCGGCGCTCGCGCCGACGGTCGCGCTGACCGCGGTCGCGATCGGCGGCGCGGCGCCCGCGGCCGCGCGCTTCGTGCACGTCACGCGCGCCGTGCCCGGGCCGGGCGGGCTCGAGCTCGAGCTCGCCGGGCACTTCGGCGCGCGGCGCCTGCGCTCGCGCCTGGTCGGCGGGTTCAACGCCGAGAACCTCGCGGTCACGCTCGGGATGCTGCTCGCCTGGGACTTCGCCGTGGACGAGGCGCTCGCGGCGCTCGGCGACTGCGACGCGCCCCCGGGCCGCATGGAGGGCCTGCGCCTGGCGAATGGCGCGCTCGCGGTGGTGGACTATGCGCACACGCCCGACGCGCTCGCCAAGGCGCTCGCGGCACTGCGCTCGCACGCACGCGGCCGCGTGCTGGTGGTGTTCGGATGCGGCGGCGACCGCGACCCCGGCAAGCGGCCGCTGATGGGCGAGACCGCCGAGCGGCTCGCGGACCGCGTGATCGTGACCGACGACAACCCGCGCGGCGAGGACCCGGACCGCATCGTGGCGATGATCCTCGCCGGCATGCGCGAGCCCGCTCGCGCGCAGGTGCTGCGCGACCGCGCGGGCGCGATCGCGGCCGCGCTCGGCGAGGCGCGGCCCGATGACGTGGTGCTGGTCGCCGGCAAGGGCCACGAGGATTACCAGCAGGTCGGCCACCGGCGCCTGCCATTCAGCGACCGGGCCTGCGTGCTGCGGCATGCGGGAGCCGCGCGATGAAGGGGCGCCTCGCGGAAGTTGCGGCCGCGACCGGCGGGCGCCTGGTCGGCGCGGACGCCGGGTTCGCCGGCGTGTCGACGGACTCGCGCACGCTGGAGCGCGGGCAGCTCTTCTTCGCCCTGCGCGGCGAGCGCTTCGACGGCCATGCCTACGTGGCCGCCGCGCTCCAGCGCGGCGCGGCCGGCGCCGTGGTCGAGCGCGCGGCAGACGGCGGCGGCGCGCAGGTCATGGTGCGGGACAGCCTGGCCGCGCTCGCGGCGCTCGCGCGTCACTGGCGCGGCCGCTGCCGCGCGCTCGTGATCGGCGTCGGCGGCAGCAACGGCAAGACCACCACCAAGGAGCTGCTGGCCTCGATCCTCGCCGGGGTCGCGCCGACGCTCGCGACGCGCGGCAACCTGAACAACCACATCGGCGTGCCGCTGACGCTGCTGCGGCTCGATCCGTCGCACCGCTTCGCCGTCGTCGAGATGGGCGCCAACCACCCCGGCGAGATCGCCGCCCTCGCGGCGATCGCGCAGCCGTCCGTCGCGCTCGTGACCAACGCGGGCGACGAGCACCTGGAGGGCTTCGGCGACCTCGAGGGCGTCGCGCGCGCCGAGGGCGAGATGTTCGCGGCACTGCCGCCGGATGGCACGGCCGTGATCAACGCCGACGACCCCTTCCACGGGCTGTGGCGCACGATGTCGCGCGGCGCGCGCGTGCTCTCGTTCGGCATCGAGTCGCCGGCCGAAGCGACGGCCTCCGCGATCCAGGGGCGGATCGAGCAGGGCGCCTTCGTCACGGCCTTCACACTGGCGCTGCCCGGCTCGAACGCGAAGGTGCGGCTGCACCTCGCCGGGCGCCACAACGTGCTGAACGCGGCGGGCGCCGCGGCCGCCGCCCACGCCGCGGGCGCGGGCATGCCGGAGATCGTCGCCGGGCTCGAGCGCATGCGCGCGGTCGCCGGCCGCCTGCAGCTGAAGGCCGGCGCGCGCGGCGCCTGGGTCATCGACGACTCCTACAACGCGAACCCGAGTTCCATGCGCGCGGGCATCGAGGTGCTGTGCGGCCTGCCGGGCGAGCACTGGCTGGTGTTTGGCGAGATGGCGGAGCTCGGCGAGGCGACCGGGCCCGCCCACGCGGACATCGGCGATTACGCGCGCCGCGCCGGCATCACCCGGCTGTTCGCCATCGGCGAGGCGGCGCGCCACGCGGTCGCCTCCTTCGGCGCGCGCGCGGCCTGGTACGCAGACCCGGCGCGCCTCGCGGACGAGGTCGCCGCGGGACTCGACGCGGGCGTGACGGTGCTGGTGAAGGGCTCGCGCGTCAACCGCCTGGAACGGGTGGTCGAGCGGCTGGTGCAGCCGCTCGCCGCCGCCGGCAACGGCAACTGAGGGCGCCATGCTGCTCGAACTCTTCGGCTGGCTGACGGACTACTACGGCGGGTTCCGCGTCTTCGGCTACCTGACGCTGCGCGCGATCCTGGCGGCGCTCACCGCGCTCTCGATCGCGCTCATGGTGGGGCCGTGGATGATCCGCGTGCTGGCCGAGCGCCAGATCGGCCAGGTGGTGCGCGACTACGGCCCGGACACGCACCTCGGCAAGACCGGCACGCCGACCATGGGCGGCGCGCTGATCCTCGTCGCGATGACGGCGGGCACGCTGCTGTGGGCCGACCTCTCGAACCGCTTCGTGTGGATCGCGCTCGCCGTCACGCTCGCGTACGGACTGATCGGCTTCTACGACGACTACCTGAAGCTGATCGTGAAGGACCCGCGCGGGCTGGCCGCGCGCTGGAAGTACCTGTGGCAGTCGGTCGCGGGGCTCGCGGCCGCGGCCGCGCTGTGGCAGACGGCGGCGACGCCGGCCGAGACCGCGCTGTACGTGCCGTTCTTCAAGGACGTGGCGCTGCCGATGGGCGCCGCCGCGTTCGTCGTCCTCACCTACTTCGTGATCGTGGGCTCGAGCAACGCCGTCAACCTGACCGACGGCCTCGACGGCCTCGCGATCATGCCCTGCGTGATGGTCGCGGGCGGGCTCGGCGTGTTCGCCTATGCGACCGGCAACGTGAACTTCGCCACCTACCTGCAGATCCCGTACGTGCCGGGCTCGGGCGAGATGCTGATCTTCGTGGCGACCATCGTCGGGGCGGGCCTCGGCTTCCTCTGGTTCAACACCTATCCGGCGCAGGTGTTCATGGGCGACATCGGCGCGCTCGCGCTCGGCGCCGCGCTCGGCGTGGTCGCCGTGATCGTGCGCCAGGAGCTCGTGCTCGCCGTCATGGGCGGCCTCTTCGTGCTCGAGACCGTGTCCGTGATCCTGCAGGTCGCCTCGTTCCGCCTGCGCGGCAAGCGCATCTTCCGGATGGCGCCCATCCACCACCACTACGAGCTGAAGGGCTGGGCCGAGCCCAAGGTCATCGTCCGCTTCTGGATCATCTCGTTCATGCTGGTCCTGGCCGGGCTGGCGACGCTGAAGCTGCGCTGATGCAGGCCGCCTCCCGACCGCAGAGCGTGATCGTGGGCCTGGGCCGGACCGGGGTGTCGGCCGCCCGGCACCTCGCCGCGCGCGGGCACCGCCTGGTCGTCACCGACTCGCGCGCGGAGCCGCCGGGTCTCGCGGAGCTGCGCCGGCTGGTGCCGGAGGCCGCGACCGCGCTCGGCGGCTTCGATCCGGCCGTCCTGGCCGGCGCCGACCAGGTCGTGGTGTCGCCCGGCGTGTCGCTCTCCGAGCCGTTCCTGCAGCAGGCCGCGGCGCAGGGACTCGACCTCGTCGGCGACATCGAGCTGTTCGCGCGCGAGGCGGGCGGCCGCGTCGTCGGCATCACGGGCACGAACGGCAAGAGCACCGTGACGACGCTCGTCGGCGAGTTCGCGAGGGCGGCCGGCATCGAGGTGCGCGTCGGCGGCAACCTCGGCGAGCCCGCGCTCGACCTGCTCGCGGGGCCGCCTGCGGCGATGTACGTGCTGGAACTCTCCTCTTACCAGCTCGAGACCACGCATTCGCTGCAGCTCGAGGCCGCCGCGGTGCTGAACGTCACGCCCGACCACCTCGACCGCTACCGCGACGTCGCCGGGTACGCGGCGGCCAAGGCGCGCATCTTCGAGCGCTGCGCGACCGCGGTCGTGAACCTCGACGACGAGCTCGTCGTGCGCATGCCACGGCCGGGCCAGCGGCGCGTCGGCTTCAGCCTGCGCCGCGCGGACGCCGAGTTCCGCCTGCTGTCGCGGGACGGCGAGGACTGGCTGGCCGAGGGCGCGCGGGCGCTGCTGCCGGTGTCGGCGCTGCGGCTGCCGGGCCGGCACAACGCGGCGAACGCGCTCGCGGCGCTCGCGATCGGCACGGTCTGCCGCCTGCCGCGCGAGGCGATGACCGGCGTGCTGGCGAGCTTCCGGGGCCTGCCGCATCGCGCGGCCCTCGTCGCCGACTGGCGCGGCATCCGCTGGATCGACGACTCGAAGGGCACCAATGTCGGCGCCACGGCCGCCGCGATCGCCGGCCTCGACGGCCCGCTCGTGCTGATCGCGGGCGGCGAGGGAAAGGGCCAGGACTTCGCGCCGCTCGCGGCGGCGTGCCGCGGCAAGGTGCGCCACGCGGTGCTGATCGGGCGCGACGCGCGGATCCTCGCCGGGGCGCTCGAGCGGGCCTGCGTGGTCTCGTTCGCCGACTCGATGGAGAGCGCGGTCGGCGTGGCGGCCTCGCTGGCGCGGGCGGGCGAGACGGTGCTGCTGTCGCCGGCCTGCGCGAGCTTCGACATGTTCCGGGACTACGCGCACCGCGGCGACGCGTTCGCCGCGGCCGTGCGGGAGCTGCCGGCATGAGCTCGCGCGCAAGGCTGGCGGCCGGAATCCTACTCGCTCGCGCCGCCGGAACTTACGCGCTCGCTCGCAGGATTCCGGCCGCCAGTGTTGCGCGCCCGCCCGTTCGCGATACCTCGGCTGCTTACGGCACACAGTCGTTGCAGGCACGGGCGGCGCGCGCGAGCGGGCGGGGTGCTCGCGAGCAAACTCGTAAGTTCCGGCGGAGTTTGCGAGCGAGGCACCCCGCCAACTCGCGCTCGTGCCGGCCATGCATGCCATCGACGGTGCGCCGATGAGCAGCCCGAGCATCGCGCTGCAGTACTCGCGCTCGGCGGGCCGCCAGCCGCGGCTCGTGCTCGACCCGGTCATCGTCGCCGCGGTCGCCGGCCTGCTGCTGATCGGGCTCGTGATGATGACCTCCGCGTCGCTCAACGTCGCCGAGCGCGCCACCGGCGACGCGTTCTTCCACCTCGAGCGCCAGCTGCTCTCGGTGCTGGTCGGCGCGACGCTCGCGGGCGCGGCGCTGTTCGTGCCGGTGTCGGCCTGGCAGCGACTGGCGCCGGCGCTGCTGATCGCGAGCTTCGTGCTGCTCGTCCTGGTGCTGGTCCCCGGGATCGGCCACGAGGTCAACGGCAGCCGCCGCTGGATCCGCCTCGGGCCGCTCAACTTCCAGCCCTCCGAGCTCGCGCGCTGGCTGCTCGTGACCTACGTCGCCGTGTTCGCGGTGCGCCACCAGACGGAGCTGCGCTCGAGCGCGCAGGGCTTCTTCAAGCCGCTCGCGGTGCTGGTCGCGGCGGCGCTGCTCCTGCTGCTCGAGCCCGACTTCGGCGCCGCGGTGGTGCTCTGCGCCACGGGCACGGCGGTGCTCTTCGTCGCGGGCGCACGGCTCAGGGACTTCCTGCTGGTCGCGGGCCTGGGCGTCGCGGCGCTCGCGTTCCTCGCGCTCGCGAGCGACTACCGCCTGCAGCGCCTGACGGGATTCCTGGATCCCTGGGCGGACCCGTTCAACAGCGGCTTCCAGCTCACGCAGTCGCTGATCGCGATCGGCCGCGGCGAATGGCTGGGCGTCGGGCTCGGGTCCTCGATCCAGAAGCTCTTCTACCTGCCGGAAGCGCACACCGACTTCGTGTTCGCGGTGATGGCCGAGGAACTCGGGCTGCTCGGCGTCGTGGTCGTGGTGGTCGCGTTCCTCGCGCTCGTGCTGCGCAGCCTGCGCCTGTCGCGCATCGCCGCGGACGCCGGCATGCCGCTGCACGCCTGCCTCGCCGCCGGCTTCGGCGTCTGGCTCGGCCTGCAGGCGTTCATCAACATCGGCGTGAACATGGGGCTCCTGCCGACCAAGGGGCTCACGCTGCCGTTCCTGTCCTACGGCCGCTCGAGCATGCTGGTAACGCTCGCCTGGGTCGGCATGCTGCTGCGCGTCCATCACGAGGTCGCGGCGAGCGGCCGCAGCGCCCTGCCGCCGGAGGCGCGCGAGCCATGAGCGCGCCGGTCATGATCATGGCGGGCGGCACCGGCGGGCACGTGATCCCCGCGCTCGCGGTCGCGGGCGCGCTGCGCGGCCGTCGCGAGGTGGTGTGGCTCGGGACGGAGCGGGGCATCGAGGCGCGCCTCGTGCCCGCGGCCGGCTACCCCATCGAGTGGATCGAGGTCGCGGGGCTGCGCGGCAAGGGCGCCGCCGGCTGGCTCGCCGCGCCGTTCACGCTCGCGCGCGCCGTGCGCCAGGCGCGGGCCGCCCTGCGGCGGCGCCGGCCCGGCGTGGTGCTGGGCTGCGGCGGCTTCGCCTCCGGCCCCGGCGGCATCGCGGCCTGGCTCGCGGGCACGCCGATCGTGATCCACGAGCAGAACTCGGTCGCGGGCCTCACCAACCGCTGGCTCGCGCGCGTCGCGGCGAGGGTCGCCGAGGGATTTCCGGGCAGCTTCCCGGCGCGACGGCATGCGGCCTTCGTCGGCAACCCGGTGCGCAGCGCGATCGCCGCGCTGCCGCCGCCGCGCGAGCGCTACGGCGCGCGCCAGGGCCCGCTCAGCCTGCTGGTGATCGGCGGCAGCCAGGGCGCCGCCGCGTTCAACCGCCTGGTCCCCGAGGCGGTCGGGCTCATGCCCGCCGCGCGCCGCCCCGCGGTCGTGCACCAGTGCGGCGCGCGGCATCGCGCGGTGACGGAAGAGGCCTACGCGCGCGCCGGTGTCGCCGCCGTCGTCTGCGAGTTCATCGACGACATGGCCGCCGAGTACGCCAACGCGGACCTCGTCATCGCGCGCGCGGGCGCCTCCACGGTCGCCGAGCTCGCGGCCGCCGGCGTCGCCGCGATCCTGGTGCCGTTCCCGGCGGCCGTGGACGACCACCAGGCGAAGAACGCGGCCTGGCTCGCCGAGACGGGCGCCGCCCAGGTCGTGGCGGAGGCCGGACTCACGGGCGCCGAGCTGGCGAACCGCATCGCGACGCTCGGCTCCGGCGGGCGCGCGAAGCTCACCGCGATGGCCGAGGCCGCGCGCGCGCGCGCGGTCACGGACGCGGCCGAGCGCGTCGCCGCGCTCTGCCTCGAGGCGGAGGCGTCGCCCGCATGAGCAACTGCGTCAGCGCTCGCACATCTGCATCGCGGCCGGGATCCGCGCTCGCTCGCTCAAGCCGGCGACCGGATTCGCTCGCTCGCGGGATCCCGGCCGCGCGCAGCGCGCGAGCGCCGACACCGATGCTGATGCGGCCGGCGCCGGAGTCGTCGCCATGAGCGACCGCATGCGCCGCGTCGGGGTGATCCACCTGGTCGGCATCGGCGGCGCCGGCATGGGCGGCATCGCCGAGGTGCTCGTGAACCTCGGTTACCAGGTGCAGGGATCGGACCTGCGCGCGAACGCGGTCACCGCGCGCCTGCAGCAGCTGGGCGTGCGGGTGTTCATCGGCCACGACGCGGCCCACGTCGCGGGCGCCGGCTGCATCGTCGTCTCGAGCGCGGTCGGCCCCGCGAACCCGGAGCTGGTCGCGGCACAGCGGGCGCGCATTCCGGTGGTGCGGCGCGCCGAGATGCTGGCCGAACTGATGCGCTTCCGGCAGGGCATTGCGGTGGCCGGCACGCACGGCAAGACGACGACCACCAGCCTGGTCGCCTCGGTGCTCGCCGAGGGAGGCCTCGACCCGACCTTCGTGATCGGGGGCCAGCTGAAGAGCGCGGGCAGCAATGCCCGGCTCGGCGCCGGGCGCTACCTGGTCGCCGAGGCGGACGAGAGCGACGCGTCCTTCCTGCACCTGCAGCCGGTGATCGCGATCGTCACCAACATCGACAACGACCACCTGGTCACGCACGGCGGCGACTTCGAGAGGCTCAAGCAGAGCTTCGTCGAGTTCCTGCACAACCTGCCGTTCTACGGGCTGGCGGTCCTGTGCGGCGACGACCCGGTGCTGCGCGAGCTGCTGCCGCTCGTGGGCCGCCCGACCGTGCGCTACGGCCTCGGCGAGGACGCCGACCTGCGCGCCGTGAACCTCGCGCGCGAGGGCGCGCACACGCGCTTCGAGGCGCTGCGCCCCGGCCGGGCGCCGCTGCCGGTGACGCTCGCGATGCCGGGACGGCACAACGTGCTGAACGCGCTCGCCGC
>DATBLN010000137.1:0-11342 GCA_036555345.1 Steroidobacteraceae bacterium
TCCGCGCCCGACGCCATGCTGGTGGTCGACGCCGGCGGGCGCATCGTGTTCGCAAACCGGATGGCCGAGCAGATCTTCGGCTATGCCGCCAGCGAACTGCGCGATGCGCCGATCGAACGGCTCATCCCCGACCGGATCCGCGCCGTCCACGCCGAGCACCGCGCCCGGTACATGGCGAATCCCCGCACCCGCGAGATGGGGGCGACGGCCATCGACCTGGTCGCCGTGCGCAAGGACGGAGCCGAATTTCCGGTCGAGATCCGGCTGTCGCCGGTGGGCGGCGGCGGCAAGCGCTTCGTGGCCGCCGCCGTGCGCGACGTGACCGAGCGCAGGCACATGGTGCGCGTGCTGCACGCCACGCAGGCCGAGGCGGAGCGCGCCAACGCCGCAAAGACGCGCTTCCTCGCGACCGCGAGCCACGACCTGCGCCAGCCGCTGCAGACGCTGCAACTCCTGAACGCGGCGCTGCGCCGACGCGTCTCCGAGCCGGAAGCGCGCGAGCTGCTGGCGCGCGAGCGCGAGGCCGTGGACTCGATGACGGGGCTCCTGAACTCGCTGCTCGACGTCAGCCGGCTGGAGGCGGCGAGCATCCAGCCGCACATCGAGGAGTTCGGCATCGAGGGACTGTTCGCGGCCCTGCAGAACGAGTTCGCGGCCATCGCGGAAGCGCGCAACCTTGCATTCAGCGTGGAGCCAGTCCCGCGCGGGCTCAGGACCGACCGAACGCTGCTGCGCCAGCTGCTCGAGAACCTCGTCGGCAACGCGATTAAGTACACGGAATCCGGTTCCGTGCGCCTCGCCTGCCGCCTCGAGGGCGAAGGCCTCGTCATGACGGTGACCGACACCGGCATCGGCATCCCCGCCGGGCGGCTCGACCGGATCTTCGAGGAGTACTACCAGATCGGCCAGGGGGGCCACTACGGCGTCGGGCTCGGCCTCGCCATCGTCCGGCGCATCGCGAAGCTCCTCGACCTGGCGATCGAAGTGGACTCGCAACCGGGACGCGGCACCGTGTTCCGCGTCCGCGTACCGGCGGCAGTCGTGACGCACGCCGTGGAGTCGGTACCACAGACAGCCGCGGCGGCCCCGCCCGCCGCCACCGGCGCGGTCATCCTGCTGGTCGAGGACGACGATGCCGTCCGCGGCGCGACCGAGCTCTACCTGCGCGCGATCGGGCACACGCCGATCGCGGCGGCGAGCCGCTCGGAGGCCGAATCCGCGATCGCGCGCGCCGAGCGCCAGCCCGACCTGATCATCAGCGACTACCACCTGGGCGATGGCGAGACCGGCATCGACGCGATCCTCGCGGCCCGCCGGAAGCTCGGGCGCACGCTGCCGGCACTGCTGCTCTCCGGCGACACCTCGGCCACCTTGCGGCAGCTGGCGGACCTGCCCGACTGCCGCGTCCTGAACAAGCCCGTGGACGTGGAACTGCTCTCCAGCGCCATCGCTGGGGCGCTGGGGTGAGGCCTCGGCAAGTACGTAGTCCGGGGGCGGCGCGCCGGTGCCTATAATCCGGCCAAATACCATGATGAACGGCAGATCCGCGCAGGAGTTCCGGGCGCTGCTGACCGCGGCGGTGGATGCGATCGTCATCATCGACCACCGCGGCGTGATCCAGGTTTTCAACCGCGCGGCCGAGGAACTGTTCGGATATTCCGTCGCGGAGGCGATCGGCTCGAACGTCTCCATGCTGATGCCCGAGCCGCATCGCAGCGAGCATGACGGCCACCTGAGCCGCTACGTTGAAACCGGCGAGGCCCACGTCATCGGCCTCGGGCGCGAAGTCGACGCGCAGCGCAAGGACGGCACGGTGTTCCGCGCCTGGCTCTCGGTCGGGCAGGTCGAGGGCGAGGACCCGCCGCGGTTCGTCGGCTTCCTGCACGACGTCACCGCGCGGCAGCGCGCCGAGGAATACGAGCGGCGCGCCGCGGACCGGCTCGCGGAAGTCGCGCGTCTCGGGGCGATGGCGAACATGGCCGCAAGCATCGCGCACGAGGTCAACCAGCCGCTCGCGGCCATCAGCACCTATGCGCTCGCCTGCGAGCGGCTGCTCGGGTCACCGAACGCGGACATCGCCGAGGTCCGCCGGGCGCTGCGGCAGATCGCCGAGCAGGCGCTGCGCGCCGGGGACAGCATCCGCAACATGCGCGAACTGGTCCGCAAGGGTGCGCGCCCGGAGCCCGTGCCCGGGCACGGAATCGCCCAGCCGTGACGAAGCCCGAACCGGTGCCCACCGTGTACGTGGTGGACGACGACGAGGGCGTGCGCAGCGCGCTTGCGCTCCTGCTGAAGTCGATGGACCAGCCGGCGGTCACGTTCGGGTCGGCGGGCGAGTTCCTCGAGAAGTACGACCCGGACCGGCCCGGGTGCGCGCTGCTCGACGTGCGCATGCCCGGCATGAGCGGTCTCGAGCTGCAGGAGGAGCTCAACCTCCGCGGCGTCGTGCTGCCGGTGATCTTCATCACGGGCCACGGCGACGTGCCGATGGCGGTCGAGGCCATGCAGCGCGGCGCATTCGACTTCCTGCAGAAGCCGTTTCGCGACGACGACCTCGCCGAGCGCATCCGGCGGGCGCTCGCACGCGACCGCAAGCTGCGGTCGCAGATCGGCGAGAAGGGCCAGATCCGCGCGCGCCTCGACCGGCTGACCCCGCGGGAGCGCCAGGTCCTCAAGCTCGTGACGGAAGGAAAGCCGAACAAGGTCATGGCCGCGGAGCTCGGCGTCAGCCAGCGCACGGTCGAGATCCACCGGGCGCACGTCATGCGAAAGATGGGCGCATCCTCGCTGGCCCAGCTCGTGCGCATGACGATCATCGCCGGCGCCTGAGCGCCCGCGGCGCCGCCCGGCGCCACCGATCACGCGGGCAGTTGCACCGTTTCCCCGTGAGCCGGCGCGCGACTGCGCCAGCCCAGTTCGCTGCCGATCCGCGCGCCGAGCGCGGCCGCCGCGGCGGGTTCCCCGTGCACGAGGTAGAGCGCGCCGGGAGGCTTCCGCATCTGCCGCAGCCATCCGAGCAGCGCGGACTGGTCGGCATGGGCCGAGAATCCCTCCAGAGTGACGACTTCGGCCCGCACGGGGACTTCCTCGCCGAAGAGGCGCACCACCTTCGCGCCGTCCACGAGCCGGCGGCCGAGCGTGCCCGCGACCTGGTAGCCGATGAACAGCACGGTTGTCCGCGGTTCCTGGAGGTGGTGGCGCAGGTGATGGCGGATGCGGCCGCCGTCACACATGCCGCTCGCGGCGACGATGATCGCGCTGCCGGAGATCGCGTTCAGCGCCTTGGACTCCTCGACACTCGCCGTGTAAGTCACGCGCAGCGTGTTGTCGCCGTCGGCCGGTTCACGCGCCAGGCGGCGCGCTTCGTCGTCGAACAACTCGAAGTGGCGCGCCGTGATCTGCGTCGCCTCGGTGGCCATCGGCGAGTCGACGAACACCCTCGCTCCGCGGATCCTGCCCGCCCGCACCAGGCGGTTGAGCTCGTAGAGGAATTCCTGCGTGCGGCCGACCGCGAACGCCGGCACCAGCACGAGCCCCTGCCGTTCTTCCAGTCCACGGCGCAGCGCCACGGCCAGGCGCTCGAGGGTCTCGGCCATCGGCTGGTGGTTGCGGTCCCCGTAGGTGGACTCGAGCAGCAGGACATCCGCGTCCGCGAGTGGCGCCGGATCCCGGACGATCGGCCGGCCGGGCTGGCCGAGGTCTCCCGACACCGCGACCTTGACGGTGCGTCCGCCTGCGCCGAGCCACAACTCGACGAATGCCGAGCCGAGAATATGGCCAGCGTCCTGCAGGCGCGCGCGTACGCCATGGGCCGGCGCGAACTCCTCCGCGTAGTCCACGGTCCTGACCAGGGTCAGCACTCCCCGCGCATCCTCCATTCGATACGGCAGGACGAACGGCCGGCCGTGACGCGCCGCGCGTTCCGCCTCCCCGTTCATCACCCAAGCGCTGTCGGGCAGCATCACGGACACCAGGTCCCGGGTCGCGGGAGTGGCGTAGACGGGGCCGCGGAAACCCTCGGCGTACAGTCTCGGCAGCAGCCCGCTGTGGTCGATGTGCGCGTGCGTCAGGATGACGAAGTCGATGGATGACGGATCGAACGGCCATGGCGACACGTTCAGCTCCCAGGCATCGCGTGCGCCCTGGAACAGGCCGCAGTCCACGAGGAAGCGGCACGTGCCGGTCTCGAACTGGAAGCACGACCCGGTGACCTGGCCGGCCGCGCCGCGGAACGTCAGTTGCAAGCCGCCCTCCCGTGCCGCGCCGGCTCCACGCCGGTGATCGTCGTCACGATGGCTTCAGGCGCGGTGAATTCCTGCGCGGAAGCGCGGTGTGCGCCTTGACCTTCAGCTGGCGGCGCCGCTCGAAGTCCTGGAGCCTGCGGCGCAGCGCCCGGAACGCGTCGCGCAGCGCGACGTAGGGGTCCTCGTGCGAGCGGTCGATCGGATGCGCGCGCCTGACCGCGATCTCCCGCTGCGGCACCGTGAGGTCGATGCGCACCTGGTACAGGCGGCCCTGGCGGCTGTGGCGGTGCGGAGCCTCGACCGTGACGTGGCAATGCATGATCTGCGCGGAGAACCGGTCGAGGCGCCCGGCCAGTTCCTGGATCCTCGCCTGCAACGCAGGCGATGGATCGACGTTGCGGAATGTCACGCGCAGCGGCAGTCGCATCCACTTCTCCGCCGGGTCATGCTCAGGGCGACGTCCACCACTCCAGGAACTCGCCGAATTCGATCACGCCGTCGCGGTCCGTGTCGATGGCCGCGAAGCCGATGCGGCACTCTTCGTCCGACATGTCCGCGCCGACCCCGTCCAGGAAACGGACGAATTCGTCGGCCTGCAGCTTCCCGTCGCCGTCGTCGTCGAAGTACGCGAAATCCTCGCGCAGCTCCTCTTCCCTCTCGGCGACCGGCAGTTCCGCCGTCTGGTCAAGGTCCCGCATGTGCCCTCCTACGGCTCTCGCCGGATCAGTGCCGCTCCTGCCGCGGCTGTTGCTCGAGCAGCCGGGCGAGGCCCGACAGCTCGCTCGCCGCGTGCGCGATCAGGTCGTCGGTGGACACGAGGCCGAGCAGCTGGCCGTGCCGCGTCACCACGGGCGCGCGCCGCACGCCCCGGTTGCGCATCCGCGAAATGGCCTTCTCGATCGAGTCCTCCTCGTTGAGCACGAGCGGGTCATGCGTCATGACCTGCTCGACCGCGAGTCCGATAATGTCGCCGCTATGTTCCGCCCACGCCCGCGCGATGTCGCGGTCCGTGATGACACCGGCGGCGACCTGCTCGTCGGCAGGCACCTTCGTCACGACCACGATGCCGACGTGCTCGTCGCGCATCACCTTCGCGACCTCGAGCAGCGGCGTCTGCGCGCTGACGCTGACGAGATCCCGGCTGCAGAGTTCACCGATGTTCATGATCGATCACTCCATTCCATCCTCGCCTCAATTCAATCACCACTCGCCGGACCCAACGATGCGTACATCTACGGATTGAAGCGGACGGCCGCGAGCGTACGCTCGTGAAGCAATGGGGACGTTCATCCCTTGTTGAAGGAGCGGAACATGAGACTCACACGCTGGGAACCCTTCCGGAGCTCAGACGACTTCTTCCGCATGACGATGCCCTCGCTGTTCGGGCGCTGGCCGCAGCTGCCGGCCGAGGAGGGCGAAGCCTATGAATGGGCACCGGTCGCCGACATCATGGAAACCGACGACGAGTATCTCGTCAGGGCGGAGCTGCCGGGCGTCAAGCGCGAGGACGTCAAGGTCTCCCTGGAAGAGGGCACGCTGACGATCGAGGGCGAGCGCAAGCAGGAGAAGGAGGAGAAGGGCCGCAGGATGCATCGCATCGAGCGCTTCTATGGAAGCTTCTGCCGGCGCTTCAGCCTCCCCGATGACGCGGATGCGACCCTGATCCGCGCCGAGACCAAGGACGGGGTGCTGAACGTGCACATCCCGAAGTCCAAGGTCATCAAGCCAAAGGCCATCGAGATCAAGGTCAACTGATCCTGCTGGCCACGCCGCGCGCGGACCCGGAAAGGTCCGCGCGCGGTGATATTCTCGTGGCGCTTCCGGCATTGCCGCCCACACCGATGAGCCACTTGTCCTCTCCCGCAGGCACCGCGTTGTAGGCTACCGGCAGGAACCGCCGGATGATGGCGGCGTTGGTTTCCGTGTGCAGGGTCACCGGCAACGTGCTGAAGGCTCCCCCTGCCGTCAGCGCCATCGGCAGCAGCAGCTGGTCGGCCAGCCGGCCGTCAACCGCGGCACTGGCGGAGAGGTAGCGCAGCGCCTCGCCGGCGAGCTCCGCGGCGACCTGCTCCGCCGGCCTGCCCCGCATGCCGAACGAGCTGAATACGGTCGTAACGTGCTCGCAGTCCACGCGCAGCTGCAGGACGTTCCCGGCACCGGGCGCCCCGACATGCAGGGCGCGGCATTCATGCTCGGCCAGGCCGAGTCGTTCCCGCAGCGTGGCGAGTTCGCGCCGGGCGACGTGTTCCGGCAAGCGTGAGCACAGCGCCGTAGCGCACCGGGACGCCACGCGGCCGCGGTCGAGAAGATCCAGTACGCGCCCCCGCACGAGCGGCTCGATCGTGGCACGGACCAGGCCACCGCCGCGCGGGAAGAAGCCATACGCCTCGAGCTCGATGCGCGCACGGAACCCCAGCCGCCCGATCAGCGGCAGGTATGCGTCACGCACGAACTCGAAGGTCGGTGCGCGCGGGTTGTGGGTGCCGCCGCGCAATACGAGCATCGACGGACCCGCGCAGAATGACAGCGCCGGGAGCAGCGTCTGCAGCACGAGCATCGTGCTGCCGGCGGTGCCGACGTCGATCTCGTACCGTCCCGGTCTGGTGCGGCCGGGCGCGAATGCCAGTTCTGTCGAACCGACCGTCGCGCCCGATACCCTCGCATCGCAGATCGCCGCCGCCGCGCGGACGGCTGCCAGGTGCTGGGCCCGCAGGCCCGGTTTCTCGCGGCGTTCCCGCATCCGGAACAGGCGGACGGGCGTGCCGCAACAGGCCGCGAGGGTGAGCGCGGTCCGCACGACCTGCCCCCCGCCCTCGCCGATGGATGCGTCGATCTCGATCATGCGACGCGCGCGACGGGCAGGCGTGCCGAAACCGCCCGGTCCCGTGGGTCGTCAGGTTCTCAGCTGCGCAGTGCCCGCTCGGTCCGCTGTTCGGTCCGGATCGCCCCGGCAACGGCTGCCAGCTGCGCGAACAGGTGGTCGATGACGTCGTCGAGCGCCACCACGCCCGCGAGACGGCCCTGGCTGTCGACGACCGGCACGCGCCGGACCCCGATCTCGCGCATGCGCTTGAGCGTGTCGCCGACGTCGGCGTTCATGTCGGCCACGAGCGGGTCCGAGGTCATGACATCGCTCACCTTCACCTCTTCCGGATCGCGGCCACGAGCCGTCACCTTGAGGACGATGTCGCGGTCGGTGAGGACGCCGGTCGGGCGGCCGCCCACGCCTCCCGTCACGATCAGGTAACCGACGTGCTCGTCGCGCATCAGGCGCGCGGCTGCCGCCACGTCGCTCTCGCGGCCGATGGTCACGACCGCGCGCTTGCAGATCTGGCTGATGGACATGGCTTGCCCTCCATCTGGTTTTCAGGACATTCTGGTGTCCGCCGGACGCGCGGCGCCATCCGTACAAGTGCGGAGCCTGACCGACCAGATGGACACGACTTTCCCGGCAGGTCCACTGCTGCTTGCGCCGCCAGCCACGCAACGGCTCGGCGGGGCCGTTGCGGCCGCGCTCGGCACGGCGTTGTCCACCGTCGAACTGCGGCCATTCGGCCGCGGCGATTTCAAGATCCGCCCGCTCGGGCCCGTGCGCGGCCGCGACGTCTATCTGCTGCACGGCCTGTACGGCGATCCGCAGGGCAGCGCCTGCGACCGCCTGTGCGAGCTGCTGTTCCTCGCCGGCGCCGTGGGCGACGCCGGCGCGGCGCGCGTCTCCGCGCTCATCCCCTACCTCGCCTTTGCGCGCAAGGACCGCAGGACCAAGGCGCGGGACCCGGTGACCTCGCGTTACGTCGCCCAGATGATCGAATCCGTCGGTATCGGGCACGTGATGGCGGTCGAGGTGCATAACCCGGCCGCCTTCGACAACGCATTCCGCATCCCTGCCGACCACCTGACGACGACCCGCCTGTTCGCGGATCACTTCGCGGCACGATTCCGCACGCGCCGCCTTGCAGTCGTCTCGCCGGACCTGGGCGGAGCCAAGCGCGCGCAACTGCTGCGCGAGGCGCTGCAGCGTCGCTGCGACACGCCGGTGGAGTTCGGGTGTGTGGAGAAGCGCCGAAGCGCCGGCGTCGTCAGCGGGCACTATTTCGCCGGGGACGTCTCCGGGTGCAGCGTGATCCTCCTCGACGATCTGATCAGCAGCGGCGAAACGCTGTTGCGGGCCGCACAGGCCTGCCGGGCGGCCGGAGCCACGGAAGTGCACGCGGCGGCAGCGCACGCGCCGCTGGCGCCTGCCGCCGCCGGAAGGCTGAACGAGCCGACGCTGGACAGCCTCACAGTCACCGACACCGTGCCGCTCGACTCGCAGGCGGCCGGGCAGCTCGGCAACCGGGTCACCGTGCTGCCGATTGCAGGCCTGCTGGCGGACGCCATCGCCTGCCAGCGTGGCGACGGCAGCTTGAGCACATTGCTCGAGCTCGACGGCTAGCGACAGGCCTGCTCCATCGCCGACAGCGCGCAGGCCGTGTAGCTGCGCAGCCGCTCCAGCCAGAGCGTCCGATCCACGCCGGCCTCCGCGAGCCGCCAGACTGCGATCCTCGCGCGCGTGAGCGCCCGGTTGCCGCGGTAGAAGTGGAGCAGCGGCACCGGCAGCCCCGCGTCGCTGGACTCGGCATGGCGCCTCACGAGCCATTCCCCCGTCGCGGGATCTCCCAGGCGCTCGCATTCGAGCCACAGGAACGCCAGGTCCTCGGCTGGATCCAGGGAACGCAACGAGGCGTCGAAATCCAGCCGGTCGATGATGCAGACCGGAGGTCCCAGGCACACGTGCTCCGGCTTGAGATCGCCGTGGCAATCGCGGATGCGGCCCTCCTCCGCCCGACGGGCCACCAGGCTGCGGTGGCTGACCAGCCATTCCCGCTGCAGGCGCGCAGCTCGCTCAATCGAAGGCCGTTCGACTTCCGGGAAGTCCGCATCCAGGATCTGGCTGCGATTGTGCCGGATGCCCGCCGCCAGCCGCCGGCAGTAGTCGGCACCCCGCAGCGGCAGGGCAGGCTGCTGCGAATAGAAGCGATCCAGGTGGGTGCCGAGCGCCTCGAGATCCGCGCGCCCGACGGCGCGCGCCAGGATCACGCGGTCGAGCATGCGCTCCGCCGGCAGCCTGCGCATCCTCAGCACCCAGTCGACGATCCGCCAGCCGGCCGCGGGTCGCGCGGCGGGCGGTCGCCGCAGTTCCATGCGGCCGCCGGGTCCCAGCAGCAGCGCCGAGACGTCGAGATACACCCCGGGTGCCAGCGCCTGGTTGAGCCGCAATTCCTCTTCGCAGCTCGCGCGGCGCGCTTGCGGTCGGCGTGTGTCCACTTCGTCGCTGTGCACCGGCTTGCGCAGCTTCCAGGCATGGCGTGGAGTCAGGAACACGCAGGCGAAGTGCGTCTCGACGCATTCGACGGGCACGCCCGGCTCGCCCAGGTGCGCGCCGTCGGAAAGGAACCTCACCTTGTCGGCGAACACGGGCCTGGAGCATTGCGTATCAGGCGCCATCGTTCACTGGTTGCGCACGATGCGCACTGATCCCCGTGCGGCCGACCGCCGGAATTGGTCGATGTTAGCAGCGACGTCCTGCGCTTTCTAAGTAAATGTGCTGATTGCGACTCACCGCTGCAAGGCTAGCCTCGACTCGAGTATGTGCATGCGCTGCGGCTCGACCACGTCCGCATGAGCGGCTGGACTCATTTCAGCCACGATGCCGACATGGGCGTGCGCGCCGAAGGCGGCACGCAGGAGGAAGTGTTCGAGCAGATGGCGCTCGGCATGACTGCCCTGATCACCGACCCGGCCGGGGTTGCGGCGGTCGAGGACGTCGAGATCGCCTGCGAGGCGCCGTCCACGGACCTGCTGCTGGTCGACTGGCTGAACGCGCTGGTCTACGAGATGGCGGTGCGGCGCATGCTGTTCGGACGATTCGCCGTGACGCTCGACGGAACCCGGCTGCGGGGCGTCGCGAGCGGCGAACGGGTGGACGTCCGCCGGCACCAGCCGGTGGTCGAGGTGAAGGGAGCCACCTATACGGCGCTGAAGTTCCACCGGCGCGACGATGGTTGCTGGGAAGCGCAGTGCATACTGGACGTGTGAGATGGACAGGAACCTGCTGATCCGCGAGTCCGGCTTCCGCTGGCGCATCGAGCCCGTGGGCGCGATGCGCGTGCCGGGGATCCTCTATGCGGACGAGGCCCTGATCGACGGCATGGACGTCAAGGTCCATGAGCAGTTGTCGAACGTGGCGATGCTGCCCGGCATCGTCTCCGCCGCCTACGCGATGCCGGACGCGCACTGGGGCTACGGCTTCCCGATCGGAGGGGTCGCCGCCTTCGACCCGGACGCCGGCGGCGTCGTGTCCGCGGGCGGCGTCGGCTTCGACATTTCCTGCGGCGTGCGCACGCTGCTGACCGGCCTGCCCTGCGCCGCCATCGAGCCGCTGAAGCAGCGCCTCGCGGACGGCCTTTGCCGCGACATCCCGGCCGGCGTCGGCAGCGAAGGCAGCATCTCGCTCGACGAGCAGCAGATGGATGCGATGCTGGCGGGCGGCGCGCGCTGGGCCGTCGGGCAGGGCTGGGGCCGCGCGGCCGACCTCGAGCGCATCGAGGAAGGCGGCTGCGCCCAGGGCGCGGATCCCGCGCAGGTCTCCGACCGCGCCAAGCGCCGCCAGCGTGACGAGATGGGCACGCTGGGCTCGGGCAACCACTACCTCGAAGTGCAGCGCGTGGCGGAGATCGCGGATGCCGCGATCGCCTCCGCCTTCGGCCTCGTGCTCGACGACGTCGTCATCAGCATCCACTGCGGCTCGCGCGGGCTCGGGCACCAGATCGGCACGGAGTTCCTGCGCGACATGGCGATCGCCGCGGCGGAGCACGGCATCGCGCTGCCCGACCGCGAGCTCGCCTGCGCGCCGATCTCCTCCCCGCTCGGGCAGCGCTACCTCGGCGCGATGCGCGCGGGAATCAACTGCGCGCTCGCCAACCGCGAGATCGTCACGCACCTCGCACGCGGGACCGTGACGCGCCTGCTCCCGGATGCGACGCTCGACCTGCTGTTCGACGTCTCCCACAACACCTGCAAGGAGGAGTGGCACGTCGTGGACGGCCGGCGCATGCG
>DATBLN010000140.1:0-4193 GCA_036555345.1 Steroidobacteraceae bacterium
TGGTGATGCCGGGGGACAACATCAAGATGGTGGTGGAGCTGATCGCGCCGATCGCGATGGAGGAGGGGCTGCGGTTCGCGATCCGCGAGGGCGGCCGCACGGTGGGCGCCGGCGTCGTCTCCAAGGTGCTGAAGTAAGGAACGGAACGGAAGGGCAGTAGCTCAATTGGCAGAGCGGCGGTCTCCAAAACCGCAGGTTGGGGGTTCGATTCCCTCCTGCCCTGCCACCACCCGTCACGGACAGAGATGAACGAACCGCAGGTCATGCAAACGGGCGTCGGGGTCGCCGACGCCTCCAAGCTGGTGCTCGCCGCCGCCGCGCTGGTCGGCGGCGTGGTCGCGTACTACCTGTACCCGGACCAGCCGCAGGTCCTGCGCGTGCTCATGGTGCTCGCGGGCCTCGTGCTCGGCCTCGTGCTGCTGTACGCCTCGCAGCCGGGCCGCGAGCTGTGGAACTACGTGCAGTCCTCGCGCGTCGAGCTGCGCAAGATGGTCTGGCCGACGCGCCAGGAGACCTGGCGCACGACGCTCGTGGTGTTCCTGTTCGTGGTGGCGCTCGGCGTGTTCTTCTGGCTGGTCGACATGGCGCTCGCCTGGGGCGTCCGCCAGGTCACCGGGCAGGGAGGCTGAAGCCGTGTCGCTGAACTGGTACGTCGTGCACGCCTACTCGAACTTCGAGCACAAGGTCGCGAGCAGCCTGAAGGAGCGCATCAAGCTGCATCATCTCGAGGACAAGTTCGGCGAGGTGCTGGTGCCGACCGAGGAAGTCGTGGAGATGCGCGCCGGCCAGAAGCGCAGGAGCGAGCGCAAGTTCTTCCCCGGCTACGTGCTGGTGCAGATGGCGATGGACGACGAAGCGTGGCACCTCGTCAAGGAGACGCCGAAGGTGCTCGGCTTCATCGGCGGCACGCCGGAGAAGCCGGCGCCGATCACGGACAAGGAGGCGAACGCCATCCTGCGCCGCGTCGAGGAGGGCGTCGAGAAGCCGAAGCCGAAGGTGCTGTTCGAGCCGGGCGAGATGGTGCGG
Source organism: Steroidobacteraceae bacterium (assembly GCA_036555345.1). Lineage (GTDB taxonomy): Bacteria > Pseudomonadota > Gammaproteobacteria > Steroidobacterales > Steroidobacteraceae > SCUD01. The sequence goes on from DATBLN010000140.1 coordinate 1,027, forward strand.
GTCGTGGACGGCCCGTTCAACGACTTCACCGGCGTGGTCGAGAACGTGAATTACGAGAAGAGCCGCCTGCAGGTCGCGGTGCAGATCCTCGGGCGCTCGACGCCCGTCGAGCTGGACTTCGGGCAGGTGGAGAAGGTCTGAGCCGGGGAGCCGCGAGGCGCTTGCACCCGGTAGCGAGGGAACATGGCGAAGAAGGTACAGGGTTACATCAAGCTGCAGATCCCGGCGGGCGGGGCGAACCCGAGCCCGCCGGTCGGCCCCGCGCTCGGCCAGCAGGGCGTCAACATCATGGAGTTCTGCAAGCAGTTCAACGCCGCGACGCAGAAGGAGGAGAAGGGCCTGCCGATCCCGGTGATCATCACCGTGTACAGCGACCGCAGCTTCACCTTCGTGCTGAAGACGCCGCCGGCCGCGGTGCTGGTGCGCAAGGCCATCGGCATCGAGAAGGGCTCGGGCACGCCGAATACCAAGAAGGTCGGCAAGATCACCCGCAAGCAGCTCGAGGCGATCGCGCAGCAGAAGATGCCCGACCTGACCGCGGCGGATCTCGACGCGGCGGTGCGCACCATCGCGGGCTCCGCCCGCAGCATGGGCGTCGACGTGGAGGGCACCTGACATGGCCACCGTGTTCAAGCGCCAGAAGCCCTGGGCCGACCGCGTGAAGCCCGGCCAGGCCTACCCGGTCGACGAGGCGCTCGCGATCGTGAAGGAGCTCGCGAACGCGAAGTTCGACGAGACCGTCGACGTCGCGATCAACCTCGGCATCGACCCGGCGAAGTCCGACCAGCAGGTGCGCGGCTCGACCGTGATGCCGAACGGCACCGGCAAGAAGGTGCGCGTCGCCGTGTTCACGCAGGGCAAGAATGCCGACGCCGCGCGCGAGGCGGGCGCCGACATCGTCGGCCTCGAGGACCTCGCGGAGAAGGTCAAGGCGGGCCAGATGGACTTCGACGTCGTGGTCGCGAGCCCCGACGCGATGCGCGTGGTCGGCCAGCTCGGCCAGATCCTGGGCCCGCGCGGGCTGATGCCGAACCCCAAGGTCGGCACCGTGACGCCGGACGTCGCGGGGGCCGTGAAGAACGCGAAGGCGGGCCAGGTGCGCTACCGCTGCGACAAGGCCGGCATCGTCCATTGCACGATCGGCAAGGCGAGCTTCGGGGCGGCCGCGCTCAAGGAGAACCTGCTCGCGCTGCTCGCCGACATCCAGAAGCACAAGCCGGGCACGTCGAAGGGCGTGTTCCTGCAGCGCGTGTCGGTGTCGTCGACGATGGGTCCCGGCGTCGCCGTGGACCGCGCGACGCTCGGCGTATGAGGAGGAGAATTTCGCAATTCCGTCTTTAAAGGGGACGCGTCCATTTAATTTGGCGACTAAATGGACGCGTCCCCATTAAAGAGACATTCGACGTCCGGGCAGCAGCCCGGGCCATCGAAGACCGCAGGCGGGGCGATGGCCCCTTAATGGCCGCCTGCGCAGATGGTGGAACCCGAGCCGGTCGACCGGCCTGGTCCCACCGCAAGGAGGGATGGATGGGACAGAGACTGGAAGACAAGCAGGCGATGGTGACCGAGGTGCAGGCCGTTGCGCAGACCGCGCATTCGGTCGTCGCGGCGGAATATCGTGGCCTGACGGTGTCGCAGCTGACGGGACTGCGCGCGAAGGCGCGCCAGTCCGGCGTCTGGATGCGCGTCGTCAAGAACACGCTGGCGCGCCGCGCGGTCACGGGCACTCCGTACGAGTGCATCGCGGGCAGGCTCAAGGGACCGCTGATCCTCGCGTTCTCCAAGGACGACCCGGGCGCCGCCGCCCGCGTGGTCAAGGAGTTCGCGAAAGGCAACGACAAGCTGGTCCCGACGCTGGTGGCGCTCGGCGGGCAGGTGTACGCCGCCGCCGAGATCGACCGCGTCGCGAGCCTGCCGACCAGGGCGCAGGCCCTGTCCATGCTGCTCGGCGTGATGCAGGCACCGGTCGCCAAGCTGGTGCGCACGCTCGCCGAGCCGGCCGCGATGCTGGTTCGCACGGTGGCCGCGGTCCAGGCGACGAAAGCCGCCTGACGCCGCCGCAAAGGGTTCACGACACACTATTTATCTGGAGAGATGGCAATGGCTGCTAGCAAGGAACAGATTCTCGAGGCGATCTCGAACATGACGATCATGGAAGTCGTCGACCTCGTGAAGATGATGGAAGACAAGTTCGGCGTCAGCGCCGCCGCGCCGGTCGCGGTGGCGGCCAGCGCCGCGGGCGGCGCCGCCGCGCCCGCCGCGGAGGAGAAGACGGAGTTCACCGTCATGATGAAGGCCTACCCGGCGGAGAAGAAGGTGGGCGTCATCAAGGTCATCCGCGAGATCACGGGCCTCGGCCTCAAGGAAGCCAAGGACCTCGTGGAAGGCGCGCCGTCGACCGTCAAGGAAGCGGTGTCGAAGGCCGACGCGGAGAAGATCAAGAAGCAGCTCGAGGACGCGGGCGCCACGGTCGAGGTCAAGTAACGACCTCCATGCGAGGGCACCGCCCCGCATTGACGTCCGAGGCACCGGACAGCGGCGCCGCCGGCCCCCGCCAGGGGGCCGGCGGCCCGCCGCTGCCCGGCGTGCCGCTTTGGCAGTAACCAGGCACAGGTGACGACGATGGCCTACACGTTTACCGAAAAGAAGCGCATCCGGAAGAGCTTTGGCAAGCGCCAGGGCATCCTGGACGTGCCGCCGCTGCTCGCGATCCAGACCGAGTCGTACGCGCAGTTCCTGCAGCTCGACGAGTCGCGGGCGCTGCACGCCGAGCTGTCCGCGCACGCGGGCGGCGCCGTCGCCGGCGGCCGGTTGCTGTCGGAGGAGCAGGAGCGCGCCATCATCGACCGTCACCTGAGGCGCGCGGGGCTGCATGCCGCGTTCCAGAGCGTGTTCCCCATCCGGAGCTACTCCGGCCACGCCACGCTCGAGTACGTCTACTACTACCTCGGCGAGCCGGTGTTCGACGTCAAGGAATGCCAGATGCGCGGCCTGACGTTCGCCGCGCCGATCCGCGTGCGGCTGCGGCTGCGCGTGATGGACAAGGAGTCGCCCGGCGCCTCGCGCGTGAAGCGCGCGATCGAGCAGGAGGTCTACCTCGGCGAGCTGCCGCTCATGACCGAGAACGGCACCTTCATCGTCAACGGCACCGAGCGCGTGATCGTGTC
>DATBLN010000167.1:0-3341 GCA_036555345.1 Steroidobacteraceae bacterium
GCGCTGGCCGAGGCCTACCCGGACCTGAAGGCGAACCGCAACATGATGCAGCTTTCCGAGGAGCTGACCACGACCGAGAACAAGGTCGCCTTCGCGCGCCAGGCCTTCAACGACTCGGTCATGGGATACAACAACAAACGCGAGGTGTTCCCGAACAGCATCATCGCCGGCATGTTCAACTTCCAGCCGGCGCAGCTGCTCGAGATCGAGTCGCCGCAGAAGCGCGAAGTGCCGAAGGTCAGCTTCACCTGATCCGCGCCGCGGGCTAAGCGATGGACTTCTTCGGGCGGCAGGCCGAAACCCGGCGCCTGTCGCGCTGGCTGGTGCTGTTGTTCATCCTGGCGGTCGGCGCGATCGTCGTCGCGATCGACGCGGTCGTCGTCGTCGCGGTCAGCGTCCTCACGAGCCCCGACGGCGGCATGCTGGCCGCCGAGGAGGTGCGCTTCGACGACTACCCGCTCGTGATCGTCGTCACGACCATCGTCGTGCTCGGCACCATCTTCGTCTCGAGCCTCGTGCGCACCGCCTCGCTGTCCGCGGGCGGGGGCAGCGTGGCGCAATCGCTCGGCGGCACGCGCATCTCGTCGAATACGACCGACCCGCTGCGGCGGCGGCTCATGAACGTGGTCGAGGAGATGGCGATCGCCTCCGGTGTCCCGGTGCCGCAGGTGTACGTGCTCGATCGCGAGGCGGGTATCAATGCCTTCGCCGCGGGCCACAACCCGGCGAACGCGGCGATCGCGGTGACGCGCGGCGCGCTCGCCAACCTGAACCGCAGCGAGCTGCAGGGCGTGATCGCGCACGAGTTCAGCCACGTGCTGAACGGCGACATGCGCCTCTCCACGAGGCTGATCGGCATGCTGTTCGGGCTGACGGTGGTCGCGATGGTCGCCCGCTTCGTGCTGCGGCACCTGCCGCGCGGCGGCGGCAACCGCAAGGGCGGCGGCGCGATTGCGGTCATTGCGCTGGCCGCCGTGATCGTGCTCGTGCTCGGCTGGATCGGGCTCTTCTTCGGCCGGCTGATCCAGGCCGCGGTGTCGCGCAAGCGCGAGTCGCTCGCGGACGCCTCGGCGATCCAGTTCACGCGCGACCGCGACGGCCTGCGCGGCGCGCTTGTCAAGATCGGCGCGCTCGGCGTGGGCTCGCGGTTCGTGGACACCGACGCGGAGGAGGTGGCGCACCTGCTGTTCGCCGCGGGCGTGCAGCGCGCTTTCGCGACCCACCCGCCGCTCGAGGAGCGGATCCGCGAAATCGACCCGCGCTTCGACCCGCAGGAATTCGAGGTCGTTCGCCAGCGCATGAACGAGGAGCGCGCGGCGGCGGTCGGCGGCGCGGAGACGAAAACGGAGGCCGCCGCGAAGCTCGGCGGCCTGCTCGAGGGAGCGATCGTGCTCGCGCCCGCGGCGGTCGCCGGTCTCGTCGCGAACCCGGGGACCGAGCACGTGCTGCAGGCGCAGGGGTTGCTGTCCTCGCTGCCGCCCGGCATCCGCCAGCTCGCGCGCGACCCCGAGCGCGCCGCGGCGCTCTTCCTCGCGCTCGCGCTCGACCCGACCACGGACGCGCGCCAGCGTCAGCTGCCATTCATCCACGCACAGCTTGGCGGCGACTTCCATGACGCCGTGGTGGAGCTGCTGCCGCAGGTGGACACGCTCGGCGCGGTGCAGCGCATGCCGGCCCTGCTGCAGGTATTCGCGGCGCTGCACCAGCTCGCGCGCGCCGAGCGCATCGCGCTCCTCAAGTGCCTGAACGGCCTGCTGACGCGCGAGGGACGCATCTCCGTGTTCGCCTACGCGATGCGCAAGCTCTCGCAGGTGCAGCTGCAGGACGAGCTGGACCCGCGGCGCCGCGTGTCAGGGTCGCTGACGCTGCATGCCGTGCGCAACGAGCTGCAGATCCTGTTCTCCATCCTCGCCATGCACGGCAGCGAGGATGAAACGGAGGCGCGGCGTGCCTATGAGATCGGCATGGAGGAGCTGCTGCCGCGCCACCGGCCGCCATTCAAGCGCGAAGGCCACTGGCCGCCGCGCCTCGACCATGCGCTCACGCGCCTCGACGGACTGCAGCCGGCGGCGAAGGAGCTGCTGGTCAAGGCCCTGGTGCGCACGATCTCGCACGACCGGCGCATGACGGTCGCCGAGTCCGAGCTCCTGCGCGCGATCTGTGCGGCCCTGCATTGCCCGCTGCCGCCGCTGCACGCGGCGGCCGGCGACGCTGGACAGGCAGGGGTGACGGCGCAGGCCTTCGCGTGATGGCGGGAGCGCGAGTCACCCTGAATGCATCGTTGCGGCGCCGCCTCCTGGCGGCGGCTGTCCTCCGCCTGTGTGCCCCGATCCCGTGAGCGCAGGAACCGCTGCCGCCCTCCTGAAGTGCCGCGTCCACATGTCTTTCCAGGCATCGCCTTCCCGGTAGCGCGTGAGGATGCGGTATTCGCCCTCGGCCGGCCGCGTCATCTCGCTCGCGAAGACGTAGGCGACGCCGTCCGGGCCGACATAGCGGTCGTCGAGGAACTTCAGCGTGCCGTCGGCGGCGACCTCGAGATAGCCGTCGCTCTGGCCGCCGAGGGAGTTCCAGTAGCGGAACTCGACGCGCTTGCGTTCCCCGTTCCAGGCATACACGGTCTCGCCGAGGTAATCCGGCTTGTCGCCGCGCACAACGTGACGGTCGCGCAACTGCTGGCCGCCGTGCATCCACTCGTAACAGTGCGTGTCGGTCTCACGCCCGCCGTCGATGTCGGTGGTCCAGCAGTGACCGGCGAGAAAGGCGAGCGGCGCGAGCGGAGAATCCGCGGCGCCCGCGAGCGTGGGGCAGAGCAGGGCGGCCAGTGCCGCCACGGTTGTCGTGACTCTCATGACGCGCCTCAGTGCCAGAGCCCGAGGACCAGTCCGTACACGGTGAACTGCACCGTGTGGTAGCCGCCGTTGATCAGGAACAGCGACAGGCTCTTGCGCTCGAACAGGTAGTTGATGCCGAAGCTGGCGGCGACCCAGCAGAGGCCGGCGGCGAAGCCCGCCGCGGTCGCAAAGCCGACCTCAGGAGCGGGGCCCAGGAACATCGCGAACACGGCGGCCGCGATGATCGAGAGCACCAGCGATCCTCCATAGATCTTCGCGGGGTTTCCTTTCTGCAGCTGTTCGTCGGACAGGCCCGCCCCGCGCTGCCAGGCCTTGGCGAACAGCACGGGCGAATACCAGACCCCGCCGATCACGAAAGCCGAAACGGCCGCGGCGAGCACGGCCAGCCAGTTGACTTCAGGCATTGGACTTCCCCTTCTTGCGTCGTCGTGGCCTGCGACGGGCCGGCGCCTTCGCCGGTCGCAGCAGGCGGTTGAAATAATTGCGGAG
>DATBLN010000184.1:0-10160 GCA_036555345.1 Steroidobacteraceae bacterium
GTCGGGCTCGCGTCGAGGCGGTTGCCGGTGCCCGTGACGGCGTAGGAGAGCGCAATTCCCGGCAGCTCCATCGCTCCGGCCTGGGCGGCGGCCATCGCGCGGTCGGTCTGCTCCAGGGGCGTGCCCGGCGCGAGCCGCAGGTCCGCGATGAATTCACCCTGCGACAGCTGCGGGATCAGCTCGGAGCCGAGGCGCGGCACGAGCGCCGCGGTCAGCAGCAGGATCGCGACGGCGGCAGCGACCACGCGGCCCCGGTTCTCGAGCGACCAGCGCAGCGCCGGCAGGTAGGCCCGCTGCACCGCGGCGAAGCCGGACTGCGTCGGCCGCGCCAGGAAGCCGAAAAGCCAGGCCATGAAGCCGGCGATTCGCGTCGTCAGGCGGCGCCTGAGGGCGAGGGCGCCCGCGATGCCGCGGCCGAGCCGGCCGGGATTACGGCCGGGATCGGGGACGGCGTACTCGGGCTTGCCGGCCGCGAGCATCGGCACCAGCGTCATGGCGACCACCAGCGAGAAAAGCAGCGAGAAGCTGACCGTCAGCGCCTGGTCACGGAACAGCTGGCCGGCGATGCCGGTGATGAACACCATCGGGAAGAACACCGCGACGGACGTGAGCGTCGCCGCCGTGATCGCCGTGCCGACCTCGCTCGTGCCGATCCGCGCGGCGTCGACGCGCGAGCGTCCCTCCTCGCGGTGCCGGACGACGTTCTCGAGCACGACCACCGCGTTGTCCACCAGCATGCCGACCGCGAGCGCGATGCCGCCGAGCGACATGATGTTGAGGGACAGGTCGAACAGGTGCATCAGCAGGAAGGTGCCGATCACGGACACCGGGATCGCGAGCCCGATGATGAGGGTCGCGCGCGCGTCGCGCAGGAACAGGTACAGCACGAGGATCGCGAGCAGGCCGCCGATGATCGCCGCGTCGCGCACCTCGCCGATCGCGGAGGAGATGAACCGGGACTGGTCGTAGACGAGCGTGAGTTCGCTGCCGGCCGGCAGCGACTTGCCGAGCTCCTCGATGCGCGCGCGCAGCCCCTCGGCCAGCTGCACCGTGTTGGCGTCGCCCTCCTTGTAGATCGCGAGCTCGACGGATTCGCGGCCGTCGAGACGCGTGATGGCCTCGCGGTCCTTGTAGCCGCTGGTCACCGTCGCGACATCGCGCAGGTACACGGGCTTGCCGTCCACGTTGGCGATGATCGCGTCCGCCATCTCCTGCACGGTCGTGAACTCGTTGAGCGTGCGCACGAGGAAGCGCTGGGTGCCCTGCTCGAGGCGCCCGCCGGACAGGTTGACATTCTCCTCGCGCAGGCGCCGGGCGACGTGCTCGATCGACAGGTTGAGCTGCGCCAGCTTGCCCTGGTCCACGAACACCTGGATCTCGTCCTCGTAGCCGCCGCTGACCTTGACCGCGGCGGAGCCGTCGACCGACTCGAGGTCGGGCTTCAGCCGGTCGTCGGCGAAGCGGCGGAGCGACTTCAGCCGGTCGACCGTGCCGGCCTCGCCGGGACTCGACTGCGCGAAGTCGTCCGTGTCCACGAAGGCGACGCGCATGACCGGCTCGGTCGAGGGATCGAAGCGCAGCAGGATCGGCCGGCTGGCCTCGATCGGCAGCTGCAGCAGGTCGATCTTCTCGCGCACGTCGATGCCCGCGAGGTCCATGTCCGTGCCCCAGGCGAACTCGAGGATGATGTCGGCCTGGCCGGCGCGCGACACCGAGCGCACTTCCCTGACGTTCCGGATGATGCCGACCGACTCCTCGATCGGGCGCGCGATCAGCGTCTCGAGCTCGAGCGGAGCGGCGCCCGGCAGGTCGGTGCGCACGGTCAGCGTCGGGTAGGAGAGGTCGGGCAGCAGGTTGAGCTTCAATCGCGACAGCGACACGAAGCCGAACAGGACCACGGCCACCGTCACCATGAGGATGGTGACGCGGCGCCGCGTGGCGAACTCGACGATCTGCATGGGCCGGGCTCAGCCCGCCGCGACGGCGGGCTGCGGGCGGGCGGCGGGGCGCGCGGGCGTGTTCACGATCCGCACCGCCGCGCCGGGCTTGACGGCGCCCTGGCCGACGACCACGACCTGCTCGCCGTCCCGGAGTCCCTCGACGACCTCGATCATGGCGCCATTCGAGAGGCCGAGCGTCACGGAGCGCTCGGCGGCCTTGCCGTCCTTCACCACGAACACCTTGGGCGGGCCGTCGCCGTCCAGCAGCGCGGTGCGCGGGATCTGCAGCGCGTCCGGCTTGCGCTCATAGACGATCGCCACGCGCGCGAACATGCCGGGTCGCAGCAGCCCGCCCGTGTCGGCGACGCGGATGCGCACCGGGAAGGTCGCGGTCTGCGCGTCGATGTAGGGGCTGATCAGCGCGATGCGGCCCTCGAACGCGCGGCCGGGGACGGCGTCGAATCCGAGCTCGGCGGGTTGCCCGACCGACAGCTTCGGCAGCTCGCGCTCCGGCACGTTGATGCGCAGCATCAGGCTGTCGAGGTCCTCGACCACGAACAGCGACGAATCCGCGCTCTCGATCACGCCGCCGACCGGCGTCACCGTGTTGCCGACCTTGACGACGTCCAGCCGCTGCGTGACGGTGCCCGCGATCGGCGAGCGGATGTCGCAGTAGGAGAGCTGCAGGCGCGCCAGCTCCCAGCTCGCCCTGGCGGCCTCGAGCTCGTACTTGAGATTGTCGATCGCCGTGGCGCTCACGAGCCCTTTCTGCTGCAGCTCGAGGTTGCGCGCATAGTCGCGCTCGAGCTTGCGCATGGTCGCCTCGTTGAGCGCGACCTCGAGCCGCAACTGGTCGCCGTCGAGGCGCGCGAGTACCTGGCCCTCCCGGACGCGCTGGCCCTCGTCGGCGAGCACGGCGCGGATCTCGCCCTTGACCTTCGGCATCACGAAAGCCTTGCGCTCCGATTCGATCGGCGCGGTGCCGGTGTAGACCGCGGCCATTTCCGCGCGGCGCGTCGAGGCGACCTCGACCGGGACCGCGGGCACCTCGTCCTTCGCCTCCTTGCCCGCGCTGTCGCCATTGGCCTTGCCGCAGGCGGCGACGAGGAGGGCGGCTGCCAGCGCGAGCGCCGTCAGCGCGAGGCGCGCATTCAGGGAGGGGAACGTCACGGTGCGGGCTTCGATGCGGTTCACGGTCGGGCTCCTGCCGATCAACTGGAGCCTATGTTACGGTCTCATAGTGTTGTAGTCAAGTATAACACCAATTGGACGATGGGTTATGTAAATCAATGAATTTACAGGATGTCTCGTCTGCCGGCGGGAGGCTTCAGCTGAGGCGCGCGGGCTCGGCGGTCTTCGGAAGCACTGCGGCATCCGCGGCGATTTCCACCGCCTCGTCGAGCACCGCGTCCGGCGCCTCGGCGCCATCGAGCGCGCCGACGTCGGCGAACGGCGCGAGCCCGCGCGCGACCCGGCGCGCGTTCTCGCGCGCGAGGCGTCCGGCATCGATGGCGTCGCGCTCGGCGCGGCGCTTCTCGAGGTTGAGGGAGACTTCGCGCTGGTTGCGCAGCCGCTCGACCGCTTCCACGTCCGCCATCAGCGCGACGAAATCGGGATTGCCGGCGATGCGCCGCTCGTGCACTTTCGACAGCAGCGAGACGACCGGCGCCTCGGACGCCTCCGGCGTGAAGCGGGCGGCGCCGATGCGGTCCCAGGGCAGCGCGCTTTCGCGCGTGCTCTCGCCGACGTCCTCGGGGCTCACGAGCGAGGGGAGCGTGATGTCCGGCTGCACGCCGCGATGCTGCGTGCTGTCGCCGGTGACCCGGTAGTACTTGCCGATTGTGACCGTCAGCTGGCCGAAGCCCGCCTTGGGCCCGAGCGCGTAGCGGTCGAGCGGGTAGAGGTTCTGCACCGAGCCCTTGCCGTAGGTCTGCTGGCCGACGACGAGCCCGCGCTGATAGTCCTGGATCGCGCCCGCGAATATCTCGGATGCCGAGGCGCTCTGGCGATTCACCAGCACGACGAGCGGCCCGTTCCAGGCGACGCCCGGCTCCGGGTCGTCGAGGACTTCGATGCGCCCGCCCGTCTCCCGCAGCTGCACGACCGGCCCGCGCTCGACGAAGAGGCCGACCAGGCTCGTGGCCTCGGACAGGTGCCCGCCGCCGTTGTCGCGCAGGTCCACGACGAGCGCATCGACGCTTTCCGCGCGCAGTTCCTCGACCAGCCGGCGCACGTCGCGCGTGGTGCTGCGGTACTCCGGCTCGCCGGCGACGCGGGCCTGGAAATCCTGGTAGAAGGAGGGCACCGAGATCACGCCGACCTTGAGGTCGCGGTCGCCGCGCTTCAGGGTGTGGATCTCCTTCTGCGCGGCCTGCGCCTCGAGTGTGATCTTGGAGCGCTTTAGCGCGACCTGCGCCTCCGGCGAGCCGGGATTGGCTCCGGCGGGCAGGACCTGCAGGCGCACGGTGGAATTCACCGGCCCGCGGATCAGCTGCACGACGTCGTCGAGCCGCCAGCCGACCACGTCGGTCAGCGGACCGGCCTCGCCCTGGCCGACCGCGGTGATGCGGTCGCCGACCTTGATGTCCGATGACGCCGCCGCGGCGCCGCCCGGCAGCACGTTCATGATCGTGACGTGATCGTCGACGAGCTGAAGCGACGCGCCGATGCCCTCGTAGGACAGGCTCATCGCAATGTTGTATTCCTCGGAATTCCGCGGCGACAGGTAGTTCGAGTGCGGGTCGTAGACGTGCGAGTAGGCGTTCATGAACGTCTCGAACACGTCGTCGGCCGTGATCTGCTCGACGCGCTTGGCGACGCGCTCGTAGCGCTTGCGCAGGATGTCCGCGGCTTCCGGCCAGGTCTTGCCGGCGAGCACCAGCGACAGCGCGTCGTTCTTGACGCGCTTGCGCCAGAGGTCCTCGAGCTCCGCTGCGGAGGCGGGCCAGCCGTCCTCGCTGCGGTCGAAGCGGAACGACTCGTCGAGCGTGAAGTCCGGCTCGACCTCGAGCAGCGCGATGGCATGGCGCAGCACTTCGCGGTTGCGGTCCCGGTAGCGCGCGAAGATCCTGAATGCCGGCCCGGCGTCGGCGTCCTCGATTGCCTCGTCGAGCGCGTAGCGCAACGACTCGAACTCGGCGATGTCGGAGGCGAGCAGGTAGCTCCGGCCGCCGTCGAGCGCCTCGAGGTAGCGCTCGTAGATCTGCGACGACATCTCGTCGTCCAGCGCCGCCTGGCGATAATGCTGGCGCTCGACGACCTCGGAGACCAGGCGCATGACGCGCCGGTGGCGGTCGCTGGGAGCCAGGTCGCCGGAGGCGGCGACGGCGGGCGCGAGCGGGGCGCGCTGCGCCCCCGATCCCACGAGCACGAGCACGCACGCGACCACGAGCGCCGCGACAAGCAGGCGCACCCTGTACGGCACGGTTGACCCCAACCAGGAAGTCATCGGCTGCTACACTCCTCGCGCAGCCCACGGAGGGCTGACCCCAATGATCACAGGCTAGGGGCGCCGGGGCGCCGGTTCAAGTGCCGGCGTCACGCCCGCCAAGGAGTCATCCGCTTGAGTCCGCTCGGTTTCCTGACCGGCGTCGTGCTGGGGTCCGCGGCCTCGATCGCGCTCGTACTCGCCATGGTGGTTGTCATATTCGCCCTGACGGCGGGAGGCCAGCCGGCGGTCGGGCGCGAATACCCCGGCCTGCTGGAGGCCGCGGGGCTCTTCGGGATGCTGGCGATCGCCGCCGCCCTGGCTTTCGTGGGACTGCAGCGCCAGCGCCGCTGGCGCTGGCTGGCCCAGGGCGCGATGTGGATCGCGCTGCTGCTGGTCGCTCTCTTCTACTGGCCCGACCCCGGCTCCCGACCCGGCTGATTGCCCGAGGAACCCACCCATGCGAAATACCGTCCTGCTCCGCATCCTGGTCGCCGCGGGCGCCGCCGTGGCCACGCTCGGGGCCTGGAAAGCCGCCGACAAGGCGATCGAGCGCGCCGCCGCCGCCATCGACGAACCGGCCTACCGCGCGTACATCGCGGGCATCTCGGCCGACGACCTGCAGGGCCGTTCGCCGGGGACCCCGGGCGAGCAACGCACGGTCGAATACCTCGAGGAGCAGTTCCTGGAACTCGGCCTGCAGCCGGTCGCCGGCGGCAGCTTCCGGCAGGAGGTGCCGCTCGTGGAAATCACGGCCTCAGAGCCGCGGCTGTCGTTCCACCGGGGCGCCGGCGGCATGACGCTCGCCTATGGCGACGACATGGTGATCGGCACGCGCCGCGTGCAGCCGCAATCCTCGATCGAAGGCAGCGAAGTCGTTTTCGTCGGGTACGGCATCGTCGCCCCGGAATACGGCTGGAACGACTACGCGGGCATCGACATGCGCGGCAAGACCGCCCTGATCCTCGTCAACGACCCGGGCTTCGTCACCGGCGAGGAGTCGCTGTTCCGCGGCAGGGCCATGACCTATCACGGCCGCTGGACCTACAAGTACGAGGAGGCCGCGCGCCAGGGCGCGGCGGCCGCGATCATCGTGCACGACACGGCACCGGCCGCCTACGACTGGAACGTCGTGCGCAATGGCTGGACCGGGCCGCAGTTCTACGCCGAGTCGGCGGACGGCAACGCGGGCCGCACGGCGCTCGAGGGCTGGATCACGAAGGACCGCGCGCGCCAGCTGATGGAAATCGCGGGCCAGGACCTCGATGCGCTCTCTGCGGCCGCGGTGAAGCGCGGCTTCAGGCCCGTGCCGCTCGGCGTGACCGCCAGCGGCGGCGTGAAGAACTCCATCCGCAGGATGAGCTCGCCCAATCTCGCCGCGGTCATGCCGGGGAAGGAGCGGCCGGAGGAGTACGTCGTCTTCGTCGCGCACTGGGACCACCTCGGCGTGGCCGAGACGGGCGAGGGCGACCGGATCTACAACGGCGCCGTGGACAATGCCACGGGCGTCGCCGCGATCCTGACGATCGCGCGCGGCTTCCGCGACCTGCTGCCGGGGCCCGGCCGCTCGGTCCTGTTCCTCGCCGTCACGGCGGAGGAATCCGGCCTGATCGGCTCCGAGTACTACGCGGCGCACCCGCTCGTGCCGCTCGAGAGGACGGCGGCGGTGATCAACGTCGACGCGCTGTACCCGATCGGGCGCGCCCGGGACGTCGAGGTGATCGGCTTCGGCGCTTCAGGGCTCGAGGACCTGCTCGCGGCGGCGGCCAGGGCCCGGGGCCGCGCGCTGACCCCCGACCGCAAGCCGGAGGCCGGCTACTTCTACCGCTCCGACCACTTCAATTTCGCGAAAAAGGGCGTGCCCGCGCTCTACATCAAGTCCGGCGCCGTGCTGCGCGACGGGGGAGAGGCGGCGGGCGTCGCGTGGCAGACCGCGTACGTCGCCGAGCGCTACCACAAGCCGAACGACGAGTACCAGGAATCCTGGGACGTGAGCGGCTCGATCGAGGACCTGCGCCTGCTGTTCGAGGTCGGCGCGCGCGTCGCCAATGGCCGGGCCTGGCCCGACTGGTACGAGGGCAACGAGTTCAAGGCGGCGCGCGATGCAAGCGCCGCGAGCCGCGCCGGCGACTGATCCGGGTCAGCCGCGGCGGCGCAGCGGCCGGGTCAGCAGGCGCACCGCCATGAACAGCAGGTAGGGCCCGAAGACCAGGAGCCACGCGGACGGCGCCGCCGTGAAGAACGCCGCGAGCAGCGAGCCCAGGAACGACAGCAGCCCGCCCTCGTAGGGCCCGAGCGTCAGCACGCCCGCGAGGTAGATCAGGAACGGCATCACGAGCAGCCCGAACCCGAACAGCGATCCGAGCAAGCCGAGCTCGCGGCGCCAGAACGGCGGCAGGCGGCTGAACCAGCGGGCGAGGGGGTTGCCGGGAGCCATCGCCGCAGTCTGACCCGCGGGCCGCAACGCGGCAAGCCACCGCTATACTGCATTGACATGACGCCCCTGCGCTGCGCCGTCGTCGGCGCCGGTTACCTCGGCCGCTTCCACGCCCAGAAATACGCAGGGCTCGCCGACTGCGAGCTGGTCGGCGTCGCCGACCCCTCGCCCGAGGCGCGCGAGCGACTGAAATCCGAGCTCGGCGTCGCGGGCTACGCAGACCACCGCGAGCTGCTCGGGCGCGTGGACGCCGTCAGCATCGCGACGCCGACCGCGCTGCATCACCCGGTCGCCCGGGATTTCCTCGAAGCGGGCGCGCACGTGCTGGTCGAGAAGCCGATCACCACGACGGTCGCGGAAGCGCGCGAGCTGATTGCGCTCGCCGCCGGCCGCAAGCTGGTCCTGCAGGTCGGCCATCTCGAGCGGTTCAACCCGGTGATCCTCGCGGTTGCCGGCGAGCTTTCCGGGCCGCGCTTCGTCGAGTCGAATCGCCTGGCGCCCTTCAAGCCGCGCGGCACGGACGTGAGCGTCGTGCTCGACCTCATGATCCACGACATCGACCTGATCGAGCACATCGTGCGCTCGCCGATCGCGACCATCGACGCGATCGGCGCGCCGGTGTTCACCGACGAGATCGACATCGCCAATGCGCGCATCCGCTTCGAAAACGGCTGCGTGGCCGACGTCACCGCGAGCCGGATCAGCCTCAAGGCAGAGCGGAAGCTGCGCGTGTTCCAGGCGGACGCCTACCTTTCGATCGACCTGCAGCAGAAGCTGCTCTCGGTCGTGCGCAAGCCGGCCGCGATCGAGGAGGGCGTGCCGCCCAAGGTGGACCTCGAGGAGCGCAGCTTCGAGCAGGGCGACGCGCTCCTCGACGAGATCCGCTCCTTCACGCAGGCGGTCCGGGCCGGCAGGCGGCCGGTGGTGTCCGGCGAGGACGGGCTGCGCGCGCTCGAGACCGCGACGCGCATCGCCGAGCTGGTCAACCGGGGCTCCGCGGCCGCATCGGGCCCGGGACGGGCCGGTATACTTGGCGGCTGATGCAACCGACCGACACGGCGGACGCCGACTATTACCACAAGGTCGTGGACTGCCAGTGGGCCTGTCCCGCGCACACGGACGTGCCCGAATACATCCGGCTGATCGCGCAGGGGCGCTACTCGGACGCCTACATGGTCAACCGCGAGTCCAACGTGTTCCCGGGCATCCTGGGCCGCGTCTGCGACCGCCCCTGTGAGCCGGCATGCCGGCGCCGGCGCGTCGAGGAGAAGCCGGTCGCTATCTGCCGGCTCAAGCGCGTCGCCGCCGACCTGCGTGACGACATCACGCCGCGGCTGCCGAAGCCCCCCGCGCGGCGGAACGGCAAGCGCGTGGCCTGCATCGGCGCAGGACCTGCGTCGCTCACCGTGGCGAACGACCTGCTGCCGATCGGCTACGAAGTCGTGATCTTCGAGCAGTACGCGACCGCAGGCGGTCTGATGCGCACCAACATCCCGGCGTTCCGCCTGCCGGCCGAGGTGCTCGACGAGGAGATTGGCTACGTCGCCGCCATGGGCGCGGACGTCCGGCTCGGCGCGCCGGTCGGGAGCATGCGCGCGCTGCTCGCGGACGGCGGCTTCGACGCGGTGTTCGTGGGCACGGGCGCGCCCAAGGGCAAGGAGCTGAGCCTTCCGGGCCGCCTCGACTCGGACCGCATCCACATCGGCATCGCCTGGCTCGAGTCGGTCGCCTTCGGTCACGTCGAGTCGATCGGCGAGCGCGTCCTGATCATCGGCGTCGGCAACACGGCGATGGACTGCTGCCGGACCTCGCTGCGCCTCGGCGCAAAGAGCGTGAAGGTCATGGCGCGGAAGCCGCGCGGGTTCTTCAAGGCCTCCGAGTGGGAGCTCGAGGACGCGGAGGAGGAGAACGTCGAGATCGTCGTCAACCATGCGCCCAAGGCATTCGTGAGCGAGGGCGGGCGGCTCAAGGGCATGACCTTCGAGCGCCTCGAGTACGACATGGAGGGCGGGGAGATCACCGGGCAGCGCTTCGTCGAGGAGGTGTTCATTCCCTGCGACGACGTGATACTCGCGATCGGCCAGGAGAACGCGTTTCCCTGGGTCGAGCGCGACCTCGGCATCGAGTTCGACAAGTGGGACGTGCCGAAGGTCGACCCGGTCACCTTCGAGTCGACGCGCAAGGGCGTGTTCTTCGGCGGGGACGCCGCATTCGGCCCGAAGAACATCATCTGGGCCGTGGAGCACGGCCACCAGGCCGCGATCTCGATCCACAAGCACTGCGCCGGCGAACCGCTCGCCGATCGCCTGCCGCGCGGCGTCAACCTGCAGAGCCGCAAGGTCGGCATGCACGAGTG
>DATBLN010000003.1:0-3128 GCA_036555345.1 Steroidobacteraceae bacterium
CTACCGGCTGCCGACCGGCGGCGAACTGATCGACTCGCCGGGGGTGCGCGACTTCGCGCCGCCATTGCCCGCGCCGCGCGAGATCGCCGGCGGCTTCCGCGAGATTGCCGCACAGGCCGGCGGCTGCCGCTTCCGGGACTGCCTGCACCGGCGCGAGCCCGGCTGCGCCGTGGCCGCGGCGGCGCAGGAAGGACGGGTCTCGTCGCGGCGGCTCTCGAGCTACCGGGCGCTGCTCTCGCTCGCGGAGGAGTTCGCCGCGCGGACGCCGCGCGTCAGGCGATGACCTGGCGCCCGGCCAGCGCGTGGGCCAGCGTGCCGCCGTCCACGTACTCGAGCTCGCCCCCGACCGGCACGCCGTGCGCGATGCGCGAGGCGCGGATGCCGCGACGCAGCACCATCTCGCCGATGTAGTGCGCGGTCGCCTCTCCCTCGACGGTGGGATTGGTGGCAAGGATCACCTCCCGCACCTCGCCCTCGTCCAGCAGCTTCTCGAGCGCGTCGAGCCCGAGCTGCCCGGGCCCGATCCCGTCGAGCGGCGACAGGTGGCCCATCAGCACGAAATAGCGGCCGTTGTAGCCACCCGACTGCTCGACGGCGACCACGTCGGCGGGCGACTCGACGATGCAGAGCGACGCCGCGTCGCGGCGCGGTGAACTGCAGGTCTCGCACAGCTCGCCCTCGGTCAGCATGCGGCAGCGCCGGCAATGCACGATGCCGTCCGCCGCCTCGGCGAGCGCGCGCGCGAGCGCGCGGCCGCCCTCGCGGTTGCGTTCCAGCAGGTGGAAGGCCATGCGCTGCGCCGACTTCGGGCCGACGCCCGGCAGCACGCGCAGCGCCTCGATCAGCCGGGCCAGTCCGGGGGAATACTTCACGGCGACGGCCGTCAGAGCGGCAGTTTCATGCCCGGCGGCAGCTGCATGCCGCCCATCGCGCCCGCCATGTGCTGCTGCACGGCCTCGCCGACACGGCGCACCGCGTCGTTGCAGGCGGCGGCGACGAGGTCCTCGAGCATTTCCCGGTCCGCGACGTCGACGGCGGCGTCGATCTGCACGCGGCGCACCTCGTGCCGGCCATTCATGACGACCTTGACCATGCCGCCGCCGGATTCGCCGGTGACCTCCAGCGTCCCCAGCTGCTCCTGGGCCTTCTGCATGCTGGCCTGCAGCTGCTGCGCCTGGCGCATCAGCTGCCCGAGATTCGCTTTCATGGCCGCATTCTACCCGACGGGCTTGATCGATTCCGGCTGGACCACCGCCCCGAAGCGGTCACGCAGCGCCTGGACGTTGGGATCGCGCTCGATCGCCGCCCGCGCCTGCTCCAGGCGCTCGTCGCGCGCCTGTTCCTCGCGCCGCACCGGCGTGTCCGTGGCGCCGCCGGCCTCGATCTCGACCGTGACGGTGGCGCCAACCAGCTTGCCCAGGGCGGCGCCGAGCCGGTCCTCCAGCTGGCGCGTATGCAGGGATTGCGCGCGCGGGTCGAGCAGGAACCGGAACCGGTTGCCCTCGCGCTCGATGAGCTGGCAGTTGCCGGCGAGCTGCCGCGCGGCGCCCTGCAGTTCCAGGCGCGCCAGCAGCTCGGGCCATTCGCCGGCGGCGGCCGGCGCCGGCGCGGCGCCCCTGCCCGCCGCGGCGGGCGGCGGGCGCGACGCCGTGGCCTCCGTACTGCGCGCAGCGCCTTCCGCGCCCGCCGGCCGGAAGGCGAGCATGCGCAGCAGGGTCATCTCCAGGCCGGCGCGCGGGTCGGGGGCGAGGT
This sequence comes from Steroidobacteraceae bacterium, assembly GCA_036555345.1. Lineage (GTDB taxonomy): Bacteria > Pseudomonadota > Gammaproteobacteria > Steroidobacterales > Steroidobacteraceae > SCUD01. Next base: position 1,753 of record DATBLN010000003.1, read on the forward strand.
CCAGGTCGCGGCGCCCGAGGATCGCGATCTGGTAGCAGAGCTGGACGTCCTCTGCGGGCATGCGGGCCGCGAGCCCCGCGAGCAGTGCGGCGTCGTACAGCTCGTCCTCCGCCAGGTCCGGCACCGCCTGGCGCAGCGCGACTTTCTGCAGGATCGCGGCAAGCGCATCCAGCAGGTCCGCGTAGTCCGGCGCGAACTGGTCGATCGCGGAGACCGCCTCCATGAGCCCGCGGGCGTCGCGATCCGCGAGGCGCTCGGCCAGGCGCACCACGTCCTGGCGCGCGACCGTGCCGAGCATCGCGCGCGCGTCCGCCTCGGTGACGCGCCCCGCGCCGAAGGCCAGCATCTGGTCGAGCAGCGACAGGGCGTCGCGCAGGCTGCCGTCTGCGGCGCGCGCGAGGAGCTGCACGGCGGCGGGCTCGGCGGCCACGCCCTCGGCCCCCAGGATGTGCTGCAGGCGGCCCGCGATCAGCGCCGACGGCAGGCGCTTCAGGTTGAACTGCAGGCAGCGCGACAGGACCGTCACCGGCAGCTTCTGCGGGTCGGTCGTGGCCAGCAGGAATTTCACGTGCGGCGGCGGCTCCTCGAGCGTCTTCAGGAGCGCGTTGAAGGAGTGCGCGGACAGCATGTGCACCTCGTCGATGAGGTACACCTTGCAGCGGCCGCGAGTCGGCAGGTACTGCACGTTCTCGAGCAGTTCGCGCGTGTCGTCCACCTTGGTGCGCGAGGCCGCGTCCACCTCGATCAGGTCCACGAAGCGGCCTTCGTCGATCTCGCGGCAGGCGCCGCATTCGCCACAGGGCACCGAGGAGACGCCGCGCTCGCAGTTGAGCGACTTGGCGAGGATGCGCGCGATGGTGGTCTTGCCGACGCCGCGCGTGCCGGTGAACAGGAAGGCGTGGTGGATGCGGCCGGAATCGAGCGCGTTGACCAGCGCCTGGCGGACGTGTTCCTGGCCCACCAGCTCGCCGAAGCTGCGCGGTCGCCACTTGCGTGCCAGTGCGAGGTAGCTCATCGATGCCCTTGCCGCGGTCCCGCGGCGCCGCCGTGCTGCGTCCCGGAACCGGAGGCGGCCCGCGCCGGCACCCCTCCGTCACCCGATGCCACCGCTACCGTTGCTCCCTTCCGGGCCTGGCGGGGTTCACGGCTGATCGTCGCGGAGGAACCGACGCGAGCCACCATCGGAATGACCGGGCCGGGCATCGTACGAGCCGCGATCCGCAAGCGTCAACCGAACAAATGTGGCGGAGAGGGTGGGATTCGAACCCACGTGGGGCGGTAATGCCCCCATCGCATTTCGAGTGCGCGCCGTTATGACCGCTTCGGTACCTCTCCGTGCGGGGACCGGACGGCCGTCGCTGCCTGCCTGACCGGAG
>DATBLN010000018.1:0-6810 GCA_036555345.1 Steroidobacteraceae bacterium
GAGCCTGCGCCAGTATTCCGTCCTGCGGGCCGAGGCCTGCCGGATGTGCCACGCCGACGCCGCGGAGCAGCATGACGGCAGTCTCCATGCCGCACGCGTGCGCGAGGGCAGTCCGCTGGCCCCGGTCTGCACGGGATGCCACGGCGCGCACGAGGTGACGCCGCGCACCGCCTACGAGACCTGCGTACGCTGCCATTCGGCGGACCTCGCCGCCCACGCCGAGTGGCTGCCGAATGCCGGCCATCACCAGGAAGTGGTGTCCTGCGCCGCGTGCCACGCGCCGGACGTGCCGCGCATGATCGACCTCAGGCTGTACGATGCCGCCACCGGGCGCTGGGCCGTCGAGCAGGAGGGCGCGCCGTCCTTCGAGGACAAAGCCACCGCGGCGGACGCGAACGGCGACGGGCTCGACGCCGGCGAGTTGCGCGCGCTGCTCTCGGAGGTCAACCGCGGCGCGGCCACGCCCCTGACACTGCGGGGCCGCGTCGAACTGCGCGAACCCGTCGAGGCGCACCGGCTCACGCCCAAGGAGCAGGCGTTGCGGGCCTGCGACAACTGCCATCGTTACGGTTCCGAGCCGTTCCAGAACGTCACGGTCTCGGTGGTCGGCGCCGACGGCAGGCCGCTGCGCCACGCCGCGCATGCGGACATCCTGGGTTCCGCGCTCGCGGTCGAGTCCCTGCCCGAGTTCTACGCGATCGGCGGCACGCGCAGCCGGTTCCTGGACGCGCTGTTCCTGCTGGCGCTCGCCGGCGGCATCGGCGTGCCGCTCGGGCACATGACCCTCAAGTGGCTGTTCCGGAAGCGCCGCGCGGACTCCGGGGGAGACGGCGATGGCTGAGCAGTCTCACGGCGCCATGGAGAGGATCTACGTCCACCCGCTGCCGGTCCGGATCTGGCACTGGATCAACGCGCTCGGATTCATCGCACTGATCCTGACCGGCATCCAGCTCCGCTACGTCGACGTCATCGGGCTGATGTCGTTCCGGACCGCGGTGCACCTGCACAACTGGGTCGGCTTCGCGCTGATCGCCAACTTCTTCGTCTGGTTCCTGTTCTACCTGTTCTCGGACAAGATCAGGGTCTACCACCCCGAGCTGAGCCCGATGAAGCACTTCCGCGGCAGCCTGCGCCAGATGCAGTACTACGGCTACGGGATCTTCCGCGGCGAGCCCAATCCCCACCACGTCAGCGCCTACCACAAGTTCAACCCGCTCCAGAGCACGATGTACCAGATCATCATGCTGCTGATCGTGCCGCTGCAGTTCTTCACGGGGCTGCTGCTGTGGGACCTGAAGCGGTTCGCGGGCGCGATCGAGTTCTTCGGCGGGGTGCGGGTGGTGGACACGGTGCACGTGCTGTGCTTCATCTTCTTCGTGGGCTTCATCTTCGTGCACCCGTACCTGGCGAGCCTTGGCCACACGCGGTCCGCGCACTTCAAGGCGATGATCACGGGCTACGAGGAGGTCGAGAGGAAGCCGGACTGAGCGCTCAGGCGGGCGGCGAGGAATCCGGTTCCGGCTCCGACCCGCGCAGCCGGATGTTGTGCTTCTTCATCAGCGCCTGGAAATTCGCGCGCTGCATGCCGGTCTCCTCGGCGCTCCGGGTCACATTCCAGGCGTTGCGGCGCAGCGCCTCGAGCACGAAGCTCTTCTCGATGCTCTCGACCGACTTCTCGCGCGCGAGCTTCTTGGTCCTTTTCAACTCGTCGCTGGTCCGCGGCACGTCGAGGTCAAGCCGCAGCGACTTGTCCACGATGTCGCCGAGGTGCGCCTGCCGGATGACGTGGTCGGTCGCGAGGATCACCGCGCGCTGGATGGCGTTCTCGAGCTCGCGCACGTTCCCGGGCCAGTCGTGGTTGACGATTGCGCTCATGGCGCCGGCCGAGATCTCCGTCACCGGCTTGCCCAGTTCCTCGCTGTAGATCTTCAGGAAGTGGTAGGCGAGCGCGGGGATGTCGTCCCGGCGCTCGCGCAGCGGCGGGACCTGGATCGGGAAGACGTTGACGCGGTAGTAGAGGTCGTCGCGGAAGGTCCCGGCGGCCACCATCGCCGCCAGGTCCCGGTTGGTCGCGCAGACGAGGCGGAAGCTCGCGGGCTGCGTGCGGGTGCCGCCGACGGCCTTGAACTCGCGCTCCTGGATGACGCGCAGCAGCTTGGCCTGGATCGAGGGCGACAGGTTGCCGATCTCGTCGAGGAACAGCGTGCCGTCCTCCACGATCTCGAACAGGCCCTTCTTGGTGGCCACTGCGCCCGTGAAGGCGCCCTTCACGTGGCCGAACAGCTCGCTCTCCAGCAGGTTCTCGGCGAGCGAGTTGCAGTCCACCGGGACGAACGGCTTGTCCTTGCGCAGGCTGTTGTAATGGATCGCGCGGGCCACCAGCTCCTTGCCGGTGCCGCTCTCGCCCGTCAGCAGCACCGTGCTGTTGGTCGGCGCGCACTGCGCGACGAGGCGGAACACGGCCTGCATCTTCGGGCTCGCGCCGACGATATTCTCGAGCCGGTAGCGGGCGCTGACCTCGGTACGGAGGTCGAGGTTCTCCTGCAGCAGGCGCCGCCGCTCGAGCGCGCGCTGCACGACGAGCTTGAGCTCGTCCGGGTCGAAGGGCTTCGGCAGGTAGTCGAAGGCGCCGAGCTTCATGGCCTGCACCGCCGTGTCGATCTGCGACAGGCCGGTGATCATGATCACGTCGATGTCCGGGTGCGACTCCTTCACCCGCCTCAGCACCTCGAGCCCGTCCATGGCCGGCATCATGATGTCGAGCACCAGCACGTCGAAGGGGTTCGCCGCGACCTTGCGCAGCGCCTCGACCCCGTCGGCCGCGGACTCGAGCTCGTAGCCACTGTCCGCGAGGATGCGCAGGCAGCTCCTGACGACGATCTCCTCGTCGTCGACGACCAGGATGCGCGCGCTCACCGGGCACCCCCGTCGGTTGCCTCGCCCGCCGGCGGCTCGAAGGGCAGGAAGACGCGGAATGTCGAGCCCTCCCCGACCCGGCTCTCGACCTGGATGAAACCGCCATGCGCGCTGACGATGCCGTGGCTGACCGACAGGCCAAGTCCCGTGCCCTGGCCCACCGCCTTGGAGGTGAAGAACGGGTCGAAAATCCGCTTCAGGTTCTGCTCCGGGATGCCGCAGCCGGTATCGATGATCGAGATCTCGGCCATGGGTACCGGCGTCGCGCCGGCCTCTTGCGCCGCCTCCATCACGCGACGGCTCCGGATCGTGATGCTGCCCTTCTCCTCGATTGCCTGCTGGGCGTTGACGAGCATGTTCATGATGACCTGCCGGATGAGGTCCGCGTCCACCCACGCCTGCGGCAGTTCGCGGTCCAGCTCCATGCGGACCTCGATGTCGCGGACGTGCGCGGGCCGCTCCACGATGCGCACCGTCTCCTCGATGACCTGGTTCAGGTCGCAGTATTTCTTTTCCGGCGCTTTTTCGCGAGCGAAATCGAGCAGCCGCCGGATGATGGCGGCGCAGCGCCTGGTCTCCCGGATCACGAGGTCGAGGTCCTCGGCCTCGGGGCTGCCGTCCGGCATCTTCCTGCGGATCAGGTGCGAGAACGTGAGGATGCCGGTCAGCGGGTTGTTGAGCTCGTGGGCGATGCCGGCCGCGAGCAGGCCGACCGAGGCGAGCTTCTCGCCGCGCGCGGCCTCCGCCTCCGCGACGCGCAGCTCCCGCGTCCGCTTCTCGACCTTCTCCTCGAGCGTGCGCGCCCACTCGCGCAGCTGCTGCTGCGAAGTCCCGAGCGCCGCGGTCATTGCATTGAACGAGCCCGCCAGCTGCCCGAACTCGTCGCCGCTGCGCACCGGGATCGGCTCATCGAGGTTTCCCGCCGCGAGCCGCTTCGCTCCCGCCTCCAGATCGCGCAGCGGCACGTACACCAGCCGCCGCACCAGGAACTGGATGGCCAGCAGCGCGAAGGCGCCGAAGCCGAGCGCCAGCACGCCGATGATGACGACGTTCCGCCGCAGGCTGCGGTCGATCTCGTCGAGCGAATAGACGATGTCCAGCACGCCGAGCACCGACTGGTCGGCACGGTGCCGGTGGCAGCTCGCGGTATGGCACGACGGCTCGTTGCGGATCACCTCCATGCTGCCGAGCAGGCGCCGGCCGTCCGGGGCCTGGAAGATGCGCGCCTTGTCGCCACGCGCGAGCTGCTCGAGCGGCTGCGCCGACCGGTGGCAGCGGGCGCAGCCCTCCGCGGTCCGGTCCACCGTGAGCCCGATCTCGGGCGCATGGGTGGAGTCGATGATCCGGCCCTCCTTGCTGAAGATGCGGATGCGGTCGATGCTCGGGTGGCTGCCGACATCCTCGATGATCTGGTGCACGTGGTCCGGCTGGTTCTGCAGCATGGCGAAGCGCGTGCTGCGCGTGATCATCTCCGACAGCTGCGTGACGCGGTCGGTGGCCTCGCGCAGCAGCTGCTCGCGCTGCTGGCGCACGACGAGCACGGTGAACACGAGCAACGCGAGCGTCACGGCGAGCGCGACGTACAGGCCGACCTTCAGTTGCAGCGTCTTCGGACCCACGTCGCCCCAGTTGCCTCGCGCGTCCTGCCTGCTCGCAGTGCGCCGCAAGTGAGCGCCGGCGCGCCATTGCGGAAGATACGTATGTTATTGGGCCTCATTTCGGGCGGAAATGCGATGGTGCGATGCAGGGAAACAGCGCATTCTTTGACCGCGGAAATCGGGGAGTCTGCGCGGACGGGCGATGGATGCCCGCCACCCGGTCGTCAAGAAGAAGGAAGATGACGATGGACGCGACACATCGGGTTCGTTGGGTTCTCCTCCTCCTCGTGCTCGGATTCGGCGTGGCCGGTTGCAGCAACAATGGCTCGGCCGGCGTCCAGGGCCCGCCGGGGCCGCCGGGAGCCGGCGGTCCTCCGGGTCCTCCGGGCCCGCCCGGTGGCGGCGGCGGCGTTCCCGTCGACAGCGCCGAACGGATCAACATCACCGTCACCGGCGTGACGGTGCCCGCCGGCGGCGGCGCACCGGTGGTGCAGTTCCGGCTGTCCAATGACCTGAACCAGGGACTCGTCGGCCTGCCGGCCGGGGATGCGCGCTTCATCATTGCCCAGCTCTCGCCCGGCGCCAACGGCGGCTCGAGCCAGTGGCAGTCCTACATCTCGCGCACCAGCGGCGCAGCACGGCAAGGCACCACGGAGACGGCCTCGGCCGCCCGGTTCGTCGACAACAACGACGGCACCTACCAGTACACCTTCGCGAGTGCGCTCACGGCCTACACGGCGGCGCCTGCGTACGACGCGACGAGAACGCATCGCCTCGGCATCGAGATCCGCAACCAGGCGCCGATCACGGGCAACGGCATCTTCGACTTCGTGCCGGCCGGCGGCGCGCCCACGTTCACGCGTCTCATCGTCGACAACGACACCTGCGATGCCTGCCATGACGTGCTCAACTTCCACGGCGGCCCGCGCACCGACGTCGAGTACTGCGTGACCTGCCACAATCCGCCGTCGATCGACGGCGACACCGGCAACACGGTGGACATGAAGCGGATGATCCACAACATCCACTCCGCCCGCGCGGACTACGAGATCATCGGCAACGGCGGCGTCCTGCACGAGTGGTCCGACCTCGAGTTCCCGCAGGACATCCGCAACTGCCAGACCTGCCACGAGGAAAGCGACGCCGACACCCCGCAGGCCAGCAACTACCGCATCGTTTCCAATCGCGCCGCCTGCGGCACCTGCCATTACGACGACGGTAATGCGGCCAACGGGCAGCACGATTTCGCCATCGAGAGCGGCGTGCACCCGGGCGGCTTCACATTCACGGACGATACGCAGTGCGCCGACTGCCACGGCCCGAATGGCACGGTCGTCGGCTCCGACGGCCGCCTCGTGCAGGTGCCGGTGGCGCACGAGGTCCGCGAGGCGACCGCCGCACAGGCCTTCCAGTACCAGGTCGTGAGCGTCACCAACACGGCGCCGGGCCAGATGCCGACCGCGACGATCCGCGTGCGCAATCCGCAGACCGGCACCAATTACGACATCGGCGACCCGGCCGGCCCGTTCCAGACCTCGAGCGCCAGCCTGCGCCTCGACATTGCCTGGAACAACGTGGACCTTGGCAACCTGGACCCGAACGACACGCTGGCGCGCTCCGCCACGAGCGGCACGCCGTTCGGCCCGATCGTCATCGACTTCAAGAGCGCGACCGGCCGCACCAACGACGGCACCAACACGTTCACGAAATCGGCGACGGTTGCGATCCCGACCGGCATCACGGGTTCCGGCATGGCCATCATCGAGGGCCGACCGCAGGTCCCGATCGACGGCGTGCTCACGAGCCTGCAGGTGACGTCGGTCGGCATCCCGTTCGCCATCACGGATGCCGCCGCGGTCGACCGCCGCGCCGTGGTCGACATCGGCAAGTGCAACGACTGCCACAACGTGCTCTCGCTGCACGGCGCAAACCGCACGGGCAACACCGAGCTCTGCTCGACCTGCCACAACCCGAACGCGACCGACATCAGTCGCCGCGTGGCGGGATCGGCCTGCGTCACCGCGGCCGGGGCCGACGACCAGACCCTCGACATGAAGCGCATGATCCATGCGATCCACGCCTCCGGCGAGGACGGCTCGGGCCGCGTCGGCGATCCGTTCACGGTCTGCGGCTTCAGCGGCGCGATCACCTTCGACGTCGGCTACCCGGGCAGGCTCATGAACTGCGAGGGCTGCCACCTGGCCGACACCTACTACCCGGTGGATCCGGCGCGGGTGCTGGCGACGACCATGGACGCGGGCGCCGACCGCTCGACGCTCGTGGACGACGTGGCGAT
>DATBLN010000021.1:0-43806 GCA_036555345.1 Steroidobacteraceae bacterium
GACGGCCAGCTGACGACGGTCAGCTACGGCGAGGAGCGGCCCGCGGCCGAGGGCAGCGACGAGCCCGCATATGAGAAGAACCGCCGCGTCGAAATCGTCTACGGCCAGTGACCGGCTGACCATGCGCGTCCGGCGGCACCGGGCCCTGGCACTGCTCGCGGCACTCGTCGCCTTGCCCGCCGCGGCGCAGTCCCGTGGCGAGCGCATCGAGGCGCTGGAGGCGCGCATGCAGGCCGTCGAGCGCCAGCTCCAGAGCGGGGCGCTCATCGAGATGGCGCGCCAGCTCGAGGCCCAGGACGCGGAGCTGCGCCGCCTGCGCGGCGAGATCGAGCGCCTGCAGCACGAGCTCGAGCGCAGCCGCGGCCAGCAGCGGGACCAGTACGTGGACCTCGATGCGCGCCTGCGCGCCGCGGAGGCCGCGCTCGCGGCCGCCCAGTCGGGAGTCCCCGCCACGGGGCCAGAGGGCGAATACCAGGCCGCATTCATCCTGCTGAAGGATGGCAAGTACGCGGAGGCCACGGTGGCGCTCAGGGAGTTCATCGGCCGTCACCGCGACCACGAGCTCGCCTCGAACGCGCTCTACTGGCTCGGCGAGGCGCACTACGTGCAGCGTGACTTCCAGGCCGCGCTCGCCGCCTTCGACGGCGTGCTGAAGGACTATCCCGGCGCGCGCAAGACGCCGGATGCGCTGCTCAAGGCCGGTTACTGCCAGTACGAGCTCAAGCGCTACGATGCCGCCCGCGCGACGCTCACGCGCCTCGCGCAGGAATTCCCGGAATCCCCGGCGGCCGCGGAAGCCGCGACGCGCCTCGAACGGATGAAGGCCGAGGGGCGCTGAGGAGGGGCCGATGTCCGCCGAAGCCGCCGCGGTGCCTGTCGCGGCGCGTCTCAGGATCACCGAGACGTTCCTCTCGCTGCAGGGCGAGGCGGACACCGTCGGCTGGCCGACATTCTTCATCCGCCTGACCGGCTGCCCGCTGCGCTGCCGCTACTGCGACACCGCCTACGCCTTCGAAGGCGGCGAGTGGCGCACGGTTGCGGCGCTGCTGGACGAGGCCCGCGCCTCGGGCGCGCGCCACGTCTGCGTGACGGGCGGCGAGCCGCTGGCGCAGAAGCCGTGCCGCGGCCTGCTCACGGCGCTGTGCGACGCCGGCTTCGCGGTCTCGCTCGAGACGAGCGGGGCGATCGACGCGGGCGACGTGGATCCGCGCGTCGCGCGGGTCATCGACGTCAAGACCCCGGGATCCGGCGAGTCCGGTCGCAACCTCGACCTGGAGCGGCAGAAGCTGCGGCCTACCGACCAGCTCAAGTTCGTCATCTGCGACCGCGCGGACTACGAATGGGCGCGCGAGCGCGTGCGCCGCGGGCGGCTCGATGCCACCTGCCCGGTGCTGTTCTCGCCATCGTGGCAGCAGCTTCCCGCGCGCGAGCTCGCGGACTGGATCCTCGCCGACCGGCTGCCCGTGCGATTCCAGCTGCAACTGCACAAGGTCCTCTGGGGCGATGTCCCGGGCCGCTGAGACAGGCCACGGCCCCCCCGCCGCGGTCGTGCTCCTCTCGGGAGGCCTCGACTCGGCGACGACGCTCGCCATCGCGCGCGCACACGGCTTGCGTTGCCACGCGCTGTCCTTCGACTACGGCCAGCGCCATCGCCCCGAGCTCGAGGCCGCGCGGCGCGTGGCGCAGGCGCTCGGCGCCTGCGAGCACCGCATCCTGCCGATGCCGATCGGCGAACTGGGGCACTCCGCGCTGACCGACGAGAGCATCCCGGTGCCCGAGCAGCCCGGCACGGGGATCCCGGTCACCTACGTGCCGGCGCGCAACACGGTGTTCCTCGCCTGCGCCCTGGGCTACGCGGAAGTCGTGGCTGCCTGTGACATCTACATCGGCGTGAACGCCGTGGACTACTCCGGCTATCCCGACTGCCGGCCCGAGTTCATCGCGGCTTTCGAGAAGGTTGCGAACCTCGCGACGCGGGCGGCGGTCGAGGGGCGGCCGATGCGCATTCGCGCCCCGCTCATCGAGCTGTCGAAGGCCGAGATCATCCGCCGCGGGGTCGCGCTCGGCGTGGACTACTCGATCACCGTCTCCTGCTACCAGCCGGATGCCGAGGGCCGCGCCTGCGGCCGCTGCGATTCCTGCCGGCTGCGGCGCGCGGGCTTCGAGCGGGCCGGCATCGCCGACCCGACCCGCTACCGCTGAGGCTCAGCCGGCCAGCAGGCCGTCGAGCGGCCCGAGGGGATGGTGTGCGCGCGCGATCAGGAACATCCCGGCGAAGGCCAGCACCGCCCCGGCGAGGCTCGCGTACTGGCGCAGGCTCGCAGGCACGCTTCGAAGCGCAACCCAGCCGAGGACGACGTAGACGGGCAGCAGCGCGAGCTTCGCCCACAGCCAGCCGTTCGCGAACACCGCCGCTGGCAGGATTGCCACCAGCGTAACGGCCGCCGCCAGCAGCAGGGTGTCGATCGCATAACTCAGGTATCGCGGCGCGGGCGCGAGCGCCAGGGCCTGGCGGCCGGCCGCCGCCAGCAGCGCGCGCAGGAGGAAGAGCGTGGCGCTCGCCACGACCGCGACCAGGTGCAACCCGCGGATTTCCGCGTAGTACTCGATCATCGCCGCGCCATCCTAATCGGTTATGATTCGCGCCGCCGCAGCGGGCCGTTAGCTCAGTGGTAGAGCATCTGGCTTTTAACCAGTTGGTCGGTGGTTCGATCCCACCACGGCCCACCATCCACGGGAGCCACCATGGAAACACCGCAGAACCAGGACCTGGCCGATGCCGCCGTCGGCGCCCTGAACCGGATCCTCGAGCTCGAGCTCGCCGGGCTCGTGCGCTATATGCATTACAGCTTCATGATCTTCGGCCACAACCGCATCCCGATCGTGTCCTGGCTGCGCGCACAGGCGGCCGAATCCCAGGCGCACGCCGCGCAGGCCGGCGAGCACATCACGAGCCTCGGCGGACATCCGTCGCTCAGGATCGGCGCGCTGCTCGAGACGCACAAGCACAACGTGGACGAGATCCTCCACGAGGCGCTCACGCACGAGGAGGAGGGTGTCGCCGCCTATCGCGCACTGCTCGACATCGTCGCCGGCCGGAGCGTCATGCTCGAGGAGTACGCGCGCGCGCAGATCGCGGCGGAGGAGGCGCACGTCGCCGACATCCGCAAGATGCTGCGCAAGCCCGGCTCGATCCGCTGAGCGCCCCGCGGCCGTCAGAACGGCGGCCGCTCCCCCGACAGTTCCAGGACCCGCATCAGGAAACGACGGATCGCCGGTTCGGCGTCTTCGGCCGTCATCAGCTTCTGCTGTTCCATCAGGCGCGCCATGTCCCGGATGGTGCGTTCCCCGTCGACCATCGCGAGCAGAAAGGCATGGACCCGCGTCGCGAGCGCCTGGGCGCGGACTTGCGGCAACGCCGGAACCGGCAGGTCGCTGCGGCGCAGCCAGTCCGGGACCTCGCGCCCGCGCGCGGGAACCGGCGCCTCGCGCTCCTTGCGCGCGCAGAACGTGATCACGGACTCCAGGCGCGCGTGGCGGCTCGCGGGCGAGGCGAGGTAGGGGACGCGCGCTTCCCGCGCCGCCGGGACCTCGAATCCGGCCGCCGGCATCCGCTCCAGCAATTCCTCCAGGGCGAGCGACTCGGCCGGCTGCGCCCCGGCGAATGCCAGCGAGCCGTGGTTCACCCAGCGCCCGCCGGGTGCCAGCAGGGCATTGATTCGGCACAGCTGCCGGTCCATGGGCTCACCGAGCACGTCGATGAGCCAGGGCGTCAGCACGAGATCGAAGCTGCCGGGGCGGAAGGGTGGCGCCGTCGCGTCGGCCATCACGAACTCGAGGCCGGCGGGCGCGGGCGCCGGCGCCTCGAGCCGGCGCAGCACCGCATGGTCGGCGATCGTCCGCGGCGCGATCGGGAACTCGTAGAGCTCGACCGGCCTGCCGCCCGCGATGCGGGTCGCCGCGAGCACGAACAGCGGGTTGAAGTCGAGCGCGACCGTGAGCGGCGGCGCGAGCGCGCAATGCAGGTCGTAGGCCAGACGCGCGGCGCCGGCGCCCAGCACCAGGATTCGCTGCGGCGGCTCGGAAGGCAGCACGTCCCGGATCGCGGCGAGGCTGGCCTGGTTCTCCTCCACCCCCCAGCACCAGTCGCGGTGCAGGTTCGTGTAGTAGCTCGAGAGCCCCTGCGTCAGCGGCAATTCCGTTCCGAGCGCGACGTGCACGGCGCGCGCCTCCTGGCGCCGGTCGATGCCGAGCGGCTGCAGGAGCTCGCGCACCCGTGCCGCCTGGTCGTCGAGGGCCGCGGCAACGCGCTCGAGTCGCCGGCGGGTCAGGCGGCCGGGCGGCTGGCCTTCGAGAGCCGCGCGTTGTCGCGCGGCCTCGTCGGCGTAGTGCGTCAGCAGGTGATGCAGGCGGCCACGCCATTCGATGAGCGCCGCGCGCGGATCGGGCATCAGCCACGGCACGCCCGCGAACTCAGGAAAGTCCGTGCGGCAGGAAAGGCAGGCGAGGCCGGTCAGGCTGCTACCACATGCCGGGCACGCGAGCAATTGCCGCAGCGGCGTTTGCGCTTCCACCCGCACATGATGCCGCATCCCCGATCCGGTGGTTGAGTTGCCGCTCGCCATCTATATTCTCTGCATGCGAGACGCAACCGATGTCGCGGAGTTCCAGGTCATCGAGCGGATGGGACCCGCTATCCGCGTGGTCCTGCGGCAGGCCGCTTCGGGCGACTCGCGCCTGATCGTCATCACGGGCTATCGCGGACCCCGACTGCCGGACGCGCTGACGAGGCCCGAGGTCACACCGGCCCCGGGTACGACCACGCGACCGGCGAAGTGGCGCCTGACAGCCGAGGAAGGCGCCTTCGAGTTCGACGCCGCCACCGTCGACGTCGTCGAGCAGCGCCCTTCGCTCTACGCACCGTTGCACCGCGCGTTCACCTTGTCGGCAACGGACCGGTGGGCGGTTCGGCTGCTGCTGTGGGCGCTGCGCCTGCCGGGAGGCGCACGCCTCCTCAGGCGATGGCACGGGGCGCGATCCGCATGAACGCCCAGAACCTCGTCGTCCAGGTCGTCCTCGGAGTGATGCTGCTCGCGCTTGCCGCGTACGGCGCGGTGCTCGGCTGGCGCCGCTGGCGCCTGCACCTCGCGCGGCGGCAGCTGTTCCGCGCCTTCGGGGCGTCCTCCGCGGCGCTCCTGCGCGACGTCCTCGTGCCGGACGGCAGCGGCGGCCACCTGCACGTGGATTTCCTGCTGCTGACCGGCCGCGGGATCCTGGTGGTGGACTTCCGGGACGTGGAGGGAGTGGTGTTCGGCGGCGAGCACATGCGCGAGTGGGCGGTCATGAACGGCCACCGGCGCGCCACCTTCCTGAACCCGATCGAGGCGCTCTACGACCGCGTGGCGGCCGTGCGCGCGCTTGCCGGCGACGTGCCGGTGGACGGGCGGATCGTCTTCACCGAGCGGGCGCAGTTCCCGAAGGGCAGGCCGCCGCGCGTGCTGCGTCTGGCGTCGCTGGAGGCCGAGTATCCGCCGCCGGAGCCCGGCTCCGCGGCGCACCCGGCGGAACGCTACCGGGCGGCCTGGGACGAACTCGTCGCGCAGACCGAGCCGAGCCCGCTCGGCCGGCGCTGACCGGCGCCCCGCCGTTCAGGATCCGGCGCGGGTGTGGTGATCCTCGAGGACCTTGGCGACGCAAACCGTCACGTTCCGGGCGCAATCGAGGTGCAGGAACTCGTTCGGGCCATGCGCGTTCGCGTGCGGGCCCAGCACGCCGGTCACCAGGAACTGCGTCCCCGGGAACCGCTCGCCCAGCATGCCGATGAACGGAATGCTGCCGCCCGTGCCCTTGTACATCGCGTCCGCGCCGAAGGTCGCGCGCGAGCCCTCATGCATGGACTTCTCCAGCCAGGGCGCGACCGGCGGCGCATCCCAGCCCGCCAGCGAGGATTCCACCCGGAACTCGACGCGCGCGCCGTAGGGCGGGTCCGACTCGAGCGCCCGCTTGACGACGGCGGCGGCACGGTCCGCGTCCGCCGTCGGCGGCAGGCGGAACGACATCTTGAACTCGACGCGCGGCAGCAGCACGTTGCCCGCGTTCGCGAGCGCCGGCAGGCCCGCAGCCCCGGTCACGGCCAGCGTCGGCTTCCAGGTGTTGTTGATCGCGAGCTCGAGCGGCGAATCCGAGATCGCGCGCACGCCCGGCGCGAACGGCAGCTTGCTGCCGACTTCCTCGCCCAGGACCGCTGTCATGGCGCGCGCCTGCGCAATGCGCGCGGCGGGGATCGGGACCATGAGCTCCTCGAGCAGCAGGTCGCCCGTATTCCCGTCCTCCACGCGCGCCATCAGCGCCCGCGCGATGCGGAACGCCGACGGGGCGATGCCGGTGGCCGCGCCGGAATGCACGCCTTCGGTCAGCACCTCGACGCTCAGGTTGCCGACCAGGTTGCCGCGCAGCGACGTCGTGCTCCAGAGCTGGTCGTAGTTGCCGCACTCGGCGTCGAGGCAGACGACGAGGCTCGGCGTGCCGATGCGATCCGCGAGCAGGTCCACGTAGTGGGGCAGATCATAGCTGCCGCTTTCCTCGCAGGCCTCGATCAGCACCACGCAACGCGCGTGCGGCCGGCCCTGCTCCTGCAGCAGGCGGACCGCGGTCAACGAGGAGAAGATGGCATAGCCGTCGTCAGCGCCGCCGCGGCCGTAAAGCTTGCCGTCGCGCAGCACCGGCTCCCAGGGCGAGAGCCCCGGCGACCAGCCGGTGAACTCCGGCTGCTTGTCCATGTGCCCGTAGAGCAGGACGGTGTCATTGCCGGTGCCCGGGACCTCGCAGAAGAGCACCGGGGTGCGGCCCGCGGCGCGCACGATCTCGACTTTCAGTCCCCGGATCGGCTGTTCGCGGCACCAGGCCGCCATGAGCTCGGCTGCGCGGTCCATGTAGCCGTGCTGCTGCCACTCGGCGTCGAACAGCGGCGACTTGTTCGGGATGCGGATGTACTCGCAGAGCTTCGGCACGATGGATTGCTCGAACAGGGTTGCCGTCGTCTCTCGGGCTCGCTGGAAATCCATACAATTACCTTTATATCAACAGGTTAGAAGCACTATCTAACTTCAGATTGAAGAACCGGCAGGCATTCGCCGTGGTGCGGGCGGCGACCGCCTCCGGCGTCTGCGCGCGGCAACGCGCAGTCTCGCGCAGCACCTCCGGAAGGTACATGGGCTCGTTGCGACGGTGCGCCGGCTTCGGCCGCAGCGTGCGCGGCAGCAGGTAGGGCGCGTCGGTCTCGAGCATCAATCGGTCCTCCGGGATGCGCGACACGGCGTCCCGCAGCGCCTGGCCGCGCCGTTCGTCGCAGATCCATCCGGTGACGCCGATCGAGAGCCCGAGCACGAGGCAATCCTCCGCCTGCCGGGGGCCGTCCGTGAAACAGTGCAGCACGGCGCGCGCGGCGAGTTGCGGGTGTTCGCGCAGCATCGCGATGAAATCCGCGTGCGCGTCGCGCTGGTGCAGGAACAGGGGCAGCGCGCGCTCCGAGGCGAGGCGCAGCTGCGTCGCGAAGGCGCGGCGCTGCTCGGTGGGCGGCGAGAAATTCCGGAAGTAGTCGAGCCCGCATTCCCCCACCGCCACCGTCATCGGGTCGGCGAGCAGCGCCGCCAGTCGCGGCGCGTCCGCATCGGGAAAGCCGGCGGCGTGGTGGGGGTGGATGCCGGCGGTCGCGCGCAGCCGGCCCGGAAGGCTGCGGCACAGCGCGAGCGCACGCGCGCTGTCCGCGAGCGAACTGCCGGTGACGATCATGGCGGCGACACCGGCCTGCACGGCGCGCCCGATCACCTCTTCGCGGTCGCGGTCGAAGCTGTCGTGGGCGAGGTTCGCGCCGATGTCGATGAGGAGGGGCAGCATCGCGCGCGGGCGAGCCGCTCAGGCCGCGCGCAGCGCGGTCGTCACCGGCAGCCTGGCCGCGCGCAGCGCCGGCAGCAGGCCGCCGATCATCCCGATCACGAGCGCGATCACGAGCCCGCGCTGCACGAGCACCGGCGTCACCGAGAAGCGGAACACCACCTGCGTGAAGTTCGATCCGAGCGTGGAAACGGCCATGTTGTTGAACAGCAGCCAGGCGATCACGGCGCCTGCCAGCCCGCCGGCGACGGCGAGCACCAGCGACTCGACCATCACCGAGAACACGACGGGCCCGCCGCCGAACCCGAGCGCGCGCAGCGTCGCGATCTCGCGCGTGCGCGCACCGACCGCCGCGTACATCGTGTTGAGAGCGGCAAAGGTGGCGCCGAGCGCCATGATCGCCGTGACCACTCCCGCGAGCATCCCGATCGTGTCGCGGAACTGCTTGGTCTGCCCGCTGTAGTACTCCTGCTCGGTCTCGACGTCCACGTTGACGCGGGGATCGGCCGCCAGCGTGTCTTTGACGACCTGCAGCCCGCTCGCGCCGTCGAGCGCGAGACGCACGGCGCTGTAGCCGCGGCGGTTGAACGTGGTCTGCGCGACCTCGACGTCGGTCCACAGCTCGCTCTCGTTGGCGTCGCCGGACTCGAACACCCCGACGACCGTCCAGTCCGAGCCGCGCATGCGCAGCGACTCGCCGATGCCGACCCCGGCGAACTGCCCGGCCACCCCGCGCCCGACGATCAGCTCCCGCAGCCCCGGCTCGAACATGCGCCCCTCGACGATGCGCAGCTGCGGCCGCAGCGCGAGGGCCGCGGGCTCGACGCCGCGCACGGTGATGTTCGAGCCGGTCTGCTCCCCGGTCCGGAACAGCTCGGCGATCACGATCATCTCGGCGGAGGCGAGCGGCCGCCCGTCCGGGCCCGCCAGCACGCCGGGCGACTGGCGGATGATGTCGCCCTGGTCGCGCGAAAGGCCGGAGTTCAGCTCAGCGCTCGAGCCGCCGCGCAGCACGAGCGCGACGTCCTGGCGGCCGGTCGACTCGAGCGTCGAGCGGAATCCCTCCGCCATCGCGAGCAGCGCCGTGAACACGGCCACGACGCCGGCGAGACCGACGACGATCACGAGCGAGGGGCCCCAGCGCTCCGGGATGCTGCGCAGGCCCAGCGATGTCATGGCAATCGTCTGCTTCAGCATCGGCGGCCTCCGTCAGCGCCCGGCGAAGGCGTCCACGATCGTGAGCCGGCCCGCCCGCAGGGCAGGCAGCAGGCCGACGGCCAGGGCGAGCAGCACGATGGCGATGAGGCCCGCGACCCAGACGCGGTGGTCCACGGCCACGGGGAAGTTGCCGCCGCCGATCGCGATGCCGACGAGCGTGGCAAGACCGAGCCCGGCCAGGCCGCCGAGGATGCAGAGGGCGGCGGCCTCCGCGAGCACGAAGCCGAGCACGGCGCGGTCCGTGAAGCCGAGCGTCTTCAGGATGGCGAGTTCCGGGATCCGCTCGCGCACACTCTGGGCGATGGTGTTGCCGACGACCAGCAGCAGCGTGAAGAACACGGCGAACAGGATCCAGCGCACGATCAGGCCGATGTCGCCGATCTGCCGGAAGAAGCCCAGGTTGAAGTCCTTCTCCGTCTGGGTCTTGGTTTCGTCCGGCGAGTTCTCGAACATCGTGTCGATGGCGCGCGCGACCCCGGCGGCCCGGTCCGGGTCCGCGAGGCGGATCGTGTAGGTGCCGGCGAGGCCGCGCGCGAACAGGTTGGCCTCGTCGAAATAGGCGTAGTTGACGTAGGCGAGATTGGTGTTGCGCTGCCACTCGGCGTCCTTGCCGTCGAAGATGCCGACCAGGTCGAAGGCCCAGGCCTTGCTGCCGTCCTTCAGCGGGAAGATGTTGGACGCGATCGGCAGCTTCTGGCCGACCTTCCAGCCGTACTGGTCGGCCAGCGCGCGCCCGGCGATCATGCCGGTGCGCGTCCCCTCGAAGGCCTTCCACTGGTCCGCGGACATCACGAATTCCGGATAGACGGCGCGCAGGCGGGCCGGATCCGCGGCGAACACGATCAGCTGCGTGTTCTCCTGCCAGACGCCGCCGAACCACTGCTGCCACATCACGTCGGCCACGCCCGGCACCGACTCGATCTGCGGCAGCAGGCGCATCGGCAGCGAGGTCGTGAACGACACCCGCGCCTGCGTCACGAGCCGCGTCGCGCCGACGAACTCGGCGCCCGACGAGAACAGCACGTGGACGGCCTGCAAAAGCCCGAACAGCAGGAAGGCCGTGACGATCGACAGGAGCGTCAGCAGGGTGCGCGTCTTCTTGCGCCCGAGGTTGGCGATCACGAACCCTGCGCGGGTCACGGCGAATCCTGGGCGGCCTGCTCGAGCAGCTGGCCCTTCTCGAGGTGCAGCGTGCGGCGCGCGAACTCCGCCGCCTTCGGGTCGTGGGTCACCATCACGATGGTCTTGCCATGCTCGCGGTTGAGCACCTGCAGCAGGCCCAGGATCTCGTCGGCCGTCCGGCGGTCGAGGTCGCCCGTCGGCTCGTCGCAGATCAGCACCGTCGGGTCCGAGACGAGCGCGCGCGCGATGGCGACGCGCTGCTCCTGGCCGCCCGAGAGTTCCTTCGGCTTGTGCCGGGCGCGGTCGGTGAGGCCCACGATCTCCAGCGCGACCGCGACCGACTTGCGCCGCTCCGCCGCCGACAGGCGCGTCAGCAGCAGCGGCAGCTCGACGTTGCGCTCGGCCGTCAGCACCGGCATCAGGTTGTAGAACTGGAACACGAAGCCGACATTGCGCGCGCGCCACGCGGCCAGGCGGCCGCCGCCGAGCTGATCGATGCGCGCGCCGCCGACCTCGATGGCGCCGGACGTCGGCCGGTCCAGGCCGCCGATGAGGTTCAGGAGCGTCGTCTTGCCGGAGCCCGACGGGCCCATCAGCGCGACGAAGTCGCCGCGCGGGATGTCGAGCGTCAGGCCATGCAGCACCTCGACCTGCTGCCTGCCGCGCACGTAGGACTTGTGCACGTCGCGGACCCGGACCATCGCTTCGCTCATGAGCTCGCCTTCTCCCTGATTTTCACCGCGACGCCATCCGCGAGCGCGGGCGGCGCGTCCACGATCACGTTCTCGCCGGGCGCCACGCCGCCCGTCACCTGCCGGGCATCGCCTTGCGTGCCGCCGAGCGTGACCTCGCGCCTCTCGGCGCGGCCTTCAGCCTCGACGTACACGACATCCTTGCCGTCCTCCTGCCGGACCGCCGCGAGCGGGACGAGCGCGCCTCGCGCCGCGACCGCCGGCGGCGCTGTGCCGCCACCGGAAAGTTCCTCGAGGAACGAGACACGCACGCCCATCTCGGGGACGATGCGTGCGTCCTTCACGCCGAGCGCGATGCGCACCTTGACCGTCGCCTTGGACCGGTCCGCGGTTGGCACGATCGCGATCACCCGGGCCGGGATGCGCCAGTCCGGGTAGGCGTTCAGCACCGCCTCGACGGGCTGGTCCGGCTGCACGCGGTTGATGTAGGCCTCGCTGACGTCCACCTGGATCTCGAGCGAATCCATGTCCACGATCGTGCCGATGCCGGTGCGAATCGAGCCGCCGCCGGCGGAGATCGGCGAGATCATCTCGCCCGGCTGCGCCGCCTTGACGGTCACGACGCCGGAGAAGGGCGCGCGCACGACGGTGTTGTCGAGCTGCACCAGCGCCGAGCGCAGGGACTCCCCGGCGACCTTGACCAGCTCGCGCTCGCTCTCGAGCCGCGCCCGCAGCACCTCGGCCTGGGTACGCGCGGCGTCGAGCGCGGACGCGCTCGTGAGCTGGCGTTCCGCCAGGCCCTGCTGCCGCGCGTACTCCCGCTCGGCATTGGCGAGCGACGCCTCGACCTCGGCGACGCCGGCCCGGGCGGCCGCGACCTGCGCCCGGCGCAATCCGGCTTCCGCGCGCGCCTCCGCGTCGTCCAGCGTGGCCAGGATCTCGCCCTCGCGCACCTGCTGGCCTTCCTCGATGCGAACGTCGCGCACCTTGCCGGTGATCTTCGCGGAAACCGTCGCCTGGCGGCGCGCCGTGACGTAACCCGTCGCGTCCAGCACGGACGCGCTGCCGCCGCCCGCCGCCACGATCGCGCGTGCCGGCTCGACCGCGACCTCGATGGAATCCGCGCGCAGCAGCAGCCACGCGAGGACCGCGCCGGCGGCGGCCATCGCGGCGCCGGCCCCGATCCAGAGGCGGGCGCGCGCAGGCGCCTCGCCGGTGGCGGCGTCACGGTCGATGCGCAGCTGCTTGAGCAGTTCGGATTTGTCCACGCGGGATGTCCGGCTTGCGGCGGTCGGAACGGCGAATTTTGCCACAGTCACGGCCCCGCCCGCCCGGGCCGGCCGGCCTCAGGCCGCGCGCCAGCGGAATCCCGCGGCGGCGATGCCGAGGAACAGCACGGCCATGCCCGCGAGTACGCCCAACTGCGGTGCGACCTCCGGGAAGCCCGCCCCATCCAGCATGACGGCCCGCGCCGCCTTCAGCATCTGGGTCAGCGGCAGCGCCTCGGCGATCGCGCGCAGCCAGGCGGGGGCTCCCTCGAGCGAGAACCACACGCCCGACAGCAGCATCATGGGCCACGAGGCCAGGTTGATGACGCCGTTCGCCAGTTCCTCGCTCACGAAGCGCGCCGCCGTCATGAACCCGAGCGAGATCATGGCGAGCGCGCCCGTGGCCGCGATGAGGAGCAGCAGGAGCGGGCTGCCGTCGTTGCGGAAGTGCACGAGCGCCGCAAGCGCGGCGTAGACGAGCGCGGTGACGCTGACGGTCAGCAACAGGCGCGACAGGATCTGCGCGGCGCCGAACTCGAGCGCCGTGAGCGGCGTCGCCGACAGGCGGCGCAGGAAGCCCGACTTGCGGTAACGCACGACCACGTAGCCGACGCCGAACAGGCAGCTGAACATCATGTTCATACCGAGGACGCCCGGGAGCAGCCAGTCCACGTAGCGCACAGCGGCGCCCGTCACCGGCTGGCGCTCGGCCGCCGGCGCCGCCTGCAGCAGGAGCTTCTCGGCGAGGTAGCCCTTGGGGGAGTCGGCATTGACCCAGTAGCGCGGCGCCGCGCGCAGGTCCACGAGCAGGTCGGCCTGGTGGCGCTCGACCGCGCGGACCGCGTCCGGCGTCTCCGCCACCGCGACCGCGTAGAAGTCGACGTGTCGGGTGCCGAGGAAGGGGTGCAGGTCCTCCGTCAGGACGGCGCCCGGCGCGGCGATCACGCCCACCTTGAAGACGCTGCGCGCCTGCCCGCCGAAGATCACCGCGAAGGCGACGACGAGCGCGAGCGGGAACAGGAAGTTGAACACGAGCGTCGAGCGGTCGCGCAGGAACTCGAGGTTGCGGGCCTGCCAGACCGCGAACAGGCGGCGCGGGCTCACGTGCGCAGCTCCCGCCCGGTCAGCTCGAGGAACAGGTCCTCGAGGTTGCGCGGCCGGATGCGCAGGTGCCTGAGCGGCACGCCGCGCTCGAGCAGTGCGCGCAGCGCCGCTTCGACGTCGCCGGTCGAGATCTCGACGCGGTCGCCGGCCTGCAGCACCGCGAGCGGGAACGCCGCCGGGTCGCCGGGAAAGTCCTCGCGTGGCAACTCGAGCACGACGTCGTCGAAGTGCTCCTTGAGCAGCCGCGACGGCGGCCCCTCGGCGATGATCCGGCCGCGGTCCATGATCGCGATCACGTCGCAGAGGAAGTAGGCCTCCTCCATGTAGTGCGTCGTCAGCAGGATCGTGCGCCCTTCCGCCCTGATGGCGCGGATCAGGTCCCAGAAGTTGTGGCGCGCCTGCGGGTCGAGGCCCGTCGTCGGCTCGTCCAGGAAGAGCACCTGCGGGTCGTTGACGAGCGCGATCGCGAGCAGCAGCCGCTGCAGCTGGCCGCCCGAGAGCTTGCGGTTGTCGCGCGCGGCGACCTGATCGAGCGCGCACAGCCGGATCAGCTCGTCCACGTCGCGTCCGCGGGGGTAGAGGCGCCGGAACATCGCAAGCGTCTCGCGCACGGTCAGGAAGTCCTGCAGCGCGGTCTTCTGGAACTGGATGCCGGCCTCGGCACGGAAGCGCGCCCCGAGCGGGGCGCCGCGATAGAGCGCGACGCCCGAGGTCGCGGTCGTGACGCCCTCCATGATCTCGACCGTCGTCGTCTTGCCGGCGCCGTTCGGGCCGAGCAGTCCGAAGCAGGTCCCCTCGGCGATCGCGAACGAGACGCCGTCCACGGCGCGCACGCCGGGATAGTCCTTGACCAGGTTCTGGACTTGGAGCACCGGTTCCATGGAGACGCGCATCCTATATGATTGCGCGCGTGACGCCGAACCCGTTCCCGCACCTGCTGGCGCCGCTCGATCTCGGGTTCACGACGCTTCGCAACCGCGTGCTGATGGGTTCCATGCACACGGGTCTCGAGGACCGGCGCGAGGACTATCCGAAGCTCGCCGCCTATTTCGCCGAACGCGCGCGCGGGGGCGTCGGGCTGATCGTCACGGGAGGCATCGCGCCGAACGCCGCCGGCTGGACCAAGCCCTTCGCCGGCACGCTGTCCGGACGCCGCCACGTGGCGCGGCACCGCCTCGTCACGGACGCCGTGCATGCCGAGCGCGGCAGGATCTGCATGCAGATCCTGCATACCGGCCGCTACGGCTACCATCCGCTCGCGGTCGCGCCCACGCGCCTCAAGGCGCCGATTGCGCCGTTTCCGCCGCGCGAACTCTCGGAGCGGGGCGTCGCCCGGCAGATCGGCGCTTTCGTGCGCTCGGCGGCGCTCGCCCAGGAGGCCGGCTACGACGGCGTCGAGATCATGGGTTCCGAGGGCTACTTCATCAACCAGTTCCTCGTCGAGCGCACCAACCACCGTGGCGATGACTGGGGCGGAAACTGGCGGAACCGCATGCGCCTGCCAGTCGAGATCGTCGCGCGCACGCGCGCCGCGGTCGGGCGTGAGTTCATCCTGATCTACCGGCTGTCCATGCTCGACCTGGTCGAGGGCGGCAGCCGCTGGGAAGAGGTCGTGGAGCTGGCGCAGGCGGTGGAGCAGGCCGGCGCCACGATCATCAACACGGGCATCGGCTGGCACGAGGCGCGGATTCCGACCATCGCGACGATGGTGCCCCGCGCCGCGTTCACCTGGGTGACGCGCCACCTGCGCGGCGCCATCCGGCTGCCACTCGTCACCAGCAACCGGATCAACGACCCCGCGGTGGCCGAGCGCGTGCTGGCGGCGGGTGACGCCGACATGGTCTCGATGGCGCGGCCGCTGCTCGCGGACCCGGACTTCGTCGCGAAGGCGGCCGCCGGCCGGGCGGACGAGATCAACACCTGCATCGCCTGCAACCAGGCCTGCCTCGACCTGGTGTTCGAGAACGAGGTGGCGACCTGCCTCGTCAACCCGCGCGCGGGCCGCGAGACCGAGCTCCACTACCGGCCCGCGATGTCCCCGAAGCGCGTTGCGGTCGTGGGCGCCGGGCCCGCGGGCCTCGCCTGCGCCACGGTCGCCGCGGAACGCGGCCACCGCGTGACGCTGTTCGAGGCCGCCGACCGCATCGGCGGCCAGTTCAACATGGCCAAGGTGATTCCCGGCAAGGAGGAGTTCCACGAGACGCTGCGCTATTTCCGGCGCAGGATCGAGCTCACGGGCGTGCAGCTCGCGCTGTCGCGCCGGGCGGACCTCGACACCCTCTCCGGGGGCCGGTTTGACGAGGTCGTGCTCGCCACGGGCGTCGTGCCGCGTGTTCCGGCGATCGCGGGCCTCGATCATGCGATGGTGCTCTCCTACGTGGACGTGCTGCTTCACCGGCGCCCGGTCGGCGCGCGCGTCGCCATCGTGGGCGCCGGCGGCATCGGCTTCGACGTCGCCGAGTTCCTGAGCCATGACCCTGCGCAGGCGCCCACCAGCCAGGACATCCCGGCGTTCATGAGGGAGTGGGGCATCGACATGCGGCTCGCCCACCGCGGCGGGCTCGACCCCGGCGGCGCCGCGCCGCCCGCGTCGCCGCGCACGATCTGGCTGCTGCAGCGCAAGCCGACGCCGCCGGGCCGCGACCTCGGCAAGACGACGGGATGGGTGCACCGGCTCGCGCTCAAGCGTCGCGGCGTGCGCATGCTCTCCGGCGTCGCCTACGATCGCGTCGACGACGCAGGCCTCTGGATCCGCCAGGGCGACCGGCCGCAGCTCCTCGAAGTGGACAACGTGGTGGTCTGCGCCGGCCAGGAGCCGCAGCGCGAGCTGCTGCCCGGGCTCGGCCGGGCGGCCCTGCGCGCGCACCTGATCGGCGGCTCCAAGCTCGCGACCGAGCTCGATGCGAAGCGCGCGATCGACGAAGGCTCGCGCCTGGCGGCGGCGCTGTGACGGCGCACGCCCAGGTCCTGCGCCAACTGGCGCTGCTCGACGCTGAGCAGCACGGAGCCTGGCGCGTGCGGCCCAGCGAACGGGCGCGGCGCCTCGCGGTGCGAGTGCTGCCGGGCGGCCTGGTCGAGGTGGTCGTTCCGCCCGGCACCCGACCTCGCGCGGTGCAGCAGTTCGTCGCGCGCCACCGGCGCTGGATCGAGCACAAGGTCGAGCAGTACCGGCCGCTCGACGCGGCGCCCGCCGGGCGCCTGCCGGAGCGGATCCGGTTCGCGGCGAACGGGCAGGGCTTCCTGCTGCGCTACGAGCCGTCCGCCGGCGGCCCGAGGCTGCGCGCCCGCGGCGATGCCTTGCTCGTCCAGGGCGACGTCACGCGGGCGGCGCTCGTGCGGCACCTGCTGCAGCGGTTCACGATGCGCATGGCGCACGAGATCCTGGCCCCGTGGCTCGCGGACCGGTCCGCCACCACGGGCCTCGCGTACCGGCGCCTGCAGGTGCGCCGCCAGCGCACGCGCTGGGGCAGCTGCTCCCGCAACGGCACCATCAGCCTGAACGCCTGCCTGCTGTTCCAGCCCGCGGAAGTGGTGGACTACCTGCTGCTCCATGAACTCGCGCACACGCGCCACATGAATCATTCGCGGCGCTTCTGGGCGCTGGTCGCCCGTCACGAGCCGCGCTGGCGCGAGCTCGATGCCGCCCTCATGCTCGGGTGGCGCGAGGTGCCGGCGTGGGCGCTCCACTGAGCCTGGAGCCGGCGCGGCGCGCGGGCGCCATGCCGGGCGCACCCCATGTCGTGCTCGCGATCGCGCTCCTCGCGGTGTCGCACGGAGCGATCTTCGCGCGGCTCGCCGTCGCGCCACCACTCGCGATCGCCGCCTGGCGGCTCGGCATCGCCTGCCTGGTGGTGCTGCCGGTCGCACTCTCCGCGAGGCCGGCGGGCCCGCTCGCCCCGCGCCCGGTCGGCCTCGCCGCGGCCGCCGGCCTGCTGCTCGCGCTGCATTTCGCGACCTGGATCGCGTCGCTCGAGTACACCACGATCGCGCGCAGCGTCCTCTTCGTCAGCACCGCGCCGATCTGGGTGGCCGTCATCGAAGCCGGCCTCGGCCGCGGGCTGCCCGCGCGGGCGATGCTGGTGGCGCTTGCCGCGGCGATCGCGGGTGCCGTGATCGTCGGTTCCGAGGGCCTCGGCGGCGCCGCGTCCACCGGCGATCTGCTGGCGGTCGCGGGCGCCGTCGCCATGGCAGGCTATCTCCTGCTGTCGCGCGAGGCGCAGGAGGCCTTGCCGTTCCGCGCATACCTCGGCATCGCCTATGGCACCGCCGCGCTCGGCCTCTGGGTCGCGCTGATCGCCACCGGGACGCAGGCCGCGGGATTCGGCGCGACGACCTGGTGGGCGCTCGCCGGCATGGCGCTGGTCTCGCAGCTCGTGGGCCACGGGGGGTACAACTGGGCGCTGCGCCACCTGCAACCGCTGTTCGTCTCCATCGCCCTCGTTGGCGAGCCGGTGCTCGCTTCGCTACTGGGCTGGTGGCTGCTCGGCGAGCAACCGGGCTGGCGCACCGGCGCCGGCGGAATCCTGATCCTGGCCGGCATCGCGCTCGCAGCGCGTGCCCGGCGCAATGGCGGCTGAGCGCGAGGACGCGATCCTGCGGCGCCAGTGACGCTGCAGGCGCCAGCCGAGCAGGAGCGCTGCGACCGCCGCATAGAAGAGGGGCTCGCGGATGTCCGCCTTGACCTGCCACCAGAAATGCACGCAGCCGAGCACCGCGGCCGGGTAGACCAGGCGGTGCAGCCGTTGCCAGCGCCGGCCGAGGCGCCGCATGGCGCGGTCCGTGGAGGTCCAGGCGAGCGGCGCCAGCAGCGCGAGCGCGGTGAAGCCGAGCGTGATGTAGGGGCGCTTGGCGATGTCCGCCAGCAGCTGGCGCCAGTCGAAGGCCTGGTCGACGAACAGGTACCAGAGAAAATGCAGGGCGATGTACGCGAAGGCGAACAGCCCGAGCATGCGCCGGAACGCCAGCAGCCGCGGCCACCGGAACCATTCGCGCAATGGCGTCACCGCGAGCGTCAGCAGCAGGAACCGCAGGCCCCAGATGCCGAGCGTGTCCTGCACCTTCTCGACCGGGTTGGCGCCGAGGTCCGCCGGCGGCCACTGCAGGATGCCGGCGGCGAGCCAGCCGAGCGGCAACAGGCAGAGCAGGAAGACGAGCGGCTTGGCGATCCGCCGCGTGGCCGTGTCCGCATTCATCGCCATCAGAAATCGCGCGCCAGGTCCATGCCGCGATACAGGCTGGCCACCTCGCCGGCATAGCCATTGAAGGGCAACGTGGGCCTGCGCGTGAACAGGGAGTCGGAGCCGATGCGCCGCTCGCTCTTCTGGCTCCAGCGCGGATGGTCCACTGCGGGGTTCACGTTCGCGTAGAAGCCGTACTCGCGCGGCGCCGCGACCGCCCAGGCCGTGCGCGGCATGCGCTCGGCAAAGCGGATCCGCACGATGGACTTGACGCTCTTGAAGCCGTACTTCCACGGCACGACCAGGCGCAGCGGCGCCCCGTTCTGGTTCGGCAGCGCGCGCCCGTAGAGGCCGACGGCCAGGATGGCGAGCGGGTGCATCGCCTCGTCCATGCGCAGTCCCTCGACGTAGGGCCAGTCGAGCACATCGTAACGCTGTCCCGGCATCTGCTTCGGGTCGAGCAGCGTCGTGAATTCCACGAACCTGGCGCGCGAGGTCGGCCGGAAGCGCTTCACCAGGTTCCCGAGCGGAAAGCCGACCCAGGGGATCACCATGGACCAGGCCTCGACGCAACGCAGCCGGTAGATTCGCTCCTCGAGCGGGTGCGGCTTCAGCAGGTCGTCGAGGTCGAGCCTGCCGGGCTTCTCGCATTCGCCGTCCACCGTGACCGACCAGGGGCGCGGGCGCAGCGTATGCGCGTTCCCGGCCGGGTCCTCCTTGCCGGTGCCGAATTCGTAGAAATTGTTGTAGCCGGTCGCCTCGGCGTAGCTGTTGGCCTTCTCGGTCGTCGAGTACCGCGGGTTCCTGCGGTAGTCGAGCCGCGGCACGATGGCGACGTTCATCACCGGCTGCGCGAGCGCAGGCTGCGCGGCGGCCGCGATGCCGGCACCAGCCAGTCCTGCCAGGAACTCGCGACGGGCCCGGTACACGGGCTCGGGCGTGATCTCGGAGGGCCGGATGCGCGTGTCGGGTCGCATGCCCATGAGACCGGCTATCCCGGGGAATTGTTTCGCCAGTCCGCTACCGGAATGCCGCATTGCCCCGCGCGTCGCCGGGCGCGGCCCCCGCCGTTGACGAGCACCGGCTCGTCGCAGGCGGCGAGATGGGCGATGTCGGAGGCGGAATTCGCGTAGGCGGCGATCCGGGCGCCGGCGTGTCGCGCCCGCAGCTCCTCGATGCAGCGGCGCTTCTCTTCGCCGCGGCGATTGGGCGTCGTGAGCGCGCCGTCCAGTCGGCCGTCGCGCCACGCCACGCCGGTGCAGATTGTCTCGTCGAATCCGAGGCGCGATCCGATGCGCGGCACGTAGAGATCCACGCTCGCCGACAGCAGCACGAGCCGGTCGCCGGCGGCACGGTGGCCCTCGATCGCCGTGAGCGCGCCCGGGCAGAGTTCGGCGTCGCCGAGGCCGGCCGCGAACGCCGCCGACCAGTCCTCGACCTCGGCGCGGCCGGCGCCGGACAGGTAGGCGCGCAGCAGGTCGGCCTTCAGGCGGCCCCGGTCGCGGCCGCCAAAGGCGAAACGCAGAATCGCCGGCACGGCCCGCCACCAGCCGCGCCGGCGGGGATGGCGCCGCAGCCAGCCGCGCAGGTAGGCGACGAAGGTGTCGTGTCGCGTGATCGTGCCGTCCAGGTCGAAGACGGCGAGCCGGCGCGCGACACCTGCGCTCGCCCCTGCCATCGCGGCCTCAGGCCGCCAGCTGGCGCAGGACGAAATGCAGGATGCCGCCGTGCTCCATGTACTCCCACTCCTTGGGCGTATCCACGCGCACGTTGACCGGGAAGCCCAGTACCCTGCCGTCGGGCCTGGTCGCGCGCACCGTCGCCCCGCGGCTGCCGGCCTGCAGCCCCTGGATGTCGAAGGTCTCGGTGCCGTCGAGTCCCAGCTTCGAGGCGCTGTCCCCTTCGCGGAACGTGAGCGGAAACACGCCCATGCCGACCAGGTTGGCGCGGTGGATGCGCTCGAAACTCTCGGCGATGACGGCCTTTACGCCCAGCAGGCTGGTGCCTTTCGCCGCCCAGTCGCGCGAGGAACCGGTGCCGTACTCCTGGCCCGCGATGACCACGAGCGGCACGCCCGCGGCCAGGTACTTCATCGCCGCGTCGTAGATCGGCATCTGCAGGCCGCCGGGTTGCAGCTTCGTCACGCCGCCTTCCACACCCGGCACCATCAGGTTCCTGATGCGGGTGTTGGCGAACGTGCCGCGCATCATGACCTCGTGGTTGCCGCGCCGCGACCCGTAACTGTTGAAGTCGGCGGGCTGGACGCCGTTCCGCTGGAGGTAGAGGCCCGCCGGCGAGTCCTTGCGGATGGCGCCCGCGGGCGAGATGTGGTCCGTCGTGATCGAATCGCCGAAGAGCGCGAGGCAGCGCGCGCCCTGAACGGCGGGCAGGCCCGGCGGCTTGCGGCCGATGCCGGCGAAGTAGGGCGGGTTCTGGATGTAGGTGCTCCTCGCGTCCCAGCGATAGGTCTTCGCCGCCGGCACCTCGATGGCGCGCCAGCGATCGTCGCCCTTGAATACGTCCGCGTAGGTTTTCGCGAACATCCCCGCATCGACGGAACCAGCCACCGTGGCGTGGATCTCGCGGCTCGAGGGCCAGATGTCGCGAAGGTGCACGGGCTTGCCGTCCTTGCCGGTTCCCAGGGGTTCGCGCGTGAGGTCGATGTCCACGGTGCCCGCGATCGCGTAGGCCACCACGAGCGGTGGCGAGGCGAGGAAGTTCATGCGCACTTCCTGGTGCACGCGGCCCTCGAAGTTCCGGTTTCCAGAGAGCACCGAGGCGACCGCGAGCCGGTTCTCGTTGATCGCCTTCGAGATCGGCGCGTTGAGCGGGCCGGAGTTGCCGATGCAGGTGGTGCAGCCGTAGCCCACGACGTTGAAGCCGAGCGCCTCCAGGTCGTCCAGCAGCTGCGAGCGCGTGAGGTACTCCGTGACCACCTTCGACCCCGGGGCGAGCGAGGTCTTGACCCACGGCGGAACGCGCAGCCCGCGCTCCCTGGCGTTCCGCGCCAGCAGCCCCGCGCCGAGCATGACCGCGGGATTCGAGGTGTTGGTGCAGGACGTGATCGCCGCGATGACCACCGCGCCGTCCCGGAGCTCGAACTCGGCGCCATCCTTCACGGGCGCCGGCCCCGCGGATTTCCACTTGTCCTGGTCGCGCGCGAACGCGTCGCGGTAGGCTTTCCGCATGTCGGGCAGCCGCACGCGGTCCTGCGGGCGTTTCGGGCCCGCGAGCGACGGCTGCACGGCCGCGAGGTCGAGCCGCAGGACGTCGGTGTACTCGGCATCCGGCGCGCCGTCCTCGCGCCACAGGCCCTGCGCCCTGGCGTAGGCGCGCACCAGTTCGACCTGCGCGGCATCGCGCCCGGTGAGGCGAAGGTAGGTGAGCGTCTCGTCGTCGATCGGGAAGATGCCGCAGGTGGCGCCGTACTCGGGCGCCATGTTGGCGATCGTCGCGCGGTCCGCGAGCGGAAGCTCCGCGAGCCCGTCCCCGAAGAACTCGACGAACTTCTCGACCACACCGCGCTTGCGCAGCATCTCGGTCACGGTCAGCACCAGGTCGGTCGCGGTCGCGCCCTCCGGGAGCCTGCCGGTCAGCTTCACGCCGATGACCTCGGGGATCAGCATGGTGGACGGCTGGCCGAGCATGGCGGCCTCGGCCTCGATCCCGCCGACGCCCCAGCCGAGCACGCCGACGCCGTTGATCATGGTCGTGTGGGAATCCGTGCCGACGACCGTGTCCGGGTAGGCGACGCCGCCGGCGTCGCCGAACACGACGCGCGCCAGGTACTCGAGGTTGACCTGGTGCACGATGCCGGTGTCCGGGGGTACCACGGAGAAATTGTCGAACGCGGACTGGCCCCAGCGCAGGAAGGTGTAGCGCTCGCGGTTGCGCTGGAACTCGAGCAGGGCATTGAGGTTCTGCGCGTCCGCCGAGCCGTAGTGGTCCACCATCACGGAATGGTCGATCACGAGCTCGGCCGGAATCAGCGGATTGATGCGCGCGGGATCTCCGCCGAGCGCGGCCATCGCGTCGCGCATCGCGGCGAGGTCGACCACCGCCGGCACGCCCGTGAAGTCCTGCATGATCACGCGCGCCGGGGTAAAGGCGATCTCGCGCGCCGGCAGCTTCCTCAGGTCCGCGGTCGCGAGCGCGAGGATGTCGTCGCGCGTGACGGTGCGGCCGTCCTCGTGACGCAGCAGGTTCTCCAGCAGGATCTTGAGCGAGAAGGGCAGGCGCCCGGCCCGGTGCGCCGCCAGCGCGTCTAGTGCGTAGTAGTCGTAACGGCGGTCGCCGACGACGAGCGTGCGGCGTGCCTGGAAGCTGTCCTGCATGAATCCTCCGCGCGAGACAGCGACATTATAGCCGCGCCGCCGAGGCACTCTTCGCCGTCGTAGAACACCACGTACTGCCCCGGAGCGGCCCCGCGGAGCGGCTCCTCGAAACGCACCCGCAAGCCGTCCGCCGCGGCCTCGACGCGGCAGGCGACGTCGGGCTGCCGGTAGCGCACTTTCGCGGTGCAGGCGAGCGGCAGGCCCGGCGCGACGCCCGCGATCCAGTGCGCCGCTGCCGCGTCGAGCGCGGAGCATCGCAGCGCCGGGTGGTCGGCGCCCTGCACGACGACGAGGGCATTGCGCGCGAGGTCCTTGCCGGCCACGAACCAAGGCGCCTCGCCGCGGCCTTGCAGGCCCCCGATGCCGAGACCGCTGCGCTGGCCGAGCGTGTAGCGCTCGAGGCCGCGATGGTGCCCGATGACCTCGCCCTCGGTCGTCTCGACCGGGCCCGTCCGGCCCGGCAGGAACTGGCCGATGAAGTCGGCGAAGGGGCGCTCGCCGATGAAGCAGATGCCGGTGGAGTCGCGCTTGTCGGCGACCGGCAGGCCGCGTCCGCGCGCGAGCGCGCGCACCTCGGCCTTCTGCATGCCGCCCACCGGGAACGCGGCGCCCGCGAGCTGCTCCCGCGTCAGCTCGTGCAGGAAGTAGCTCTGGTCCTTGGAACGGTCCGCGCCCCGCAGCAGCCGGGGGCCCGGGCCGATGCGCGCGTAGTGGCCGGTCGCGAGGACGTCGGCGCCGAGGCGGCGCGCATAGGCGAGGCCGAGGCCGAACTTGATCTCGCGGTTGCACAGCACGTCCGGGTTCGGCGTGCGCCCGGCGCGCAGTTCCGACAGGAAATGCGCGAACACGCGCTCCCGGTACTCGGCGGCGAAGCTCACCTTGTGCAGCGGGATGCCGAGCTCCGCGCAGACGCGGCGCGCGTCCTGCCAGTCGGCCGCCGACGTGCAATAGCCGTCCTCGTCCTCCACCCAGTTCGACATGAAGAGCGCCTCGACCTCGTGGCCCGCGTCCCGCATCAGGAGCGCCGCCACGGCGGAGTCGACGCCGCCCGAGAGCGCGACGATGACGCGCGCCATCGTCAGGCGCCCGCCCGCGCCGCGGCCGCCTGCGCCGGCGCCGGCACCAGGTTCAGCAGGCCGAGCGGGTAGCGCACGCCCCGCAGATAGTCGTCGATGCACCGAAGCACGAGGGGACTGCGCAGTTCCGCTTCGCGCGCGCGCAGTTCGTCGCGGCCGATCCAGGCGGTGCGCAGGATCGCCCGGTCGATGGCGCGCGACTCGTCACGCTCGCCGACGGCGCCCGCGAACGCCACGCGCATCACCGTGCGCCCGGCCGGTTCCCGCCACTGGTACAGGCCGGTCACCGACGCGGGGACGAAGCGGCGGCCGGTCTCCTCGAGCGTCTCGCGGATCACGGCGTCGACGAGTGACTCGCCGTCCTCCAGGTGGCCCGCCGGCTGGTTCAGCACGATGCGACGCGCCGCGCGCTCCTGCACGATCAGGAAACGCCCGTCACGCTCGGCGATCGCCGCCACGGTGAGGTTGAGTTTCAGGCCCATCCGCGAATTATAGCGGCGGCGGGCGCCGCCGCCCGGTCAGAGATGCTGCTGGCGCGTCTCCGCCTCGGGCTCGCTCGCGATCCAGATCTCGTCGAAGTAGTTCAGGTAGCGGCGCGCGACGACCGGGTCGTTCATCTCGACGATGCCTTCCCAGCGCGAGGCCTGCAGGCGGTAGACAAGGGCGCGGTCGTCGGCAATCAGGAACGCCGACTGGTTGTCGCGCCGCTCCGCCTTGACGCGGCGGATCTCGATATGGCTCGTGATGCGCCGCGCCAGGTGCACGAACTTGCTGCCCTCGTACACGACGCGCGAAGGATCCGCGAGCAGCACCCGCACCTTGGCGTAGCTCTTGGCGAGCACGAGCTTCTTCACGGTCTCGAGGAACTGCGGCTGGTCGTACACGGCGGGTTCGAGGTCCTGCGTGTACATGGTGAGCAGGCGGCGAGCCGCGAGTGCCACCTGCTGGGTGGCGGCGCGCGCCTCGTCGAGGGTCGCGATGATCGAGCGCGTTCCCGTCACGCTCTGCCGCTGCGTCTGCACCGCTCCTCACTCCAGGGCGTGCTTCATCCTCACGTGAGGGATGCCCGCCTCGTCGAACACCTCGCCCTCACGACGGAAGCCGAACTTCTCGTAGAAGGGCACGGCCTGCAGCTGAGCATGCAGGTACGGCTCGCGGAGTCCCCGGTGATACGCCTCCTGCAGCAACAGCCGCAGGATCGTTGCGCCGATGCCACGGCCGCGCATCCCGGCCACAACCGCGATGCGGCCGATCTTACCGGCCGGATTAAGTCGCCCGGTGCCGACTGGTTCACGGTTCAGGGTGGCGAGCGCATGGACGCTGACCAGATCGTCGTCGTCCCATTCCTCGGATTCCGGGACCTGCTGCTCGACGACGAAGACCTCGCGCCGGAGCCGCTGCAGGGCCGGGCGGTCCGCACCCCAGCTCGTGAGCACGCATTCTATAGGGCCGTCCACCGCGGCCGGCCCGCGTCAGAGCGCGCGGGCGAGGGCCTCGGCGAGGCCCGTATAGCCCGCGGGCGTGAGCGACTCGAGGCGCCGGCGTGCGTCGTCCGGCAGGCCGAGGCCGGCCACGAACTCCCTGAGCGAGCCCGAGTCGATGGCGCGACCGCGCGAGAAGTCCCTGAGCTTCTCGTACGCCCCGGCGACGCCGTGCGCGCGCATGACGGTCTGGATCGCTTCGGCCAGCACTTCCCAGTGGGCATCCAGGTCCCGGGCGATGCGCAGGGCGTCCGGCTCGACGCGCGCGATGCCTGCCGCCGCCGAACTCCAGGCGAGCGCGCTGTGCCCGAGCGCGACGCCGAGGTTCCGCATCACGGTCGAGTCGGAGAGGTCGCGCTGCCAGCGCGAAACCGGCAGCTTCTCCGAGAAGTGGCGCAGCATCGCGTTCGCCAATCCGGCGTTGCCCTCCGCGTTCTCGAAGTCGATCGGGTTGACCTTGTGCGGCATGGTCGAAGAACCGACCTCGCCGGCGACCGGCTTCTGGCGGAAGTAACCGAGCGACACGTAGCCCCACAGGTCGCGGCACAACGCGATCAGCACCGTGTCCGCCCGCGCGAGCGCATCGCAGTATTCGGCGATCCAGTCGTGCGGCTCGATCTGCGTGGTGTGCTCGTTCGGCACGAGCCCGAGGCCCTCGACGAGCCGACGCGACAGCGCGCGCCACTCCACGGCGGGCGCGGCCGCGACATGCGCGTTGAAGCAGCCCGTCGCGCCATTCCACTTGCCGAGCGGCTGCACGCGTTGCCAGGCGTCCGCGGCGCGGCGCAGCCGCACGGCGAAGTTGGCGGCCTCCTTGCCGAGCGTCGTAGGCGTGGCAGGCTGGCCGTGCGTTCGGGCCAGCATCGCAAGCCCGGCATGGCGCGAGGCGAGTTCCGCGATGGCATCGGCGACCTCGCGGATCCGCGGCAGCACCACGCGCTCGCGCGCCTGCGCGAGCATGAGGGCGTACGCCAGGTTGTTGACGTCCTCCGACGTCGCGGCGAAGTGCACGAACTCGAGCTGGGCCGCGGTCGCGCCCGCCGTTGCCAGTTCCTCCCGCAGCCAGTACTCGACCGCCTTGACGTCGTGATTCACCCGGCGCTCGATCTCCTTGACGCGGAGCGCCACGGCTTCGTCCGTGCCACCCGCGAGCGCCGCGAGGCGGGACTCGAGCGCCGGCGCGAGCGGTCGCAGGGCGCCGAACTGGCCGGAGGCGGCCAGCAGCCGGAACCACGCGACCTCGACCTGCACCCGGCGCGAGATCAGCGCGGCTTCGCTGAAGAGCGCGGCAAGCCCGGCGCACCTGGCAGCGTAGCGTCCGTCGAGCGGGGAGAGCGCGGTCAGGCGGGAGTCGGTCATGACGCGGGGCACGGATGGTAGAATCGCCATCTTACCCGTGAGCGAAAAGTACCGCATCGAAAAGGACAGCCTCGGCGAAGTCCGCGTGCCCGCGGACGCGCTGTGGGGCGCCCAGACCGCGCGCGCCGCCGCCAATGTCCGCATCGCCCGGCTGCCGATGCCGCCGGCCTTCATCCGCGCGGTTGGCATGGTCAAGTGGGCGGCGGCCGAGACCAATGGCGAGCTGGGCGAACTGCCCGCACCGATGGCTGCGGCGATCGCCGCGGCCGCCCTCGAGGTCGCCGAGGGCGGGCATGCCGAGCAGTTCCCGGTCGGCGTGCTGCAGACCGGCTCCGGCACCAGCACGCACATGAACGCCAACGAGGTGATCGCGCGGCTCGCGGCCGCGCGGCTCGGCGCGCCGGTGCATGCGAACGATCACGTCAACCGCTGCCAGAGCAGCAACGACGTCGTTCCCACGGCCATCCACCTGTCGGCGGCGCTCGAACTGCGCGACGCGCTCCTGCCCGCGCTCGCGGCGCTGGCGCAGGCGATCGCCGCCCGCGCGGCGGCCTGCGGGGACATCGTCAAGCCCGGCCGCACCCACCTGATGGACGCGATGCCGGTGACCGTCGGCCAGGAGATGCACGCCTGGCAGACGCAGGTCGAGGATGCGGCGGTGCGGCTGTCGGGCGTCGCGCCGCGCCTCCATCGTCTCGCGCTCGGGGGCACGGCCGTCGGCACCGGCATCAACGCGCATCCCCAATTCGCCGCGCGCGCCATTGCGCGACTGGCCGCGCGCACCGGGCTGCCGCTCCTGCCTGCGCCGGACCGCTTCGCGGCGCTCGCCTCGCAGGACACCGCGGTCGAGCTGTCCGGGATGCTGCGCACGGCGGCGGTCGCGCTGCTCAAGATCTCGAATGACCTGCGCTGGATGAACTCGGGCCCGCTCGCGGGGCTCGGCGAGATCACGCTGCCGGCGCTGCAGCCGGGCTCCAGCATCATGCCCGGCAAGGTCAATCCGGTGGTCCCCGAAGCCGCGGCGATGGCCGCGACGCTCACGATGGCGAACGATGCGGCGGTCGCGATGGCCGGCGCCTCGGGCAACTTCCAGCTCAATGTCATGCTGCCGCTGATCGCGCACGCACTGCTGCAGGAGATCGAGCTGGTCGCGGGCTCGGCCCGCGCGCTCGCGGAGTCCGCGATACCGCTGCTGACCGTCAATGCCTCGCGGGTCGCGGCGACGCTCGCGCGCAACCCCATGCTGCTGACCGCACTCGCGCCGCGCATCGGCTACGACCGTGCGGCGGCCATCGCGAAGCGCGCGGCCGCCGAGGACCGCCCCGTGCTCGATGTCGCGACCGAGGAGACCGGCCTGCCGCGCGCGGAGCTGGCGGAGCTGCTCGATCCCACGCGGCTTGCCCGCGGCAACGCGCCCCATGGCCGCTGAATCGCCCCTCGAGCTGCACCGCCTGCCGACGCCGGAACTGCGGGAGGCGCTGCGCTGCCGTGTGGCCGGTTGCCGCCGTGACGACGCGGAGCTGCGCGTCGGCCACCTGCCGCGCGCGGCGCTGCAAAGGCTCGAGACGCTGTTCCCGAGCGCAACCACGCGCGCCGCCGTGTTGATCCCGGTCGTGGACCGCGGCGACGAGCTCGGCGTCCTGTTGACGCTGCGCGCCGACGACCTCAAGCACCATGCCGGGCAGATCTCGTTTCCCGGCGGGCGCATCGAGCCCGGCGACCGCGATGCCATCGATGCGGCGCTGCGCGAGACGAGGGAGGAGATCGGGCTCGCGCGCGAGTTCATCGAGATCATCGGCGTGCTGCCCGACCACGTCGTCATCACGGGCTACCGGGTGACGCCCGTGGTCGGCCTGGTGCGGCCCGGATTCGAGCTCACGCTCGACCCCGTCGAAGTCGCCGGGACTTTCGAGGCGCCGCTGCGCCACCTGCTCGACCCGTCGACGCGTTCGCGGCGCTTCCGGCGATTCGGGCAGGAGGAGTTCGAGACCTTCGAGCTGCCCTGGGGCAGCTTCAACATCTGGGGCGCGACCGCCGGCATGCTGCTGACGCTTCGCGAAGTGCTGGGCGGCCCGTCGGGCCATGGCGATTGAGCGCCTGCTGGCGATCATGGCCCGTCTGCGCGACCCCGTGGGCGGGTGCCCCTGGGACCGCGAACAGGACTTCCGCTCGATCGCGCCGCACACGCTCGAGGAGGCCTACGAGGTCGCCGACGCCATCGAACGCGGCGACCTGGCGGCGCTGCGCGAGGAGCTCGGAGACCTGCTGTTCCAGGTGGCGTTCCACTCGCAGCTCGCCGTCGAGCAGGGCGCCTTCGCATTCGACGACGTGGTCGGGGCAATCTGCGACAAGCTGACGCGGCGGCACCCGCACGTGTTCGGCGACGCCAGGATCGCGGACACGGCGGAGCAGACTCGCGCCTGGGAGCGTCACAAGGCCGCGGAGCGGCGCGCGAAGGCGCCGGACGGGGGCGCGCTCGCCGACGTGCCGCTGGCGCTTCCCGCACTGACCCGGGCGCGCAAGCTGGGCGCGCGCGCCGCGGACGCAGGCTTCGACTGGCCCGATGCCTCGGGTCCCCGGGCGAAAGTCGAGGAGGAGCTCGCCGAGCTTGATCGCGCGGCGCAGGGCGGCGTCACGGATCGGCTTGCGGCGGAACTGGGCGACCTGCTGTTCTCGGTCGTCAACCTCGCGCGCCACCATGGCGTCGACCCGGAGACCGCGCTGCGGCAGGCGAATGACCGATTCGCGCGCCGTTTCGCCCACCTGGAGCGGGCGCTCGCGGCCCGCGGCAGGGCGCCGGCCGCGGCGACGCCCGCCGAGCTCGACCGGCTCTGGCAAGCCGCCAAGGCCGAAATTCCCTAGGAAAACCGCGTGCCGGCGCGTTCAGGACGCGTTCATGGGGGCCTGCCTACAGTGGCACCGTGCCAAATGAGGAGGCGCGCCATGTCACGCAAGCTCTGGATTCCGGCCCTTGCCCTCGGACTCGCCGCCGTGTCCACGGGCGCCCTGGCCGACCATGATCGCGGCGGCTACCGGTATGACGACGAGGACCGCTACTCGGACTACGACTACGCCCGCGTGGTCGGGGTCGAGCCGCTGCGGCGCAGGATCCGCGTGAGCGAGCCGGTGCGCGAATGCTGGGACGAGGTGGAATACGGCCCCGACCGCCGCGCCGTGCGCGGCACCGCGGGCGGCACGCTGCTCGGCGCGCTGATCGGCGGCGTCATCGGCAACCAGGTCGGCGATCACGACAGCCGTCGCGTCGCGCGCGCCGCCGGCGCCATCATCGGCGGCGCAGTCGGCAACAGCGTCGCGAAGCAGCGCATGCGGGAGCGCTACGGCGACCGCGAATACGCCTACGAGCGCTGCGACGTGCGCTATCGCGAACACTACGAGGAGCGCATCGACGGCTACGAGGTGACCTACGAGTATGCCGGCCGCCGCTACGTGACGGAAATGCCCTACGACCCGGGCGACCGGATCCGGATCCGGGTCGACGTGACCCCGACCGGGGGCTGAGGGACGGACCCGGGTCGCGCGGGCGGCCCGGGTCGTCCGGTTCCACTAGAATGACCCCATGCCCATGCGCCGGATGCTGACCGCACTGACGCTCGCGCTGGCCCTGGCGGCGGGCGCTGCGCTCGCCGACGAGCGCGCCATCTCGCTCGACGAGGCGGTCGCGCAGGCCGAGCGGCAATACAACGCGCGCGCGATCCGGGCCGAGGAGAAGCGTCACGGCGACCGCATCGAGTACCGCATCCGGCTGCTCGGCGAGGACGGGCGGGTGTTCGAGGTCCGGATAGACGCCGGTTCGGGCCGGCGCCGCGGGGACTGAGTCGCGATGCGCCTGCTGGTGCTCGAGGACGAGCCCGCGCTGCGCGAGTCGCTGGTGCAGCAGTTCCACGGCGCCGGGTTCACGATCGATCAGGCCGCCGATGGCGTCGAGGGCGAATTCGCCGGCCTCGAGTACCCGGTGGACGTCGCGGTCGTCGATCTCGGCCTGCCGCGCCGCTCAGGCCTCGACGCGATCCGCGCCTGGCGCAAGGCGGGCAAGTCTTTCCCGGTGCTGATCCTGACCGCGCGCGACAGCTGGCAGGAGAAGGTCTCCGGCCTCGATGCCGGCGCCGACGATTACGTCACCAAGCCATTCCGCTTCGAGGAAGTGCTGGCGCGCGTGCAGGCGCTGCTGCGCCGTTCCGGCGGCTGGTCGCAGCCGCTGCTCCGCAGCGGCGGCGTCGAGCTCGACACGCGCAGCCAGCAGGTGCGCGTGGACGGCGCGCCCGTCGAGCTCACCGCGTTCGAGTATCGCCTGCTCGAGTACCTGATGCTGCGCGCCGGGCAGGTGATCTCGAAGTCGGAGCTGACCGAAAAGCTCTACGAGCAGGACTTCGAGCGCGACAGCAACACCATCGAGGTGTTCATCGGCCGCCTGCGCAGGAAGCTCGACCCCGACGGCAAGCGCCAGCCGATCGAGACGTTGCGCGGCCGCGGCTACCGCGTAGCGCGCGAGTAGGCCTTGGCCCGCGCCGCCCCATCGCTCCAGGCCCGGCTGCTGGTGGCGCTGGCGCTGCTGCTGCTCGCCGCCGCCGCGATCGCCGCCTGGTCGCTCGAGTCCTGGTACCGGGACCTCGGCCTGCGCGCGCGCGAGGACGTGCTGGAAGCCCAGGTCATCGCGCTGATCTCCTCGGCCGACATCGGGCCGGACGGTCGCCTGCTGCCGCAGAACCTCGTCGAGCCACGCCTCGCCACGCCGGGTTCCGGGCTGTACGCCGAGATCCTGGGCGCGCGCGGCAGCTGGCGCTCCCCGTCGGCGGTCGGCAGCGGCCTCAACCTGGCCGCACAGCCCGCGGCCGGCGAGCGCCGGTTCGAGCACGCGCGCCTCGCGGACGGCACCCGCGTGCTCGGGCTCTCGCTCGGGATCCGCTGGGAACTCGCGGACGGCGGAACGCGCGACTTCGTGGTGCGCGCGGCCGCGAGCCTGGAGCCCTGGTACCGGGAGATTGCGCGCGTGCGGGCCTGGCTTGCCACGGGCTCCATCCTGCTCGCCCTGTTCCTGCTCGGCGGCCTCGCGTTCGCGCTGCGTTTCGCGCTCAGGCCCCTGCGCCGGCTCGAGTCCGAGATCGTGGACATCGAGGCCGGCCGGCGCGAGGGCCTCGGCCCCGAATGGCCGCGCGAGCTCGCGGGCGTCACCGGCAACCTCAATGCGCTCCTGACGGGGGAGCGCAAGCGCCTCGAGCGTTATCGCGCGACCCTCGGCAATTTGGCGCACAGCCTGAAGACGCCGCTCGCCGCGATGAGGAGCCTGCTGGAGCGTGGCCAGGCGGAGCCGGCGGCGCTCGCGCCGCAGCTCGACCGGATGCAGGACATCGTGCAGCATCAGCTCAAGCGCGCGGTGTTCGGCGGAACCGGTGCGACACTCATCGATCTCCCGGTCCAGGAGCCCCTCGAGCAGCTGCGCGGCGCGCTCGCCAAGGTCTACGCGGACAAGCCGGTGCGCGTCGCGCTCGCGATCGCCCCGGGCACCGCCTATCCGATCGACCCCGGAGACTTCCTCGAGCTCGCCGGGAACCTGATGGACAACGCCTGGAAGTACTGCCGCGGCGAGATCGTCGTGCGCGTGACGCCATGGACTTCCGCGGAATGGCGCCGGCCGGGGCTCGCGGTGGACGTCGAGGACGACGGCCACGGCATCCCGCCCGTGGAGCGGCAGCGCGTGCTCGAGCGGGGCGTGCGCGCCGACGAGAGCGTGGCGGGGCAGGGCATCGGGCTCTCGGTCGCGCGCGAGATCGCGTCGGCCTATTCGGGGACCCTCGAGATCGGCGACGGGCGCCTCGGCGGCGCGCGCGTCACGCTCAGGCTGCCGGGCCGCTGAGCGCCCGGCGCCGCCTCAGGCGCCCGGCTTCTTCAGCAGCGGCGAGATCAGGTCCATCGGCAGCGGGAACACGATGGTCGTGCTCTTGTCGCTGCCGATCTCGGTGAGCGTCTGCATGTAGCGCAGCTGGATCGCGCGCGGGTCGGCTCCGAGCGCCTGCGCCGCCTGCACCAGCATGTCCGCCGCCTGCTTTTCGCCCTCGGCGTGGATGATCTTGGCGCGCCGCGCGCGCTCGGCCTCGGCCTGGCGCGCCATGGCCCGGATCATGCTCTCGTCGAGGTCGATGTGCTTGATCTCGACGTGCGACACCTTGATGCCCCAGGCGTCGGTCGAGGCGTCCAGGATCTGCTGCACGTCGGCATTCAGCTTCTCGCGCTTCGCCAGCATGTCATCGAGCTCGTGCTGGCCGAGCACGGAGCGCAGCGTCGTCTGCGCGAGCTGGCTCGTGGCCTCGAACGGGTTCGCGACCTGGATGATCGCCTTGCCCGGGTCCACGATGCGGAAGTACACCACGGCATTGACCTTGACCGAGACGTTGTCGCGCGAGATCACGTCCTGCTTGGGGACGTCCAGCACGATCGTGCGCAGGTCCACGCGCACCATCTGCTGGAAGATGGGGATCACCAGGATCAGGCCCGGGCCCTTGATGCCCTGGAAGCGGCCGAGCGTGAAGATCACGCCGCGCTCGTACTCGCGCAGGATGTTGATGGCGCTGAAGAGCAGCACGAGCCCCAGCACCGCGATCACGCCATAGAAGATCGGCGAACCCAGCATGTTCATTCTCCTGTCATGGTTCCGGCGACACGTGCAGCGTCAGTCCGTCCACCCGGTCGACGCGCACGCGCTGCCCGCGCGCGACCCGGGCGGACGACACGGCATTCCAGAGCTCGCCGTAGATGCGCACCTGCCCCCTGCCTTCGAAATCCCTGACCGCCTCGGCATAGTCGCCGACCAGCTGCTCCGTGCCGGTCGCCACCGGCCGCTTGCGCGCGCGCAGCGCGAGGTACATGGTGCCCAGCATGGCCGCGCCGGCGAAGGTCGCGATGCCGCCGATGAGGCCGCGGCTCGACTCGAAGCCCGGCGTGTCCATGTCCATGAGCACGACCGAGCCGATCACGAAGGCGACCAGCCCGCCGAATCCCAGTGCGCCAAAGCTCGGCACGAAGAACTCGGCGATCATCATGCCGACGCCGAGCACCACGAGCGCGAGGCCCGCGAAATTCACCGACAGCACCTGCAGCGCGTACAGGCCGAGCAGCAGGCAGATGGCGCCGATCACGCCCGGCAGGATGGCGCCGGGGTTGTAGCCCTCAAACATCAGGCCATAGAGGCCGATGATCAGCAGGCCGTAGGCGACCAGCGGGTTGGTCAGCACGGCGAGCAGCGAGGTCCGCCAGGTCATCTCGACGCGTTCGACGACCGCCCCGGTCGTCGCGAGCGTGCGGGTTCCCTGCGGCATCCTGACTTCGCGCCCGTCGAGCGCGGCCAGGAGCGCGGGCACGTCGGCTGCGATCAGGTCGATCACGCCGCGCTCGAGCGCCTGCTGCGCGGGCAGGCTCGCGGCTTCGCGCACGGCGGCCTCCGCGAACTCCGGGTCGCGCCCGCGCAGGTCCGCGAGGCTCCGGATGTAGGCGATCGCGTCGTTGACCGCCTTGCGGTCGGAGGCCGTCCCCGCCGGCGGCGCCTTCCTCTCCGGCTCGCCGTCCTTCGCATCGCCGCCATCCCTGCCGCCGTCCTGGTCGTCCGCCGGCGGCGAGCCGCCGATCGGAACGGGCGTCGCCGCGCCCAGGTTGGTGCCGGGCGCCATGGCCGCGACGTGGCTGGCGTAGAGGATGAAGGTGCCGGCGCTCGCCGCGCGCGCGCCCGACGGGCCCACGTACGTCACGACCGGCACCTCGGAGGCGAGGATGCCCTGGATCATGTCGCGCATCGCGGCGTCGAGCCCGCCCGGCGTGTCGAGCTGGAGCACGAGCACGGTGGCGCCGACGTCCTCGGCATGTTCCAGCGCATGCAGGAAATGGTCCTTGGTGGCGGGGCCGATCGCGTCCTTGATCTCGACCAGCACCGCCGGCCCCGCGGCGGGCGCGGCGGCGGCCGCGGTCGTCGCGAGCATCCAGGCGGACAGTGCGGCCAGCAGACCGGCCGGGCGGCGGGGCGACGGCATCCGGAAATCCCCCGTGACAGGCGTTTATCATAGCAGGGCATCCGACGACGAACCGGGAGGCGACATGTCGAGATTCGTGATCGGCGCGACTCTTGCGCTCACCGCGGCCGCGGCTGCTGCCCAGGCCCAGCCGGAACCGCTGGCCAGGGCGGAGCCCGTGGCGCCCGGGGTCTGGGTCATCTACGGCAACGGCGGCAACATCGGCGTCTCCGCCGGCCCCGACGGGGTGTTCCTGATCGACGACCAGTACGCCAACATGACGCCGGCTGTCGAGAAAGCGCTCGCGGAGGTCGATCCTTCGACGCCCCGCTTCGTGATCAACACGCACTGGCACGGCGACCACACCGGGGGCAACGAGAACCTCGCCGCCAAGGGCTCGGTCATCGTCGCGCACGACCATGTCCGCGCGCGCATGAGCACCGAGCAGTTCAGCGAGTTCTTCAAGCGCACGACGCCGCCGTCGCCGGTGGGCGCGCTGCCGGTCGTCACCTTCAGCGACAACCTCTCGCTCCACGTCAACGGCGACGAGCTGCGCGGGATCCACGTCGGCCACGCCCATACCGACGGGGACGTTTTCATCCATTTCCGCAAGGCGAACGTGATCCACACCGGCGACCTGGTGTTCCACGCCATGTACCCGTTCGTGGACCTGGATTCCGGCGGCACGGTGGACGGCGTGATCGCCGCCGTGGACCGGATGCTGGCGCTCGCCGACGACGGCACGCGGGTCATCCCCGGACACGGCCAGGTGACGGACCGCCGGGGACTGGCGGCCTACCGGGCGCTGCTCGTCGCCACGCGCGACCGCATGCGCGAGCGCGTGAAGGCCGGCCGCACGCTCGAGGAGGTGCTCGCGGAGAAGCCGTTCGCGGACTACGACGGAACGCTCGCCTGGCAGTTCATCACCGCCGAGCGCTACATCCAGATCCTCTATCGCGACGCCGTGCGCGCGCTCAGCCCAGGTCGAACCTGATGCCCTGGGCGAGCGGCAG
Source organism: Steroidobacteraceae bacterium (assembly GCA_036555345.1). Lineage (GTDB taxonomy): Bacteria > Pseudomonadota > Gammaproteobacteria > Steroidobacterales > Steroidobacteraceae > SCUD01. Next base: position 35,753 of record DATBLN010000021.1, read on the forward strand.
CTCGCTCGACCAGTTGACCGTGTTGGTCTGCCGGCGCATGTAGGTCTTCCAGGAGTCCGAGCCGGCCTCGCGGCCGCCGCCGGTGTCCTTCTCGCCGCCGAAGGCGCCGCCGATCTCGGCGCCCGAGGTGCCGATATTGACGTTCGCGATGCCGCAGTCGCTGCCTGCGACCGACAGGAAGCGCTCCGCGTGCTGCAGCCGGTCGGTGAAGATCGCCGACGACAGGCCGTAGTCGGTGTCGTTATGCAACGCGATCGCCTCGTCGAGCGATTCGCACGGGATCAGGTACAGGATGGGGGCGAAGGTCTCGTGTCGCACGACGGGCATGTCGTTGCGCGCGCGGATGATCGTCGGCTCGACGAAGAAGCCCGGGCCCGGGCGCACGCCGCCGCCGCAGAGGACCTCGCCGCCCTGGGCGCGGGCGTCGGCGACCGCCGCCTCGAAGCGGCGCACGGCGGAGCCGTCCACCAGCGGTCCCATCAGCACGCCGGCCTCCAGCGGGTTGCCGATGCGCACCTGCCGGTAGGCCGAGACCAGGCGCCGCTCGAGCTCCGCCACCCGCGACCGGTGCACCAGCAGCCGGCGCGTGGTCGTGCAGCGCTGGCCGGCCGTGCCGACCGAGCCGAACACGATCGCGGGCACCGCCAGGTCGAGGTTCGCGAATTCGTCCACGAGGATCGCGTTGTTGCCGCCGAGCTCGAGCAGGCTGCGGCCGAGGCGGGCGGCGACTTTCTGCCCGACCTGGCGGCCGATCGGCGTCGAGCCCGTGAAGCTCACGAGCGCCACGCGGCGGTCCTCGACGAGCTGCGTCGTGAGCGCGTTGTCCGCCGGGATCAGCAGCTGGAAGATCGGCGGCAGCGACAGGCGCTCCATCACCCGGTTGCAGATGCGCTGCACCGCGATCGCGCACAGCGGCGTGTGGTGGGAGGGCTTCCACACGGTGACGTCGCCGCAGACCGCCGCCAGGAACGCGTTCCAGGACCACACCGCCACGGGGAAGTTGAACGCGGAGATGACGCCGACCACGCCGAGCGGATGCCACTGCTCGAACATCCGGTGCTGGGGCCGTTCCGAATGCATCGAGAGGCCGTAGAGCATGCGCGACTGCCCGACCGCGAAGTCGGCGATGTCGATCATTTCCTGCACCTCGCCGTCGCCCTCGGTCTTGATCTTGCCCATCTCGAGGCTCACGAGGCTGCCGAGCAGGTCCTTGGAGGCGCGCAGCGCCTCGCCCACCTGCCGGACCGCCTCGCCGCGGCGGGGCGCCGGCACCATGCGCCAGGCCCGGAATGCATCGCTCGCGCTCGCCAGCACGCGGTCGTAGTCCTTCGCGCCGGCGGTGCGCACTTTTGCGATCACCTCGCCGCTTGCCGGATTGACCGATTCGGCCGTCTTCGCGCCGGCGTCGGCATGCCACGCGCCCGACCAGGCGCCGTCATTGACCGCGGCGAGGCCGAGTCCCGCGAGGATGTCGGAGGTCTTCATCGTCCTGCTCCCGCGAGGCTCTTCTGCCGCCCCGCCGTGCCTTCCACCACCAGGCGCGCCGACACCGCCTTGTCGCCGCCCTGCGCGTACCAGGCCCCGAAGCGGTTGGCGAGGATCTCCGGCAGACGGAACTGCTCCTGGCGCACGAAGCCGCGGTAGCGCTCCGGATGCCTCAGCACGAGGTCCACGACCGCCGTGACGCCCGCGGCCGTCGTCACCTGGATCGCGGACCACAGGCGGCCCGCGATCTCCTGTGGATACACCTTGTTGACGTAGTTCTCCTCGCGCAGCTCGCCGTCCTGCCGGCCGCACACCGCGACATAGAGGATGACGACGTCCTGCAGGGTCTGCGGCACGGCGTTCTCCAGGATGCGCTTGAGCGTCGCGCGGTCCTGGTTGAGCTTCAGGTCGTTCATGAGCAGGCGCACTTGCTCGCAGTGACCGGGGTAGCGGATCGTCTTGTAGTTCATCACCTCGCAGCGCTCGCCCCAGGTCTCGCCGAGCGAGCCGAGGCCGCCCGAGGTGTTGAACGCCTCGTAGAGGGTCCCGTCGATCTCGATCTCCTCGAGGCCCTCGAGCGGCGCGGCCTCGATCAGGCGCCGGTCCGCGATCGCGAGGCAGGGATTGCCGTACTCGTTGATCAGGCCCTCGGTGGACCAGGTCAGCGAGTACTTCAGGACGTTGTTCGGGTGCTGGGGAAGGGCGCCGACGCGCAGCTTGACGCTGCGGAGCTCGTCGAAATGGCCGATCAGCTCGTTCGCGGCGATCGAGATGAAGCCGGGCGCGAGCCCGCACTGCGGCACGAAAGCGGTCGAGGCGCCCTCGGCGAGCGCGCGCACCGCGCGCGTCACCTCGACATCTTCCGTCAAATCGAAGTAGTGCAGCCCGTGCTGCCGGGCGGCCCTCGCAACCCCCGGATTGCAGTGGAAGGGCAGCGACGAGATGACGACGCCCGGGCGATGGTCACGGACGTGCCGTTCCAGCGCCTGCGCGTCCGTGGCGTCGAGGCCATGGGCAGTCAGGTTGCGCCTGCCGTGCGCGCGGGCCGTACCACGGGCGGCATCCAGGCTGACGTCCGCGAGCTGGACCTGGTAGTCGCCGGCGTCCGCCAGCAGTCCCGCGATCAGGCCGCCGATCTTGCCGGCGCCCAGGACGAGTACGCGATGCATAAGAATGTCCGACAAAAGGGGTGGCGCATTCTGCCTATTCCGCTGCACATAAACCACCCCTGCCGCGCGCCATTTTTGCACTGCAGCGAATCCGTGTACGATGAACGAGCACATGCATCCCGCCGTGAAAGTGGCCGAATGGAGCCCGAGCAGCTGGCAGCAACGGCCGGCGTCTCAGCAACCGCGCTACGCGGACGCGACGCGCCTCGCGAGCGTGCTCGAGGAACTCGCGCGGCTGCCGCCGGTGGTCGTCTCCTGGGAAGTGGACCAGCTCAAGGATGAACTGGCGGCGGCGCAGCGCGGCGAGCGATTCCTGCTGCAGGGCGGCGACTGCGCCGAGGGCTTCTCCGACTGCGAATCGGACACGATCACCCGCAAGCTGAAGATCCTGCTGCAGATGAGCGTCGTGCTGCTGCACGGGCTCAAGAAGCCGGTGATCCGCGTGGGGCGCATCGCCGGCCAGTACGCGAAACCGCGCTCGGCCGACACCGAGACGCGCGACGGCGTGACGCTGCCGTCCTATCGCGGCGACATCGTGAACCGCGCCGCGTTCGACGCCGTCGCCCGTGAACCCGATCCCGAGCTCCTGCTGCGCGGCTACGAGCGCGCGGCACTCACGCTCAACTTCGTGCGCGCGCTGGTGGACGGCGGCTTCGCCGACCTGCACCACCCGGAGTACTGGAACCTCGACTTCCTCAAGCACGCGAAGCTCAAGGACGCCTATCAGCGGATCATCGACTCGATCACCGACTCGCTCGACTTCTACGAGACGATCTCGGGGTCGCCCGTGCACGAGGCGGGCCAGGTCCGGTTCTACGCGAGCCACGAGGGCCTGCACCTGCTCTACGAGCAGGCGCAGACGCGCTACCTCAGGCGCCGCGAGCGCTGGTACAACCTCTCGACGCACATGCCGTGGATCGGCATGCGCACCGCGACGCCCGGCGGCGCGCACGTCGAGTACTTCCGCGGCATTGCGAACCCGGTCGGCATCAAGGTGGGCGAGGGCGCCGATGGCGCGACCGTGCAGGAGCTGGTGCGGATCCTCAATCCCGGCAACGAGCCGGGCCGCCTGGCGCTGATCCACCGCTTCGGCTCCTCGCGCATCGAGTCGGCCCTGCCGCAGATGATCCGTGCCGTGCGCGATTCCGGGCGGCAGGTGCTGTGGGTCTGCGACCCGATGCATGGCAACAGCGAGACCACGCCGCAGGGCGTCAAGACGCGCCGCTTCGAGAACATCCTCGCGGAGGTGGAATCCGCGTTCCGCATCCACGAGGAGGCGGGCTCCATCCTCGGCGGCGTGCACTTCGAGCTGACCGGCGACGACGTGACCGAGTGCACGGGCGGCGCGCGCGGCCTGGCGGACGTCGATCTCGCGCGCGCCTATCGCACGAACGTGGACCCCCGGCTCAACTACGAGCAGGCGCTCGAACTCGCGATGCTGATCGCGCGCCACCGGTCGCGCTGATGGCGAGCGTCGTCCAGCCGCAATCCCGCGACGTCCTGAGCCCCGGGGCGGTTGCCTTCGTGGACGGCCTGGCCGCGCGATTCGCGCCCGCGGTCGACGAGCTGCTGGCGCGACGCGCGGCGCGCCAGGCGGAGTTCGACGCGGGAGCGCTGCCGGATTTCCTGGCCGGGACGCGGGCGGTCCGCGAGGCGGACTGGCGCGTCGGCGCGATCCCGCAGGACCTGCAGGACCGCCGCGTCGAGATCACCGGGCCCACCGAGCGCAAGATGGTCATCAACGCGCTCAACTCCGGCGCCAATGTGTTCATGGCCGACTGCGAGGACTCGCTGTGCCCGACCTGGGAGAACGTGGTCCAGGGGCAGCAGAACCTGATCGAGGCGGTGCGACGGACCATCGCCTTCACCAGCCCGGAGGGGAAGCATTACCGCCTGAATGACCGCACGGCCGTGCTGCTCGTGCGCCCGCGCGGCTGGCACCTGCCGGAGAAGCACTGGGAGCGCGACGCCCGGCCGGTGCCAGGCGCGCTCGTGGACTTCGGCCTCTACCTCTTCCACAACGCCGCGGAGCTCCTGCGCCGCGGCACCGGACCGTACTACTACCTGCCCAAGCTCGAGGGCCACCTCGAGGCACGCCTGTGGGCTGAGGTCATCGACCAGTCCGAGCGCACCCTCGGCCTCCCGCGCGGCACGGTCAAGGTCACGGTGCTGATCGAGACCATCACGGCCGCGTTCGAGATGGACGAAATCCTGTGGGAGCTGCGTGACTGGATCGTCGGGCTCAACTGCGGCCGCTGGGACTACATCTTCAGCTTCATCAAGAAATTCAGCCGCCGCGCGGACTTCGTGCTGCCCGACCGCGGCAGCGTCACCATGACGTCGCACTTCCTGCGCTCCTACTCGCAGCTCGTGATCCGCAGCTGCCACCGCCGCGGCGCCTTCGCGATGGGCGGGATGGCGGCGCAGATCCCGATCAAGGGCGATCCGGTGGCGAACGAACAGGCGCTCGCCCGCGTGCGCGCGGACAAGGAGCGCGAGGCGGGCGACGGACACGACGGCACCTGGGTCGCGCACCCGGGCCTGGTCGCCGTCGCGCGCGAGGTCTTCGACCGCCTGATGCCCGGCCCGAACAACCTGCAGCGCCTGCGCGAGGACGTGCAGGTGGCGGCCGCGGACCTGCTGCGGGTCCCGCCGGGCGCCATCACGATGGCCGGGCTTCGCAACAACATCGACGTGGGCATCCGTTACCTGGCCGCGTGGTTGGGCGGCAACGGCTGCGTGCCGATCCACCACCTCATGGAGGACGCGGCGACCGCCGAGATCTCGCGCGCCCAGCTCTGGCAATGGGTGCGGCACGGCAGCCGCACGGAGGACGGCACCGCGGTCACGATCGCGCTGGTGCGCGCCGAGATCGCCGCCCAGCTCGCCCGCATCCGCGACGAGGTCGACGGGCCGGCATTCGCCTCCGGGCACTATGCGCGCGCCGCGGAGCTGCTGGACGCCCTGACGTCGAATCCCGGCTTCGAGCCCTTCCTGACCCTCGTCGCCTATCGCGACATCGACTGACCCCGGAGAGTCCATGACCCTGCAGACCGCCGCCGAGATCGAAAAAGTCTGGAAGTCCAGTCCGCGCTGGAAGGGCGTCGTACGACCCTATGGCGCCGCCGACGTGGTGCGCCTGCGCGGAACCGTGCAGGTCGAGCATTCGATCGCGCGCCTGGGCGCGGAGAAGCTGTGGCGCTACCTGCAGGAGCTGCCGTTCGTGAACGCGCTCGGCGCTCTCACCGGCAACCAGGCCATGCAGCAGGTGCGGGCGGGCCTCAAGGCCATCTATCTCTCTGGCTGGCAGGTCGCGGGCGATGCCAACCTCGCCGGCGAGATGTACCCGGACCAGTCGCTGTATCCGGCGGACTCGGTGCCGGCCGTGGTCCGGCGCATCAACAACACGCTGCGCCGCGCGGACCAGATCTGCCACGCCGAGGGCGATGATTCCATCGACTGGATGCAGCCCATCGTCGCGGACGCCGAAGCGGGCTTCGGCGGCGTGCTGAATGCCTTCGAGCTGATGAAAGCCATGATCGACGCGGGCGCCGCGGGCGTGCATTTCGAGGACCAGCTCTCGAGCGCCAAGAAGTGCGGACACATGGGCGGCAAGGTCCTGGTCCCGACCCAGGACGCGATCAACAAGCTTTGCGCGGCCCGCCTCGCGGCCGACGTCTGCGGCGTGCCGACCGTGCTGGTCGCGCGCACCGACGCCGAGGCGGCTTCGCTCCTGACCTCCGACGTGGACGAGCGCGACCGCGCCTTCCTGGCGTCGCCGGAACGCACCAGCGAGGGGTTCTTCCCGGTTCGCGCCGGCATCGCCCAGGCGATCGCGCGCGGGATCGCGTATGCACCCTACGCAGACCTCGTCTGGTGCGAGACGGCCGCGCCCGACCTGCACGAGGCGAAGCAGTTCGCCGAGGGCATTCACCGCCAGCACCCGGGAAAGTTGCTGGCCTACAACTGCTCGCCATCGTTCAACTGGAAGAAGAAGCTCGACGATGCGACCATCGCGAGGTTCCAGCGCGAGCTTGCGGCGATGGGCTACCGGTTCCAGTTCATCACGCTGGCGGGCTTCCACCTGATCAACTTCTCGATGTACGAGCTCGCGCGCGGATACCGCGATTCCCAGATGACCGCCTATGTCGCGCTCCAGCAGGCCGAGTTCGCGGCGGAGGCGCATGGCTACACGGCGACCAAGCACCAGCGGGAGGTGGGCGCCGGCTATTTCGACGACGTGACGCAGACTGTGACCGCAGGCGCGTCGTCCATCACCGCGATGAAGGGCTCGACCGAAGAGGCGCAGTTCAAGAAGGCGCGCTGATGGAGCCGGCGGGCGAGTCCTTCGACCCGTATTGCCGCCGCTGCCCGCGGCTCGCCCGTCACCTCGACGCCGTCCGGGCCGTGCGTCCGGACTATCACTGCGCCCCGGTCCCGCCATTCGGCAACAGGCGCTTCCGGCTGCTCGTCGTCGGCCTCGCACCCGGGCTGCACGGCGCGAACCGCACGGGCCGCCCGTTCACGGGCGACCATGCCGGCATCCTGCTGTACCGCACGCTGCACGAGCACGGTTTCGCCTCCCGTCCGGCGTCCCTCTCCGCGCGCGACGGCCTGCGAATGCGCGCCTGCCGCATCACGAACGCGGTCAAGTGCCTGCCGCCGGCCAATCGCCCGCTGCCGGCGGAAGTGCGCCGCTGCAACCCGTTCCTCGCCGCCGAGCTCGCGGCGCTCGCGCCGGGCGGCGTCGTCGTGGCGCTCGGCGCCGTCGCGCACGCGGCCGTATTGCGCGCCCTCGGCCTGCCGGCGGCGCGGTCCCGATTCGCGCATGGCGCGGAGCACGCGCTGCCGGGCGGGCGCCGGCTGCTCGACTCCTATCATTGCAGCCGCTACAACACGAATACGCGCCGACTTACCCCCGTGATGTTCCGCCGCGTCTTCACCCGGGCGCGGCACTTGCTTGGCGGCTGAGTTCAGGGACACCATGCCACGGTGAGCGCATTCGACCCCAAGGCCTTCATCGGCACGCTGCCCGCGCGGCCCGGCGTCTACCGCATGCTGGATGCGCAAGGCGAAATCCTCTACGTCGGCAAGGCGCGTAGCCTGAAGGCGCGTGTCGGCTCCTATTTCCGCGCGGACCAGCTGCAGCCCAGGGTGCAGGCGCTGGTGCGGCTCATCGCGGGCATCGAGGTCACGGTGACGAACTCCGACACCGAGGCGCTCCTGCTCGAGCACAACCTGATCAAGCGCCACCGGCCGCGCTTCAACGTCATCCTGCGCGACGACAAGAGCTTCCCGTACGTGCACCTGTCGGCGCACGAGTTCCCGCGGCTCTCCTTCTACCGCGGCAGCCGCCGCGTGCCGGGGCGGCTGTTCGGGCCGTACCCGGGCGCGAGCGCC